>JAKPQQ010000222.1 GCA_029557215.1 Fibrobacterota bacterium | reverse complement strand
ATGCGCTCGAACCACTGCATCTCCCACAGCACCTCGTCGAGGAGGTCGCTGCGCTTGTTGCCCGATTCGGGGATGCCGAGGCTGCCGTCGGGCAGCCCGGCGGGGAACAGTTCGTGCAGCAGAAGCAGCGTGCTCGCGCTGATGCCCGCGTTCACCACGTACTTGCCGTAGTCGCCCGCGTCGTACCATCCGCCCGGAGCGCTCCATTTCCCTTGGCGGCCCGCCTCGAACAGGGGCAGATCCTTGTCGGGGTGCCCGCCCTTGCGTTGCCAGATTCCAGCGTGTTTTTCCTGGAGGTCGGTGGACGCCCTCTGGAAATAGAACGCGCGCGCGGCGTCCACCAGAGTGTTCCCGTACACGTCGGAGGCGATCCCGAACGGCAGGGACTTCGACTTCCCGACCCGGATGCTGTACGTCCCGGCGCGTCGCAGGCTGGAAAAATCGCCTTGCGCGACTTCTTCTTCGGACGGCTCCCATGTGCCCGCGCGCACCAGTTTGCCGCCCAGCGCGACCTTGCCTTCGGCATCCAGCACCTCGAAGACGGAATCCGTCGGGTTCGCCACCACGAACCGCTTGGTGGCCCGCGGCGCGTAGCCCAGGTGGTTCCAGCGGATCTCGTCGGGTCGCTTCGCCTTCCTGGGGTCCAGCGCATGGTTGGTCAACCGCACGTCCTTGAGCCGCAGCGTGGTCGCCACGCCCTGGTCCAAGGGCTGGAACCCCAGGGTCTGGACGCTTCCCAGGTCCATCCGTCCGTTGGCGACGGCGCCTTCCGGTTGCCAATTTCCGTTGCGCGTGAACGCCTTGAACGGCACCACCACGGAGTTCCAACCCGGGGCCAGATGGATGTTCTTCACCCATTGCTCCTTGCCGCTGTCGGTCACCTGCACCTGAATCCCCACGCCGTTGCGCGGGCTCCAGATTTCCACGGCCATTCCGCCGTGGCGGCTCCAGTTCCCTCGGGTCTTGCCCGGGATGTTGGCGAGCGAAGCGCCCAAGGTCGTCCACGACCCCATCGTGTAGGAAAACTCCAGGGCGCGGCCGTCCTTGGGGTCGGCGGCCTTCATCGAGCGCTTCGACGCGTCGTCGGCGGCAAGGAACCACCGCGATTGCGGGTTTTCGCCCCCGAACGTCTCCAAGGTGTCGTCCGGCGCGTCGCTCTTGAAGTGCTTCCAGTAGGCCGCGGCGTTCCACACCCCGCTGGTGTCCGCGATCGTCCATTCGTCGATCGCGACCTTGAAGATCCCCGCCGAGTCGCTGCGAGCCCTGTTCGCGCCGCGGTTGGACGAAATCCTGACCTCGGCCACCTTGGTCCAGTCGAACCGACCCGAAATCTCCTGCTTGGCCTTGTCGTCCCACCAGGAACCATGGTCCTCGAAGTCGGCCAGCGGAATCGTCACGCTCTTCCAGTTCTTGTCCAGCGGCGCGTAGTTCTTCAGCGGAACCCGCACCTGGATCTTCCTGCCGGGACCGTCCGATTCGTCGTCCATCAGGCCAACGAAGATCTCTTCGCCCCCGCGGTCGCCCTGGACGCGCAGCTTCAAGGCGCCGCCAACCCGGATCGCCGACAGGTCCAGCGACTGGGGCAGGTGCAAGGTCCACCCCGAATACTCGTTGTCGTCGCCGGAATAGGTCAGCAGCTTGGCCTCCTCCGACGACGAGATTTTCCCGCTGGTCGATCCTCCGTAGGAGTAGGACCAGGCGCCGGGACCGGATCCCAGCTCCAGGACGTTGCGCGATGCGCCGGTGGTGGCCAATCCGGCCAGGGCGAGAGCGAGTGAAATCATGGACGGTGCTCCGGGTTGGAATAGCATTGGTGCCCGAACGCGGGATGGAAGTTCATCCATGGTCGCGTTGGCGGGCGTCCGATCGTCGACAACATGGCATTTCGAGCCCGCACGCGCAACCGGGGTATATTCTCGCCCAGGTTGATCGGGGGGAGGGTGGTGGTGGCGAATCGGATCGAGGAGCGTGTCGTCGGGAATTCGGGCTGGAGCTACCACCCCTTGGAGATCGTCGTGAAACCATCCTGCGGCGACTCCGTTCTGGCGCGGCGGTTGGCCAAAGAGCTTTCCGGCGAACTCCGGATCGGCCTGGTCCGCCACGGCGCGCTCGCGACGGCGGGATCGCCCGATCGGCTGGATCAGGACGCCCTGGAAGGCGGGGTGTGGGGGCTTGTCGCGGCCAACGGCAAGGCGTCGCTCGCGGTTCGCGACGGGCACCTCGATCTGTTCACGCAGCGTTCCATCCTGGCCGATGCCGATCTGGTGGTGGTCGATGGCGGCTCCGATTCCGCATCCATGCTGGTGGTCGAGCTCGACGCCAACGGAGGTGGTCTCGAACGGATTCCCGCGTCGCGGCTGGCCTCCGTCGCGGCGGTCGTCGGCGCGGTCCGGCCGGTTGGACAGCTTCCGTCCGGAGGCGTGGCGTGGTTCGCGCCCGATCGCCTGGAAGCGTTGATCGACCACCTGCTCGGACTTCTGGAAGAACGTCTGCGGGCACGGCCCATGTGGGGGCTGGCGCTTCCCGGCGCCGACGCCCGGACGGTCCAAGCCCTGGGCGAACGCTGCGCGCGCGTCTTCCAGGCGCAAGACGGCTCGGGTGCCGAACCCATCGCGAGTCGGCATCCGGCGTTGGGCGATCTGGGATGGGTGCTCTCCTGCCTCGAATCCTATCCGGATACGGCGTTCCTGGTGGCTGGAGGCGCAAGCGATGGCGTGGACCTGGATCTCGTGTGCCAGCGCCGCAATCCGTTGCGGATGGCCACGGCCTGTCGGGAAGACCAAACGCATCTCCCGATCCCCGATCCGGTTGTTTGGGAACCCAAAGCGCGTCTTCGCATCCATCAAGCCTTGGGAGCGGGCATCCATTGCGTGCAGCGAATCCTCACCCATTCGCACATCGAGCTGCTGGATCCACGACAAAACAGCTAAAGCCATTGTTCGGCCCTTGCTTTCGCACCAAGATGCTTTATATTTCCTCATCCCTTGGCTGATAGCTCAGTCGGTAGAGCAGGCGGCTGTTAACCGCCCGGTCGTAGGTTCGAGTCCTACTCAGCCAGCTTCATTTCTAGGTCCCTTGGAGTCTTCGATGAGTTTGGAAAAGATCGATGAACTTCGTTCCCTGATCGATTCTTTGCGCTCGGAGTACGAGAAGTTCGAACTCAAGGGCAACGCGGTCGCCGGAACGCGAGCTCGCAAGCTTCTCCAGGACATCAAGTCCGGAGCCCAGGAAATCCGCGAAGCGATCCAAGAACGCAAGCGTCAAAAAGAGATGCTCGGCGAATAATCTTCGCGAGGCACCCAAATACGGATCCAACCACGACAAGGCCCGCCTGAGCGGGCCGTTTTCGTTGTGCCACCGCTTGTCCAGCGATGCGACGGTGGATGCCCGCATCGTCTCCGCCGTGCGGACCTTGCCGCGTCCGGAACCCCGCCATGGATGTTCCGATCGCCGGCGGTGGTGGGCGTCAGATCCGCCGTTTGGTTTCTTGTGTGTCCACCCCTCTGCGCGCGCCTGCGGCGGAGACTTGCTCCAACAGACCCGTTTTTGGGGGATTGGGGCATCGAAGGCCGTTGTTTTGTGGCAGGAATCGTCACCACGCATGAAAACGGCTTGACTGGTTCTCAGCAGAACCATACTTTCCCTCGGTGTCACAACACTGTGGCATCTTTCCATTTGCGCCGTGCAGTTTCTAACTCCAGTGCTCCGTTTTCCTTACCACCAGCCAGGAATCGCCATGAAGCACTCCGTGTCCCTCGGCTTCGCCCTGGGCCTAGCGGGCCTTACATCCGCTGTTTTCGCCAAGACCGTCGTCGTCCCGACGCAGTATCCTTCCATCCGGGAAGCATTCCGCAATGTCGACTTCGGAGACACCATCTTTGTAAAAGCCGGTGTCTACAACGAGAACGTCAAACTGAACCAAGGTGTCGTCCTTGCGGGTGAAAACCCAGCAACGACCATCATCGACGGAGGTCGCCGCGGGCCTACCGTGCTGGGCGAAGCCCAAGGTGAAATCTACGGATTCACCATTCGCAACGGCATCGACGGCATCCTCTGCGAAAACACCACACCCAAGATCCATGACAACATCATCATGGACAATCACGGTGCGGGTATCGGTGCGTACATCTCGCAGCCGCACATCAAGAACAACGTGATCTTCGGCAACCGCTGGTCGGGCATCCTGCTCTACGGCGTGAACGCCCAGAACGTGTGGATCGAAAACAACGTGATCGTCCGGAACGGCTATTCCGGCATCAGCGCGTTGGGTCCTGGACGCGTCAACTTGCGCAACAACATCTTCGTGGGCAACCACGAGTATGGCGTGTTCGTCGACAAGGAAATGGATGTCCGGATCAACAACAACAACATCTGGCACAACTACTACCCCTTCAACAAGTACGCGAAGGTGAACAAGACCAACCTGTCGCTCGATCCGTTGTTCATCTCCGCATCGCCCTTCTCGCTGAATCTCAAATGCAAGAACGAATCCCCGATGCTGGGACGAGGTGAAGGCAAGGTGGATATCGGGCTCTACGACGGCTCGACCGTCGTCCCCGATGCCGGTTCGTCGAGTGCATCCGACGAGCCAGCGGCTTCCAGTTCAGAATCGGCGGCACCACCCGCGGATTCCGAATCTGAGAAGTCCAACACGTCCAAGAACAACTCCAAGTAATACCGGGGAGACGACTCGTGAACAACGCACGCAACGCCGCCCTTGCCGCAACGCTTCTGCTCTCCGGCAACGCTCTGGCCCTCGAGTACTCCAAGACCCGTTATCAGCAGACCGACTACTTCGGCGATTTCGGCACGAACACGGCTGCATTCATCAATCCGGGCAACATCACCGACGCCGACCAGACCGAAGTCATGTTCGGCATGTACAGCACGGTGAACGGCAAAGCCGGACTGGAATACGTCTCCGGCGTGTTCCCGATCGGCTACAACCACACCATCGGCGCCTCCGTGTTCATCAACGGCGCCACGGTCGACAAGACCGAAGGCGTGGTCGATGCCGGCAGCACGACCTGGCGCAAGGACGCCATCCTGCTGGGCTACGGCTACCGCGTCTTCCATTGGATGACCTTGGGCGCCAACGTCCAGGTGCTCAACTTCAACAACTTCGGCGACGCCAAGACCTACCCCATCGCCACCGACGTCGGCGTCCTGTTCAATCCGTTCCAGAACTCCAAGACCGGTTTCCTCAAGATCGGTGGATCGGTCCAGAACGCCTACCAGCAGCCCGGATTCGACAACACCCAGAACGTGAATCTTGGCGTGCACTGGCTCGGACTGGATCGCTCCCTCGAAGGCCGCGCCGAATTCTCCATGATCGACTTCACCGGCCAATCCCAGAACGCCTGGGCTGTCGGTGCTCTCTACTTCATGTCGCCCAACGTGGCGCTTGGTGGCAAGATCACCCGCGAAGGCTTCCCCATGCTTTCGTTCTCGGGCAACGCCCAGCGTTTGGCGATCATCCGCTACTTCGAAATCGAGCTCGACATCTCGCACGACGGCATTTCCTGGGAAGACCAGAAGCGCGGTCTGCTCTGGAACGTCAAGCTGACCAGCCGGTTCGGACCCACGCGCGAAGAAGTCCAGGGCTCCAAGCGCTACACCCGTCTGATCCGCGAGCCGGAAGAAGCCTTCCAGGCCGCCATGAAACTCTACCTCCAGCGCCGCTTCCTCGAATCGGCCTACTCCTTCGGACGCGTGGTGGTCAAGTACCCCACCTACCGCAAGGCCGACATCGCGTCCTACTACCAGGGCAAGAGCCTGGAGAACATGGAAATGAACGCGGTGGCCAAGAAGGTCTACCAGACGGGCATCCAGAACTACGACGCTTCGGCCTACGTGCCCAAGTACTACTTCCAGCTGCTGAACATCGCCTACAAGGAAAGCAACTGGTCGGAAGCCCAGAACAACTACAACATCATCGCCAGCCAGTACAAGAGCTCCGACATCAAGTCCGACGCCGACTACGTCATGGGCCAGGCCTATTTCGCCCAGGGCAAGGATTCCGAATCCCGCCAGCTCCTGGAAAGCATCGGAAAGGACGACGCCAACTACGGCTACGCCCAGTACACCCTCGGCCAGATCGCGACCCGCGAAGGCAAGCTCGAAGAGGCCCAGCAGCGTTTCGAAGCCGTGCTCACCCGCCAGCCGCGCAACAAGTCCGAAAAGGACCTCCAGGAAGCCGCCGCGGTCCGTCTTGGACACGTTCTGTACTCGCTGCCCCAGCCTCAGCTGACACGCGCCCTGGACCTTTACACCCAGGTCCCCAGCAACTCCAGCTACTACGACGAAGCCCAGCTTGCCGCCGCCTGGTGCTTTGTGCGCAACGCCGCGTCCAACCCCAAGTTCTGGGATGACGCGAACAAGCACATCGACAACATCATGGACAAGGCTCCCACCTCGATCCTGATCCCCGAAGGCCACCTGGTCAAGGGATACGGCCAGCTGTCGCGCAAGGATTGCGGCAATGCGGTGAAGAGCTTCGAAACCGTGCAGCAGATGATCGGCAAGGGCTTCCTCACCGCCGAGGAAATCCAGAAGAAGACCACCGACTACCAGACCGCGACCGCGGACTCCTCGGAAGTCATGGAAAAGGTCTACCAACTGTCCCTGCAGCTGCCCTCGGAGCGCGTGCTCGACAAGCGCGCCGCGGTCAAGCCGAACATCGACCGCATCGCCACCGCCAAGGAAGACTTCTTCAAGTTCCAGGACATCGTGAACAAGCAGAAGAAGTTCGAAAAGGACAAGGCCCGTCTCGAGAAGGACGCGACCTACGCCTTGGCGACCGCCAAGAAATGTCTCGAAAGTGCCGGCACGGGCGGTACCGAATTCTGATCCTGTCAGATCCACCCCTTCGGTTGACCTGCAACTTTTTCTAGATGAGCGCTATCATGAACGCAAGGTTTCTTTTCTCGACGATCCTTCTCACCGGCATGGTTGCGACGCTGGGGCATGCGGCTCCGGCGGGCCGCAACGCGGACTGCGTCGCCTTGGACAAGACGCAGGCCGACAAGGCCAAGCTCATGGAGCAGGTCAACAAGCTCAACGAGCAGGGCAAGTCGAAGAAGGCCGATTGCGAAAAGATGACGGGCGCCAAAAAAGATCGTTGCATGGACGAACTCAAGCCCCTGCGCAACCAGGTGGCGGCGATCGGGGCCAAGATCTCGCCACTGAACGACGACATCCAGAAGTTCAAGGCGCTGTGCCCGGAAACCGCCGGGGACATCATCAAGACGCTGGCGCTGTACGAGCAGGTGGCCAAGGACAACTGCAACCCCAAGGGTGACCAGAAGCGCTGCGAAGACGGTCTGTTCAACATCGCCGACATCAACTACCAGATGGACCAGCGCCAGAATCTGGCCAATCGCGAGAAGTACGAACGCGAATACGAACGCTGGAAGGAAAACGACAAGCGCGGCAAGGAACCGAGCCAGAGCCTGCCTTCCTACGCCAAGGGGCTGGCCGCGCACCAGCGCTACCTCAAGGAAGTTCCCGCGGGTGGTCGTCGCGACGTGATTCTCTATCGTACCGCGTTCATCTACGACCTCATGGGGCGTTCCACCGAAGCCTTCCCGCTTCTGATGGAAATTTCCCGCAACTTCCCGCAGTCGCGCCAGATCGGCCCGGCCAATCTCCGCATCGGCGAATTCTACTTCGTCGACAAAAAGTACGACTCGGCCATCGCCTACTACAACAAGGTCGACCCCAACATGCCCGGCAACGAGGCCGTGCTCGGATTGGCGTTGTACCACAAGGCCGAGGCCCTCTACCAGAAGGCCCGCTACCAGACCGCCGTGGATGCCTTCTTCGACTACGTCGAGCGCGCCGATCGCGGCCAGATCCGCGGTGACCTGCGCTCGGAAGCCATTCTCTACATGGGTTCCTGCTTCGCAGAATTCCCCGATTCCTACAAGGATGCCAAGAAGTACTTCGGAACCAAGGGCGGACGTCGTTACGAAGACACCTTGTTCTACGAATTGGCGGTCAAGCACGCCGATCGCGACCAGCACGACTTGGCCATTCCCGCCATCGAATACTTCCTCAAGAACTACCCCGACTACTTCAAGGCACCGCTCGCCCAGATCAAGCTTGTCGAAGTCTGGGACAAGAAGAAGAAGATCGAAGAAGCCCAGGAGGCTCGCGAGCAGCTCGTCCAGAAGTTCGGCAAGAACAGCCCATGGTGGAGCAAGCCTCGCAACATCGACCGCAAGGAACTGGAACAGATCCAGATTCGCGTCCGCGACGTCATGCTGGAAGTTGCCATGCAGCTGCACTTCCCCGGCAAGGATCGCAGGGACTCGAACATGGTCAAGAAGGGCATCCAGAACTATCAGCGCTTCATCGAGCAGTACGGATCGGAAGGCAACTGGCCCATCTATCGCGCCAAGATCTATCTGGCCGACGCTCTCTCCTATGTCGGTCGCCACGAGGAAGCCGCCGATGTCTACATCTGGGCGTCCGGCGAGAACGTCAACGACCCCAAGAAGTATCGCGAACCGACCATCGCCGAACGCAAGTTGACCCAGCCTGTGGATGCCGGTTACAATGCAGTGGTCGAACTCCAGCTCGCCGCCGCGGGCGAAGTCGCCAAGCAGGGTGGAGACCAAGTCAAGGCCTACAACCAGCCCATCACCAAGCGTTACATGGCTGCGGTGGAAAACTATCTCGTCAAGTTCCCGAAGGCGCAGGATGCCCCGGACCTGACCTACAACTTGTTCCTGTTCCAGGTCAACGGGCAGGATTGGGCCAACGCGATCGCCACGGGCAACCGCCTGGTCAAGAACTATCCCACCTACAAGTTCGCCAACGACACCCGCGCCCGCATGGGTTACGCGTACACCCAGTCGGGCAAATTCCAAGAAGCGGAACGGGAATACCGAGCTGTCATCGCAGCGTTGCCCAAGGGCGACACCCTCAACGCCGCCATGACCAACAACATCGGCGAAGTCATCTGGCGCATGGCCGAAAACGCGGAAAAGGCCGGCAAGACCGATTCCGCCGTGTTCCACTTCCGTCGTCTGGCCCGCGAATACACCACCTTGAACATCGCCGACTCGGCCGCCTTCCGTGCCGCTGTCGCGCTGGAAAACGCCAAGCGGCATCGCGAAGCCGCCCAGGAGTACATGGGCTTCGAACGCACCTACCGCGGGAAGTCCAGCCTTTGCATCATGGCCATCCAGGCTGCCGCCGACCAGTTCCGTCAGGCCAAGGACACGGTTGCCGGTGTGGCGATCCTCTTGGACAGCTTGTACAGGTACTACCCGAACACTTCGGATTCCGCGGCATTCAAGGGAATCTCGCAGGCCGCCAGCTTGTACGAAGGTGCTGGTCGCCACGCCGACAAGGCCAAGACCCTCGAGATCTACTATGCGCGTTACCCCAAGCACGAGCAGACTCCCGGATTTCTGTACACCGCAGGCTTGAGCTACGAAAAGGCCAAGCAGTGGAACGAGGCCGTTCGCATCTACAGGCTTGTGATCGCCCAGTATCCCAAGCACCAGTACGCGCCTGAAGCCGCCTTCTCGGTGCCCATCATCGAAGAGAAGCAGGGCAATCGCGCCAAGATGGCCGAAGCCTACGAAATCTTCGCGACCCAGTACCCGAACGACAAGTCCAAGGTTTCCAAGGCCTACCTGCGTGCGGCTTGGTACTACGACAGCACCAAGAACGTCAAGAAGGCCGACGAACTCTATACCAAGCTGATCAACTACTACAAGGAAGGCAAGAACGCCGTCGCGATCGACGCTTCCATTCCGGCCGAAGCCTACTACCGGCAGGGCATGATCCGCACCGACTCGATCAACCAGATCAAGATGCCGCAGACCAGCGACGTCAAGAAGATCGCGGAAGCCATCAAGTCCCGGACCGAGGCCATCAAGAAGACCAACGAGTACTTCGACAACTCGATCAAGCTCCTGATCGAAGAGTGGACCATCAAGTCCGCCGAGCAGGAAGCCGCCAACGAGATGAAGATGCTGACGGATGCCAGGGCGATCGAACCTCCCCAGGGCACCAACCTCAAGGCGATCCAGGAGCGCATCCTGTTCCGCGTGGGCGTGGCCAAGGGAATCATCCCGACCCTCGCGTCGCGTACCGCCAAGCAGTACGAGTCGTTCCTGGCCTTGACCCGCAAGGCGGGCATCCAGAACGAACAGACCCGTGCCGCGGGCCAGTCCATCCTCAGGACGTTCTACTTCACCGGCGAAGGATTCGAACAGATCGGCAACGCGATTCTCGAAGAGCCCTGCCCTTCCAGGGCCAAGCCCAACTCCGACCAGTACAACGAAGAATGCGAGTACCACAAGGCCCAGAAGGAAGACAACATGATCTCCTTCCAGAAGCTGTCGGTCGACAAGGGATATGTTCCCGGTGTCGAGAAGGCCGCCGAGATGGGGATCGTGGGGCCCGTGTTGGACTCCTTGAAGAACAAGATCAAGGAACTGACCCCCGACAACAAGATTCTCGAGACCCAGATCGTGGAAGCCGTCGTCCAGGCAGCGCCTCAGGACAAGTCCGACAAGGACCTTGCCCGCGCCATGGCCCGTGCGAAGGAAATCGCGGAAGGAAATCTCGATCGCGAAGAAAAGCTGCGCGCCCTCCAGGCCATGAAGACCGAAGGTCAGCGCACCGAACAAGACCTGATGACCGCAATCCAGGAACTGAAGGCTAAACTCAAGAGGAATTGACATGAACAGGCGAATCGTTGGTGCTATTCTGCTTGCCGCCGGACTGGTCGGCGCCGCAACCATCGTCACGGTGCGCGGTCCAGCCAATGTCTATCCGACCGAGCAGAGGCGCGTCTACGAGCGCCCGCTCTACGTCCTCGAGAAGGGTGAAGTCGTCGAGGTCCTGAAGTGGGGAACCCCACTGACCAAGATCCGCAATCGCAAGGGACGTCAAGGTTGGGTCGAACCCGCGAAGCTCGATTCCAATGCCCGTCCCCCGATCCTCAATCTGGTCGTGGACACGGAAGAAGTCGTTCCTCAGAAGAAAAACGAGATTGCTCCCGCGAAGAGCGATACCTCTGGGGTTGCCAAGAAGTCGAATAAGCCCGCAAGTGAAGCCGTCCAAGTGAAGAGCGCAGAAAAACCGGTTGATTTTCACAAGGACACCACCCATATTACGGCTCAACCTAAGGCTGATTCAGCGAAATAATTCTCGCTGAGGAAAGCTTGAAACCAGGGTCGGGATGGTCTTTTCCCGACATGATCACATCCAAGAAACCCATAGTTCAGAGGTATCTTCCATGCACGGATTGGCTGAATTCTATCTCGCGGGCGGCGCCCTCATGTTCGTCACCTTGTTCGTCGGATTCCTCGGCGTGGGCATCGTGGTCGATCGTGCCTGGCGCTACTGGGGCGACTACTCGATGGACACCAAGGTGTTCATGAAGAAGGTGCGCGCTCTCCTCGTCGACGACCGCGTCGACGATGCTCTGCGCCTGTGCGCCAACCAGAAGAAGGGACTCGTGCCCGCCGTGGTGAAGGCTGCCGTCGAGCGCTACGGCTGCGACGAAGCCCTCGTCAAGCAGAACGTCGAAGCCGCCTACCTGACCGTGGTTCCCAAGATCGCCGTCCGTCTTCCCTACCTGTCCCTCATCGCCAACGTCGCGGTGCTCATGGGCCTGGTCGGAACCGTTTGGGGCATGATCTCGATGTTCAAGGGCCTCGGCAACGTCGACGCCGCCACCAAGCAGACCGTGATGGCCTCGGGTATCTCGCACGCTCTTCACAACACCTTCCAGGGCCTGTTCATCGCCGTGCTCATGATGATGGCGCAGTCCTACCTGGCCACCAAGGCCGCCCACCTGATCGAAGAACTCGATCACGCTTCCTCCGAAGCTCTGGACTGGGTGACCCTCAAGGCGTTCGGCAAGCTGCACGAGAACGCCAAGTAAGAGATTCCTGCTGCCCGGGAACGGATCCTGGGCAGTTCCCATCTTGACGACATCTTTCCTGAGGTCGGAGCCAATCCATGGCAAAGAAAAAGTTCAATGTTGACGCAGATTTCGACGAACCGTTGAATCTGACGCCCTTCTTGGATGTGATGATTGTGCTGATTCCTTTCCTTATGCTCACAGCCAGCTTCTTCACGGTTGTGGTCTTGGAGGCAAAGCTCCCGACTCCCATTCCTCCGGAGAGGATGCAGGAGGTGAAAATGCCTCCTCCGTTCGACTTGGTCGTGATGGTGCCGAAGGATTCGATCAAGATCTACGTCAACAACAAGGACCCGCTCGGTCCGCCTCAGTTCTTCGTGGATGCGTCGGATCGCAAGGATTCGTCGTCCTACACGGAAGAGCAGGTGCTCAAGTTCCACAGCATCCTCATCGAGATCAAGAAGAAGTTCCCGACCGAGGAACGCATGGCGCTTGATCCCCATCCGTCGCTGCCGCTCGAGAAATTGGCGCAGATCATCGATCAGTCCAAGACCTTCTCGGGCACCGATGCGGTTCTTGAAGAAGTTCCTCAGTTCAAGGAGAGCATGCGGCTCTTCCCGGGGCTTGCCATGAAGGGAGTGTACGTACCATGAGTGCAGGTGGCGGCGGACAACAAGTCAAGGGCAGCAAGTTCGGCAGGGGCGGCGCCAGCACCCAGAAGGAAGTCCATCTCAACCTGACCCCCATGATCGACATGATGACGATCTTGGTGGTGTACCTGGTGATGAGCTTCTCGGCCGACCCGGCGACGTTGGCGAACTCCAAGGACATCGAATTGGCCAGGGTTCTGATCACGTCGGAAAAGCCCAAGGAAGTTTCGGTGATTTCGCTTTCGAAGGACATGCTCCTGCTCGACGGCAAGCCGATCTGCCCTGTCATCATCAATCCGAAGGACGGCTACCCCGACTTTCCGGATTCCGTTTGGTCCGGATTCTTCATCCATCCTCTGAAGGAAGCTTTGGACAAGGTGAAGGAAAATGCCCAGGCCATCGAACGCATCAATCCGAACAAGCCATTCAACGGCGAAATCCTGCTCCACGCGGATCGCGCCATTCCCTTCGCGACTCTCAAGCCTGTCATGCGATCCGCCGGCAACGCCGGATTCCGACAAATCAAGATTGCCGCCAAGGGCATGAACTGAGGAATTCGAAATGATCCACCACTGGAAAGTCGTACTTCTTCAGAACAACAAGGTCGGACGCGAATGGTCCCTTTGGGCTTCGAGCCTGAAGATCGGCGCGCACCCCAAGAACTCTGTTGTCCTTCCTCCTCCCTTCCCGGAGAAGCTGGCCGTCGTCGAAGGCTCGGGGCAATACGCTTGCCTGCAAGCCGACGGCACCATCCGCAACGGAATGAATTCCAATCGCGACGAGTCGTTCCAGTTCACCTGGGGCAACTTCGTCATCGAGGTCATCGAAGACACTCCGCTGCGAACCACGCTTTGGGACAAGGCCCGCCAGCGCATGATGCTCGCCATCAAGCTGGGATGGCGCGAGCCTGGTGACAGCGCCAACAAGACGCGCTGGGGTGTTCTGGCGGGAATGATGGTCATCGGAATTTCGGCCATGGCCGGCATGATCCTGATGGAACACAAGCCGCGACCCAAGGACGACGCTCTTCCGGATATCGTTCTGCAGCTCGTCGAAGAGAAGCAGGAAGAAGAGAAGAAGGAAGAAGAAAAGCCGGAGCCCAAGGAAGACGCCGGTGGCGCTTCCGACCAGAAGCCCACCAATCCGAACGAGGGCGGTTCGACCGAAACCCGTACCGTCGCCTGGCCTCCTTCGTCGCCCTCGGCGGTGATGCAGAACTCGGTGATGGACAAGATCAACACCGCGACCGACGGTCTTCTGGGCGAAGATGTGGACCCCAACCAGGCCAACATGATCGACGTGATCTTGGCGGGCGGCGGCGGCTCGATGAAGAAGGGTGAACGCGGCGGCAAGGGTGCTGGTGGCGACGGTGACCGCATGGCGGGCATCGGCGGCATCGGTCTCGGAACCGGCGGTCGCGCGGGCTTCGGCACGGGCAACGGCGGTACGCGCCAGGGCAAGATGGCCCTGGGTGCAGGTGGAACGGGAACGGGTGTCGCGACCCGTGCGAAGATCGCTCCTCCCAAGCCTTCCAACGTCGAACTCGGTGGCGAGGCGGGATCGCGCTCTCCGGAATCCATTCTGCGCGTGATCCGTCAGCACATCGGCGGCTTCCGCTACACCTACGAGAAGTACCTTCGCAACAACCCGAACCTGGGCGGCAAGATCTCGCTCAAGTTCACCATCGCTCCTTCGGGCGACATCATCCAGATTTCGATCGTCAGCACCAACACGGGTGACGCGGGACTGGACGACGAGATCAAGGACAAGGCGCGTCGCATGAAGTTCGACCAGATCGAAAAGGGCAACGTGACCGTGACCTACGCGTTCGTTCTCGACAAGCAGTAATCGCGGCTTCGTCGGATCGACACACTTCGCGACCGGAGGAACCTTCCTCCGGTCGTTTTTTGTTTTCCTGGATTTCGGGAACCGCCATGAAGGCTGGTGTCGGGGGACACGGGCGAAAGCCCGTTACGCCGCGGGACAAGGGGTGCCGGAAGCCGTCCAAGACAATTCCCTACAGGTTCGAGCTGGACAAGCCGTGACATCTGAGGTATACTCGTAGCACAGACAGATTTCGTGACCCTCTACCTTCACAAAGCAGGAGACCAATGAGTAACCGCATCGCTCTGGCTTCAGGCATCGTCCTTCTCGGGGCTGGCGCCGCCCTGGCCACCAACGCCCGCGTCGAATCCATGGGCAAGCACGCCACCTATTTCATGGACGACGTCAGCGTCTGGTCGAACCCCGCCAACGCGAACCTCTACCCCAACTACCTGCTCGGCGAGCTCGGCACGCTGCGCAATTCCACCGAAGACACGACCAACTACAAGGGTTTTTCGCGCTACAATCGCGACCCCAAGGATCCCTGGTTCGGTGCGATCTTCGCGAAGTCCTTCTCGCCCGACGTGGCTGGAGGCAACCGCTATCCCCAGGCCGTGATCGGCGGCGCCTTCAATCGCGGTAGCGAGTGGGATGCCTACTTCCCCCGCGCGATCTCCCTCAAGGGAGTCGCCACTCCGTTCGCCACCGAGACTCCGGTGAAGTTCGACGGTCTTCTGGGCGCCGCGTTCGGCAATGGCCTGCTCGTGGGCGTCGGGACCCGTTTGGCTTACGGCGACAGCAGCAGTGGCAACGACCAAGTGACCTCGGTGATGAGCGTGAACACGATCGGCGTCAATGCTCCGCTCGGACAGGGAGTCGACCTGGAAGCGACCGCCACGGTGGCCTTCCTGGATGCCAAGATCAAGGATGGCAGCACATCCTACGGCGGCGAGTTCGAGCCCAGCTTCGGCGCCAGCGCCCGCACGTTCATCTCGGCCCCGCAGATCTTCGGCGTGATCGTTCCGGCCGTTTCCTTCCGCTCCATCACAGCTCCCGGTCTCGAGCGCACGGAATTCCGGATCGGATCCGGCGCCAACGTTTCGCTGGACCGTGGCTTCTTCTGGATGGGCGTCGATTATTTCAACAACGCCTTCGACCAGAATTTGCTTGGCAAAACTTTGCCCAACACCCCATCCTCCGCCGATATCGCCATAGGAGACTATGTCACGTCGGTCACAGAGAATGGACTTCGTGTCTCGTTCGGCATCGAACGCAACATCTGGACCGACTGGTTCGTGATCCGTGTCGGTGGCCAGAAGGTCATCGCCAATCGCGACTATTCGAAAAATACCGAGGACAATTCCAGAATCGTGACCAACCCCAATGGTGGCGATCCGGAAAACGACCTGGTCTCGTTCGGCTTCGGTCTGAACATCGAAGACAAGCTCAAGGTCGACGCGGTGATGGCCAAGGACATCCTCTACACCGGCGGCGCTTTGCTGGGTGGTCCCACCGACCACATCCTGAGCAGGATCTCGGCCAGCTACAGTTTCTGATTCTGTCAAGCGATTGTTGACTTTCGGAGGCGCCCAAGGGCGCCTCTTTCGCTATATTTGATCGCCTCGAGGTTTGTACCCTCCAACCACTTTTGGAGCCTTCATGGGACTCTTTTCCCTCTTCTCGAACGACGTCGGGATTGATCTCGGAACGGCGAACACTTTGGTCCATGTCCAAGGGCGGGGCATCGTCATCGACGAGCCTTCGGTGGTGGCGGTCGAGCGCCGGACCGGCCGAGTCCAGGCCTTCGGCACGGAAGCCAAACGCATGTTGGGTCGCACACCCGGCGAGATCCTCGCGATTCGACCCATGAAGGACGGCGTGATCGCCGACTTCGACTTGGTTCGCGAGATGATCAAGCATTTCATCGACAAGCTGCACAGCCACAGCCCATTGTGGCGAGGTTTGTTCGGACGTCCGCGTGTCGTCATCGGCGTACCCAGCGGAATCACCGAAGTCGAACGCCGTGCCGTGATCGAATCGGCCCAGCTGGCCGGGGCCCGCGAGGTGTACCTGGTGTCGGAACCCATGGCGGCGGCGATCGGGATGGGAATCCCTGTCGAAGAGCCCTCGGGCAACATGGTCATCGACATCGGCGGCGGCACGTCGGAAATCGCCGTGATCGCGCTCTACGGCATCGTCTGCGACACATCGGTGCGCATCGGCGGCGACGAGATGGACGAGGCGATCGTCAACTACCTCAAGAAGAACTACAACCTGCTCGTCGGGCTTTCGACCGCCGAACAGATCAAGATCCAGATCGGATCGGCCTTCCCGCTGGCGCAGGAATTGTCGATGGAAGTCAAGGGACGCGACGTGGCGGCGGGCATCCCCCGCACCATGCGCATCACCTCCACCGAAATCCGCGAGTCCCTGGAAGAATGCGTCTCGGCGATCGTGCAGGCGGTGAAGTCGGCGCTGGAGCAGACTCCACCCGAGCTTTCCGCCGACATCCTGGACAAGGGCATCGTGATGACCGGCGGCGGGGCGCAGCTGCGCAACCTGGACGAGCGCATCCGCCAGGAGACGAACCTGCCCGTCAACGTCATCGACAATCCTCTGCAGTGCGTCTGCATGGGCACCGCCAAGATCGTCGAAAACCTGGACCATTACCGCAAGGTGCTGATCAACAGCACCCGCTGAGGACCTCCGATGCTGATCCTCCGCTGGCTTGCGTCGCAGGCGTTCAAGGGGCGAGAGATCCTTTCGATCCTCTTCGTGTTCGGATTTTGTCTGTGGCTTTCCAGTCGACCCGAAGCCATCCAGAAAGGGTGGCGGAAGGGCTTCGCCACGACCGTCTTCCTTCCCGTGCATCTGGTCGTGGAACACCTCCATGTCCGTTGGGGAATCGAGAAGGAACTGCGCGAGATCCGCAGGGACAACGCCCGGCTGATCGCGGAAAACGCCAAGCTTTCCGAGCTCGCCGACATCCGCTCGACCATCGGTGAATTCGAAGGGGTGCGTCCCCGGCTCGAGTTCCCGTTCATCGGCGCTCGCGTGATTTCGCGCGACCCCGTGAGGTTGGGCGGGATCTGGATCCTCGACGAAGGTGGTCGCAAAGGGATCCAGGAAGGCATGGCCGTGATCTCGTCGAAAGGCGTGGTCGGTCGGATCCTGGCGTCGACCGGCGGCTATTCGCAGATGCAGAGCCTGTCGGATCCCGATTGCAGGGTCGCGGTCATGTCGGTGCGCAGCCGCAATCCGGGGATCATCCACTCCCCGGAAGGTTCGGGGGTGTTCGTCGAATACGGGGCGACGTCGGATATCCGCGTGGGCGACAGCCTGGTCACATGGGGGGCCGGGGGGATCTTCCCGCGCGGGTTGCCTGTCGGGCGTGTCGTCGAGATCCGCAAGACAGGCACCACCGGCATCATGCGCCAAGCCAGGATCGAACCGTTCCAGGATCCTTGGCAGGTCAGGGACGTCTTCGTGCTGTTGAGGCCGCCGATCCTTCGCGTGGGCGGAGGCGATTCGCTGTTCGCCGCCGAACCCTCGAGGGGATTGGTTCCATGAGCATGTCTTCCGAAACGTCCTATTCGTTCGTGCGCGCGCTGTACGTGCCGGTCGCGCTGGCCGCCCAGGTCACGATCGCTCCGTTGTTGTCGATTTTCGGCATCCAGCCGTCGGTCCTGCTGGCGGTGTTCGTGCTGTTCGCCTTCCGCAGCGGCCCGTTGGCTTCCATCTGGATGGGGTTCGGCTGCGGGTTGCTTCTGGACACGTACGCTTCCGGAGCCGCGGGGGCGTTCGCGCTGGCGATGTCCCTCGTGGGGTTCCTGGTCGGACAGCTCCATGAGCGCAGGGTGCACGTGGGCTACCTGCTGCGGGTCGTGCTCCTCGGGCTCGCGACGCTGCTGCACGATACCGTCTGGCACATGGCCTCCCGCCACGGCGGCGATTCGCTTGCCGGGTTCGTCGCCAAGGTGTCGCTTCCCGGTGCGTTGTACACCATGCTGGTCGGAGCGATCCTGTTCGCGGTCCGCCCTCCTCGCCAAGCGAGGAATTGGTGATCGGAGCCAGCGAGCAGAGCGACCAGATCGAGCGCAACGAGCGCACCTGGATCCTGATCGTTCTTCTTTGCGTGGCGTTTCTTGTCCTTGCGGGGCGGCTGGCGTGGCTGCAGATCGTCCAGGGCGACATGCTGCTGCGCGAATCGGAAGCCAACCGCCTGCGGGAAGATCCGGTACAGGCTCCTCGCGGCCTGCTCGTGGATCGGGAGGGGCGCGCCTTGGTCCAGAACCGGCCTTCGCGCAACCTGGTCATCGATCCGGCGGGGGTTCGCCGCCACGAAAAGGAGTTGCTGGCGCTGCTCGTCCAGTTCCAGGATGCGGAAGGCAACCAGCTGTTCGATTCGACGTTCATCAAGCGACTGTTCCGGCAGGCGAGGCTCACGCCGTCGCAGAGGCCCGTGCTGCTGGAAGACGCGTCTCCCGAAGAAATGGCCCTGTTCGCGGAAAACCAGTACAGGTTGCCGGGCATCCTGCTGGAAGTCGCGATGCGTCGGGAATACCCTTACGGCACGCTGGCGGGGCACGTGCTCGGGTACACCGGCGAGGTTCCCGAGGAACGCCTGGAGTCGCTGCAGACCCAAGGCTACCGGCTGGGCGATTTGATCGGCCAGATGGGACTCGAGCAGCAGTACGAAAGCGATCTGCGCGGCAAGGACGGAATCCGCTGGATCGAAGTGGATGCCAAGGGGCGCATCGTCGGCGTTCCCGACGACATGCCCAGCACCGAGCCGGTTCCAGGCAAGCATGTGCGCACCACGATCGATCTCGATCTCCAGAAAGTGGCGGAAGAGGCGTTGCCGGACAGCTTGAACGGATCGGTCGTGGCGCTGGATCCGCGGACGGGAGAAATCCTCGCGATGGCGAGTTCGCCTCGGATCGATCCCAACATCTTCGCCCTGCCGGGGCGTAGGAGGGCGCGGGAATGGGCCAAACTGGCGCTGGATTCGCGGCGTCCCTTGAACAACCGGGCGATCCAGGGACTCTACGAACCCGGATCGACGTTCAAGCTCGTGACCTCGTTGGCGGGGCTCCTCACGGGCCAATGGGGGGCGCATGCGCGATTCCCGGCGACCTGTCGCGGCGGATTCCGGTTCGGTGCGCGGTACCAGCGCTGCTGGCTGGACAAGCCACCTTACCACGGCAATCTGGACATGTACGGAGCGCTGACCCAATCCTGCGACGTCTACTACTACCAACTGGGGTTGCTTCTGGGGATGGAGCCCATCAACAGCACGGCTGCCACCTTGGGCTTGGGAAGCAAGACGGGGGTCGATCTCCCCAACGAGAAACCCGGGCTGCTGGTGGATTCGGCGATCCACGAGCGGCGGAACAAGCGTCTGGGCTGGAAATGGGCGCGCGGTCTGATCCTGAACCTGGCCATCGGGCAAGGGCAGCTCGTCACGCCGTTGCAGCTTGCGACCATGGTCGGAGGCATCGCCAACGGCGATCGCGTCATGCGGCCGCACCTGATGAAGGCGGTTTTGGAGCCGGAATCGAACAGGATCCTGCGCGAGAGCGAGAACAACGTCCTGCACGCCCTGGATTGGAGCCCCAAGATCGTCGATGCGATCCATGGCGGGATGGACAGCGTGGTCAACGGGATGCGCGGCACCGGAAGGGCGGTGCGGTTGCCTGGCATCCGCGTGGGAGCCAAGACCGGTTCGGCGGAAAACCCCCATGGCGAAAAGACCCATGCCTTGTTCGTGTGCGCCGCACCCATGGATTCGGCCGAAATCGCGATCGGGGTGATCCTGGAAAACGCCGGCGGTGGTGGCGCGGTCGCCGGCCCCATCGCGGCGAAGCTTCTCAAGCAGTACTTCCACAAGACCGGGAGGCTTCCGCCGGATTCCGTCCTCGCCGCCCAGAAAGGCCGGAGATGAACCGATCGCAGGACGATCTCAAGGCCCGGTTCGACACCCTCCTGTTCGGATTGGTTTGCGTGCTGGGATGCATCAGCGTCGCGTTGCTGTATTCCATCTCTTCCGCGCCGCAGCAGGCCGAGTACTGGAAAAAGCAGATCCTGTGGTACGGCATCGGGTTGGGGGCCATGGTGGGTGTGACCATCCTGCCACGGCGGTTCTGGTACCAGGCGTCGTATTTCCTGTACGGGATCCTGATCCTGCCCTTGGCGTTCGTTTCCGCTTCCGCGAAAGGAGCCGAGCGTTGGTTCGCCCTTGGGGGGTTCCACTTCCAGCCCAGCGAATTCGCCAAGCTGGGGGTGCTTCTCGCGTTGGCGCGACTGTTCTCCGATCGACGCGTGGGATTGAACAACCTCAAGCCCCTGGTGGCTCCGTTCGTCATGTTCTTCGTGCCCTTCATTCTCATCCTCAAGCAGCCCAATCTGTCGACGGCACTTTCTGTCGCCATGGTCTTCACGACCATGCTCTTCTGGAGCGGATTCACCATCCTCGATCTCCTGATCCTGGCCAGCCCCCTGATCTCGGTGGGGCTTTCGTTCGAGTTCACCTGGTGGGCGGTCTACAACATCCTCGCCTGGTTCGTGCTGTTCCAGCGCTGGCGGATGTCCCGGCTTTCCGGCAAGGTGGCGGTGGTGTTCGGGTTGTCGATCCTCATGGCCGGGCTCGTGTCGCAGATCGCCTGGAACCAGGTCCTGAAACCCCACCAGCGTTCGCGCATCCTGACCTTCCTGGATCCGACGCGCGACCCGGCCGGCGCCGGCTACCAGGTGCTGCAATCGCAGGTGGCCATCGGGTCGGGCGGACTCACTGGCAAGGGGTTCGGGCAAGGGAGCCAGAGCAATCTGCAGTTCCTGCCGGAAGAACACACCGACTTCATCTTCGCGGTCCTGTCCGAGCAGTTCGGGTTCGTCGGGTGCGTGGTGGTGCTGGGGCTTCTGCTGGCCTTCCTGATCCGCTGCCTGCAGATGTGCTTCGACGAATCGGACAGATTCCGCAACCTGGTGATCGTGGGGGCGGTGACGATCTTCTCGTTCCACACCATCGTGAACGTGGCCATGACCCTGGGGCTCATGCCCGTCACGGGATTGCCGCTCCCGTTCCTGTCCTACGGCGGATCGTTCGTGATCACCTGCATGATCCTGGTGGGATTCCTGCTCCACATGCGTCTGGGCGACGATCGTTGAGGTTCGTCGCCGAGGCCGGGTCCTGGCTGGCGAGCTTCGTCTTCCCCCGGGTCTGCGCAGGCTGCGGCAGGATGGCCGATCGGGGAGCGGAGCTTTGCGGGCGCTGTTTCGCGTCGGCGTCGGCGACGCCGTCGCATCCGACCGCGCCGCCCGGGATCGATTCGGTCGCCTGCGGGCCGCTGGTGGGCGACGCCGCCCGGGCGCTGGTCCACGGCCTGAAGTACGAGGGGCACAGGCGCGCCGCCTTCGATCTGGTCCGCCTGGCCGCGCCGTCCATTCCAAACGATTTTTGTCCGGTCGGTTGCGTGCTGGTCCCGGTGCCGGTGCATCCGCACCGCCGCCGCGAGCGCGGCTACAACCAGAGCGCGCTGTTGGCGCGGCACTGGAGCCGGATCCTGTCTCGGGAGGTCCGCGAGGATTTCCTGGTCCGCAGGACCGACACCCGGACCCAGACCAAGCTGGACGCCGACAAGCGTCGCGAGAACCTCGCGGGCGCGTTCTCGGTGGGGAAGGGGTTTCGCAAGGACGTTCCCGTGGTGCTGGTGGACGACGTGCTCACGACCGGATCCACGCTGTCGGCCTGCGCTTCCGCTCTGCTCGCCGCGGGATGCCCCGAAGTGCGGGCGATCTGCGTCCTTTGGGCCGGGGAGGCGTGAGTCCGGATCCTGTTCCGGACAGGATCTGCGATTATCTTTACCCGCTCTCGGAGCCGCGCTCCGGAGCGACTCCCGCGATTTCGGGAGGGGTAGGCTAATGGCTAAGTCAGCGGTCTTGAAAACCGCCGCCCGCAAGGGCTTGTGGGTTCGAGTCCCACCCCCTCCGTTTCGCTAGAGTCCGAAAAAATCCTGCAACGGCCGGAAATCCCAGAAAAATAGCGGGATCCCGGCCTTTTTTGATGCGTGAATCAGCCGATGAAAGCCGGGGCGATTCATTACAAATTGTCGTAATAGGCATCACACCGCCCCCAACGGCAGTTCATTGAGCTCCGTGCGCGCTTCCCGCCAGGTGGGGTAGTGCTGGTCCATCAGCGCTTGGAACCGTTCGCTGTGGGTGGGCTCCAGCAGGTGGATCATTTCGTGGACGATGACGTATTCCAGCAGGTCGCGGGGTTTTTTCACCAGCTCGGTGTTGAGACGGATGTTGCCCGCTCGGTGGTTGCAGCTTCCCCACTTGGTCTTCATGCGCTGCAGGAAGTAGCCGTTGACGTTCACGCCCAGCTTGCGTTCCCACTTGCGCACCAGTGGAGGAACGGCCTTGTGCAGCAGTTCCCGATGCCACTCGTGAAGGACCTCCTCCCGTTTCGCCAAGTTGCTTCCAGGGCGCACGACGAGCGTGATGCGCAGGTGATCCAGCTTGACGGATGGCTTGGCTTCCTTTTCCTGAACGGTCAGAAGATGGTTGCGCCCCCACAGGTAGTGGGTTTCGCGTTCGACATATCTGCGAGGCGCTTCGCGTGCCTGGCCCCGCAGCTTGGCTTGTTGCTGGTGGATCCAGCGGAGCTTGGTGATGGCGAATGCCCGAGCCACCTCCAGGCGCGTTCCACTGGGGGCCACGAGGGTGACATGCCCATCGGGTGGATGCACCGACAAGTGGACGTTCTTCACGTCCTTGCGGGTCACCGCGATGGTGGTTTCACCCAGGCGGAACGATTCGCCCATCAATACCCCGGTTGGTTCTTGATGATCTCGAAGATCGCCAAAGTGGCTTGACGATTCTTGTCGAGTACGCGGTACAGCTCGTTGCGCAGATGCGCTTCGCGCGTCGGATCGCCTTGCCAGCCCGACGGCGCGTGCTCGCGCACGGCCCGGTCCAGATCCAGTGCCAGTTTCGCGAACCTCTCCGTTTCATCGATGGTTGGTTCCGAAGCGTCCAAGCGTGCCGGATCCATGATCTGGGGAAGGTTGTTGAATAAGGTGATCGCCTGGGGTTTCCCATGCAGGATCGCTGGAATTCCCTTGTCCAATTCCTTGTTGGCAAGTTGCCTCACCAGTGCTTCGGCATCGCGAAGGAATTGCTCGTAGGCTGCTGTGTCCAGACGACTCTGCCGGATCAGATCCTCCAGCAGTTTGGACATCCGATCGTAGAACCGCGGATCGGTGAGCTGATCGCGGATGATGGTCTTGCGGATGTTGTTGATGACACCTTCGGCGATGGACTTGCGGGACAGTTTCCCCTGCGAGTTCAGCTTTTTCGCGATGGCGTCGTGGATCCCCGTCTTGATGATCAGATCGGTGAGCGGCAACTCTCCCAGATTTCCCAAACCTTGGGCCGGATCGGCCTGGATGTAGGTGTTGATGAGGTGCCGCATGTCGGCTTCGTAGGGCTTGATGTCGAGCTCTTCGCCGGAGTGCTTCTTGATGGCCGAGCGGATCTCGACATGGAAATCGATTTCCCGTTGCAGCTCGGCGATCTGGGCGTCGGTGTAGCCCGCTTCGGACAGATTCTGTGCGATGTCGGCGAAGGCCCGCACGAACTGCGCGACGGTCTTGTAGTACGAGACGCGCAGTTGTTCGGTGTTCAGCAGCGCGTCCGGATCCGAAGCGTCGCCACAGAAGTACTGCAGGTATTGCTCCACCTCGCGAGGCTGCGGCACCGGCTCGCACAGGTAGTGCAACG
The DNA here is from genome assembly GCA_029557215.1 of Fibrobacterota bacterium. GTDB lineage: Bacteria > Fibrobacterota > Fibrobacteria > UBA5070 > UBA5070 > UBA5070. The sequence continues at coordinate 98,211 of JAKPQQ010000222.1, read as the reverse complement.
CCTCGCGGAATTCGTCCAGCTTGTGGCGCCCTTCGGCGACCCAGTTCTTCATGTGGACATTGCCGTCGCCGGGGCATTCGTCGCTGTCGATGTCGAGTTCGTCGGAGCTGTAGACGGCGATGGCCTGCTCCACCTTCCCGAAGAGCTCCTTGAAGTCGACGATGTAGCCGTAGTCCTTGTCGGGGCCATCGAGCCGGTTGGTGCGGCAGATCGCCTGGAACAGGTTGTGGTCGCGCAGCTCGTTGTCCAGGTAGATGTAGGTGCAGCTGGGTGCGTCAAATCCTGTCAGAAGCTTGCTCACCACGATGAGGAGCTTCATGTTGGCCGGTTCGTCGATGAACTGCTGCTTGACTTGCTCCTCGTACTGCGCGGTGGACTGCCCGGGCTTGAGGACGTGCTTGGTGTAGGTGTCGAACATGTAGCGCTTGTCGCTGTTTTGTGGCTCCTGGGCGATGGCGCTGGCGTTTGGCTCGAACGAGGTGACGATCCCGCAATGGCGTCCAAACGACGTATTTTGGAACAGGCGGAAGTAGTGGCAAGCGTCGTAGATCGAGGCCGTCACCAGAAGCGCCGTGCCGCGATCGTTGTTCAGCCGCGGCTTGAGCCCGAAGTCGTCGATGATGCTGGCCATGATCCGCTGTTTCCGCTCGGCCGAACTCATGAGCTCTTCCATGGTCGCCCAGCGCTTGCGCACCAGGGCCTTCTGGAAGTTGTTCAGATTGCGGGTCTTCTGCTCGAACCACTTGTCGATCATGGCCTGGGACGTGATTCGTTGGGGAACGTCGCGCGGTTCGTACTTCAGATCCAGCACCACGCCGTCGGCGACCGCCTGGTGGAACTTGTAGGTGTGGATGTAAGTCCCGAAGACTTCGCGGGTGGTGGTCTTGTCCTTGCGCAGCAATGGGGTTCCGGTGAACCCTACGAAGATGGCCCCTTGGAACCAACGCTTGAGCTGCCGGTTCATGTCGCCGCCCTGGGTGCGGTGGCATTCGTCCACGAACACGTAGAACTTCCCGTGGATGCGCGGCGGAGGGCCGTTCAGATCGGAAGGGTCGATCTTGTGCAGCAGGGCGCAAAGGAGCTGCGGTGTGCTGTCGCCGATCTTCTGCAGGAATTCGGCGCGCCGGGTGATGCGCGGTGAAGGGGAATTGGGACCCACAAGGCCGGTGTTCTGCATGACTCCGGTGATCTGCTTGTCCAGTTCGTCGCGGTCGGTGACGATCAGGATGCGGGCGTCCGGGTCGTGCTCGATCAGCCACTTGGCCAGGAGGACCATCAGGATGCTTTTGCCGCTTCCCTGGGTGTGCCAGATCACGCCGCCTTCGCGTTTGGCAATACGGACTTGAGCCGCCTTGATGGCGTGGTATTGGTGCTGGCGCGGCACCTTCTTGCGGCCCGCGTCGAAGATCACGAAGTTTCGGATCAGATCCAGGAGCGTGGTCTTGTCGCACATCTTGGACAACGGCCCGTCGAGCAGAGCCCCAGGTGCCCGGGGTGCCGGATCGGTCGAGGAGTCTTCCTTCCACTCCACGAAGAACTGCTCCGGAGACCCCACGGTGGCGTACCGCAAGCCCTGGGAGTCGCTTCCCGCCAGCACCAGTTGGACCGTACTGAAGAATCCCTGGTGGAAGATCTCTTCCTGGTTGGTGACCAGTTGACGGATTCCGTTCACGACATCCACCGACGCGCGCTTCAGCTCCAGAACCGCGACGGCGAGGCCGTTGATGTAGAGGACAATATCGGGCCGGCGGTCGTGTTGGCCCTTGAGAGTGACTTCCTCAGCAATGGCGTAATCGTTGCGTTCGGGGTGGTCCCAATCGATCAGGTGGACGGTGTCGTGGGGGCGTTCCACGGTGGTTTGGACCTGGATGCCGTAGCGCAGCAGTTGGTAGGTGCGCAGGTTCGCCTGGTACGAGGTGACCCCGGTGGTTTCGATCGCCGCCTGGAGATGCAGGAGGGCTGCCGAAATCTGGGCGTCGCCATACCCGCGAGCCCGAAGGTTCTCCCGCAGGAATTCCGGCTCGACGCAGCGGTTGGTCTCGCGACGGCTCCAGTCGCCCAGGTAGTGGTAACCGAGGTTGTCGGGGCGCGTGGGGTCGGTGAACAACCCGATCACGCGGTTTTGGGTCAATCGTTCCGGACGGGGCCTGTCGGACATGATCGGTGTTTCTCGCGGTGCTGCGCCGCGGAGATGTTCTCGGTTCCGGACAGCTTACCCGTGAACCGGTGGGAAAATGTGGGATCTACGCTCAAGATTCTACGTGCCTTCGTCTTCGAGCTTGTCCCAAAGCGCGGTGCGGAACCAGCCCGGCATCCGATCGGTCCTCATGGTCAATTCGTGTCCATCGGTGATTTCGGCCAGCCACACCTGGGAATGACCGGAGTTGTCGAAGATGTAGGCCCGGTGAGTGTGCTTGATCGCATCGACCAGCAGATCCAGGGATCGCGCGTAGCGGGCCACGACCTTGTCTTCGGGGACGGGATGCCCACCCATGCGGACGCGACTGCGCACCCGGGAGAGGTTGATGATGGGGTCGTCGGTCGCGACGTAGTACAGATAGGTGCGAAACCCGCGCTTTTGGGCGGTTCGCAACAGGTCGATCTTGTCGGGCGAAGACATCACGGTCTCGAAGGTGAACGACGCTCCCGATTGCAGCAATTTCTGTCGGACAAAATCTGACGCTACCGACGCGAAGTACGAATTGACCTCGACTTCGAAGAAGTCCAGTTTCTCGTCGGAGAATCGCAGAGCTTCGACCTCGTCCAACAAGTCGGCCTTGGAGAGCAACGTCGACGCCTTGAAGAACCCCAACACCTCGTCCTTGGTGGTTCGCACGCCGTAGGCCGCGAGGTCCAGGAACGAAAATTGTCGGATGTCCTTTTCCATCTCGTCGGGGTTGATGTAGACCCCCAGCAATTCGGGACGGATCACCGATTTGATGGTGCTCTTCCCCGATCCGTTGGGACCGGCGAACATGCGTAGGCGCGGGGTGTCGGTCATGGGATCACGCGACGCGCGCCAGCCTGCACCACCGATGGCGGCACGCTGGTCTTGACCACCTTGCGCGTGCCGTCGGGAAGGACTTCGTAGATGATCCCGTTGTCGCTTTCCAACACGCTGTTCCCCGAAGCCAGGGTCTGCCAATACGCCTGGGTGAGCGCCGACGCCGCCAGGTCGGGGATGTGCTCTTCCAGAAACCGCATGCTTTGCTCATTCGGCGTCATGATTGCCTCCCTTCGGTTCCACTTGTAGAATTAATCTCGGGCGCCTCATACCAGCCGGACCTTTCCCGTGAGGAGTTGCTGCATCATCCCCTGCTTGACCTGCCGGGCCTTCTCGAGCTTGGCCTCGAGAGCTTCGAGCTCAGCGTCCATGTCGGAGAGGACAGCGGCGATGGCGGTTTGTTCGGGGAGGGGGGGCATCGAAACCTTCACTTGTTTGAGCACATCATTCATCAATTTCGGATTTCCAAGTTGTCGCGATACATACCCATATGTACGAATGCCCAATGCTAGCGAAACAAATCTTGGATCATCAGATTCCAGCTTAATTGTACCGCAAACATTGGTGCAGTTAAACTTGCCGCTACGATAAAATACCGTACCGGCATTTGCGCCGTCAGTGGTCCATGTCACATATTCCCCGTCAAAGTCAAAGCTATCTAGATAGCCCATCACTCCATCATTTGATGTTTGAGATGAGTAGACCGGATACATTGAGCTTGTTGATTTGGCGATTTCTTTGTGACTAATTACTCGTCCGCGTCCGATTTTCGCTACTTCGCCAACAGCGATTAGCTTCCAGTCCTCTGGTATAGCCCCGATTTCCGTTTGCTTGAATCCGGGAAAAATTTCGAAGCCGGGGAGGCGGCGCTTGCCCGTCAGCAGCTCCTGCATGGCTCCCTGCTTGATCTGGCGTTTCTTTGCGAGGAGCTGCTCCAGCGACTCGATCAGGGCATCTGCATCTGAAAGGGCGGTGGCGATGGCTTGTTGCTCGGCAACGGTGGGCGGAATTGCAATGATCACTCGCCCGAGTATTTCTTGGTTCAATGAAGGCATTGTTGAACCAATTGCATTTTGGAGCAGCCAATTCTTTGTTGTGCTACCTTGGAATTGGTGGCCTAGATATTCGTGAGCCAATTCTTTGGATGGACGAATTGCAATGCCATCGGACCCCAGAAACCATCCGTATTCATTCTCGCGAACCATCGCAGATCGATCAACGCCGCCTTTGCGACCAAAAACAATGTCACCTGTCTTCAGAATGTATTGAGGGAGTCGACGAGTTACCTGCTCCGAAACTCGAGGCGTTTCGTCTGATATTCGGAAAAATCCATTTCTAACTTCGCCGACAGAAATCAAGGGAACGCCATCATGTTCGGTGTATTCAGAAGCTTTTAACAGCGTACCGAAGGGGCCCGTTTTGATGGTTCCAAATTCATTAACAGGCTTTACTTCCCACTCCTCCGGAATCACTCCCACTTCGGTCCGCTTGTAGCCCTTGGGCACCGTCTCCGTGCTCACGACCGATCTCCAAACGCGCCAGGGACAGTTCGATTGCGCTTCGCGCCAGGGATGCGGAGGGTGGCAACGCCAGCCCCGCTAGGGGCCGACGCGGCAGCGGAGCCCGGACTTGCCCTGAGTAGCCGCCGAAGGCGGCGTATCGAAGGGGCAGCCCGACCCGTCAGGGGGGCGCCCTGATTTGTCATGCCTCCAAAACACCGATTTTCTACCCATGTCGCGCAGAACGTGCGTAAAAAATCGAGAAATTTACGCATGAGAGGGGGCTCATGCCCAAGAAAGAGCGGTTTTGTGCTCATGTCGAAGCTCCCGAAAGGCGGGATCCCGCGCCGTGGAGGAGGTCGAACAGGGCGGTGTTGAGGTAGTAGTTGTCCTTGCCGAGCTTGTGCTTGGAGAGCACGCCGATCGCGACCAGTTGCTCCAAGTACTTCGAAGCGGTTTTGCGCGTCACGCCGAGCTCCTCCATCAGGAACTCGATCTTGGTGTAGGGGTGCCGGAACAGGTTGTTGATGAGGTCTTGGCTGTAGATCTTGGGCAGTTCGTCGCGCAGTCGGTGCTTGGTGGAAAGCATCTGTACTTGGATGCCCTTCACCAGTGCGGTGGTTTGTTGGGCGGTCTGCTCGATACCCTCGAGCATGAACAGAAGCCACGGCTCCCACGCGCCAGTGTCGCGGGTACTTTGGAGCAAGCGGTAGTAGTCGCTTTTGTTCTGGTTGATGAACCGGCTGAGGTACAGGATGGGACTGCCCAGCAGGTCTTGCTGGACCAGGTAGAGGATGTTGAGGATGCGCCCCGTGCGGCCGTTGCCGTCGTAGAAGGGATGGATGCTCTCGAACTGGTGGTGGGCCACCGCCATGCGCACCAGCGGATCCCAATCGCACAACGCTGGCTCGTTGAGGAAGCGCTCGAGGTTCGCCATGAGCGCCACGATATCGTTTGGGTGCTGCGGCGGTGTGTAGACGACTTCGCCGGTGGCGTCGTTCTTGAGGGTGGTGCCGGGAAGCTTGCGGAACCCGGCGCGGTTCTCCTCGATGCGTTCCTGGATCTTGAGGATGTCGTTGACGGTGAGGAGCCCGGTCTGCTTGACCCTCTCGAAGCCCTCGCGCAAGGCGGCGGCGTAGTTGTGGACTTCCTTGGCGGCCACGGTCACAAAGTGTCGGGCCGCGACGTCGCTCCGGTAGAGGTCGTCGTGGGTGGTCACGATGTTCTCGATGGCCGAGCTGTCCTTGGCTTCCTGCAGCGAGAGCGTGTTGACAAGGATTGTCTGGTTGGGGATGCTGGCCACCACGCCCTTGAGTTCGGCCAGGGCCTGGTGGGCGCGGGCGGCCTTCTTGAGCACCGCCTTGGTCTCGATGTCGTGGGGCAACGGGAAGAGAGGGAGACTCACGGGGTGAATCCCATCTTGGCGAGGTGCGCCGCGACCTTCGCTTCCAAGTCACTCACGCGCTCGTTGAGCTTTGGCAGCGGGGTCTCGTAGCGCTCGGCCAGCTCCTTCACGCGGCGTGTGAGCTGCTGGGAGATGCGGTCGAGTTCGCCTTGCACCGCCGCCGACAGGCGTGCAAGCCACTTGTCGTCGACAACCAGGGTCTTGACCTCGGACTCGGTCAAGGTGGGGTACTTGGCGTGGACCAGAGCATTCAGCTCTTCCTGGGATTCCTTCAGGTCGGATTTCGCGTCCGAAAGATCCTCCAACAGCTTGAGATACGATTTGAGGACTTCGCGCTCATCGGCCGCGTCGCGATCCTTCGCGATGGCCTTGAGGCGGTCCTTCACTCCCTTGGCCGTGATCTTCAGCTTGTCGCCTTCGCCTTCCACCACTTCGTTGAGCAATCCGTCTTCGCCGGTGTGTTCTTCGCGCATCTCCTCGATCTGCTGCTCAAGGTTGGCGATGCGTCCTTCAAGTTCCGCCAAGGTATCGCGCTGGGAGGGGAAGTAGCGGTCGATCAGGAGTGCAGCCGGGACAAGATCCGACTTGAAGCGGCGTTTGCCGATGAGGTAGTCGTGGTTCTCCGGCCAGACCGGCTTGTTGTCCTTGTTCTTGACCTGGACGATTTCACGCGGCTGCGCGCCCTTGACCCAGCCATCGGCGGAAATCAGGTAGGCGTCGTCCTGCATGGAGTCGTTCCACTGGTCCATCAGGCGTTGGTATACGTCGTAGGCGTCGAGGAGCGGGGCCGACCGGAAGGAATCCAACAGGCTTTCCGACAACTCGGCGATCAGCTCCTTGGGGTGCCCTCCCAGCGGGAAGCCAACCAGCAAGGGGCGATTGGCGGTTTTCCATCCATCCAGGATCCGGTTGACCTTGGCGTGGAAGGCCTTGAAGTGCGGATGTTCGAAGATGGCCGCTCTCACTTGGGAAACGGCAACGCCCAAGCGAGCGTAACCGGGGCGGTCGCCTGCCTCGAACAGCATGGAGCGCATGTCGGCGAATTCCGTCCAGTAGGCCGACAATCCGTCGAGGTCGCGCTCGGGAATGCCTCCCTTGAGATGTCCTTCGATGTCCTGGAGGTCTTCCGGATCGCTGGAGTCGATGTAGCGCGGAAGGTTCAGGTTGTAGGCGTTCTTGGCGATCTCGTCGAAGGGAACCATCCGCGAGAAGCCTTGGATTTCGACTTGCCGATGGAACGTGTCCACGATCTTGTGGATGTCCTGGTCGCGAAGCCGATTCTTGGGGCCGTCCTTGATGAAGCCCTTCGATGCGTCGATCAGGAAGATGCCCTTGCGGGCCGCGGCGTTCTCCTTGTCCAGCACCAGGATGCAGGCCGGAATTCCTGTGCCGTAGAACAGGTTGGCAGGCAAGCCGATGATTCCTTTGAGGATGCCGGACTTCACCAGATTCTCGCGGATCTCCGCTTCGGCATTGCCGCGGAACAGAACGCCATGGGGCAGGATGCAGGCACCCTTGCCTGTCCCCTTCATGGAGCGGATGATGTGCAGCAGGAAGGCGTAGTCGCCCTGTTTGGCGGGTGGCTCGCCCCACGCGAAGCGCTGGTACGGATCCTTCTCCCGGATGGGCTGAGCCATGCCTGTGCTCCAAGCCTTGGCGGAGAACGGCGGATTGGCCACCACATAGTCGTAGACGCGCAGCATCTCACCCATCTTGAACTTGGGTTCGTTGAGCGTGTCACCCGACAAAATCGTGGCGGTCGGGAAGTTGTGGAGGATCATGTTCATGCGGGCCAATCCCGCGGTGGTCACGTCCTGCTCTTGGCCTTCCAGGGTGATGTGCTTTCCCGCCTCGGCGGCCACCTTGAGAAGCAGCGATCCCGAACCGCAGGTCGGATCGTAGACGCGAGTGCCTGTCACCGATTTTTCCGGCGAGATCCCGAGCACTTTGGCCACAACGCGGCTGACTTCCGAGGGGGTGTAGAACTGCCCTTTGCTCTTGCCGCTTTCCGTCGCGAAGTGGCGCATCAGGTATTCGTAGGCATCGCCCAACAGGTCGTCGTGCTCGGCGCGATTGTTCGAAAAATCCAGTTCCGGCTTCGCGAAGATGGAGATCAGGTTGCTGAGAGTCTCGACCATCTTCTGGCCTTCGCCAAGAAGGTTCGGGTCGTTGAAGTTGGGAAAGTCGTTGCGCGACAACTTGGGGTTGGCATCGATCAGCGGCTGGATGACCTGGGTGTTGATCTTGTCGCCGATGTCGCTCTTGCCTCGGAGCGCCTTCATGTCGTGGAAGCTGGCACCGGCGGGGATCTTCACCAGGGGGTCGAAGTCGTCGCTGTTCCCGTACTTGTCGGTGACGTACTTGATGAACAAAAGCGACAGCACGTAGTTCTTGTACAGGCTGGCATCCATGCCGCCCCGGAGCTGGTCGCACGAGGCCCAGATGGACGAATAGAGGTCGGATTTCTTGACTGCCACTGGTATGGGCTCCTGGGGCGCGCCGGGATGACTGGCCGGCGGACTTGGTCTCGGGTGGCTGTCACCCGGGGGTGTGGGAGGATTCGTGCCGCGGAAAGGGCGAGAAGAGGCTCCGGAGTGAGGAAATTAGCTCCAGGAAGCGGGGGTGGCTTGCGCCGGAACAATGGAGTGGATGGCCACGAGTTCGAGGCTGTGGCCGATCCGCCTCGAGTCAGCGCACCAGGTCAGCGAGGAAGAAATTCCTCGAAGATTTTCGAAAGCGCTTCCTGCCGGATTCCGTCCGGACTGTACCGCGACAGGTTTGGCAGGGCGATCAACACGGGGCCACGGGGAATGCGCCAGATGTAGCAGTTGCAAAGCGTTCCTCCCCATCCGGATGGCCGGATCTCCGGTTCACCCCAGTTCATCGCCTTCGCGAGCACCCGGGCGACTTCGACGGCATGGGTGATCAACGCCCGACACTTCGTTTCGTGGATCACCTGCTGGTGGAATGGCCAATATGCCTTCGCGAGCTGCGCCAACGTCTGTCCGGTCTGGATCTCGAGGGATTTCTGATCGACGGATCTTCGCAAGATGAAATTGCTGGTCGGCGTCCTGCGGAGCAGCTCGATCCCAGCCTCGATGGAGCCGCCAGCCAAGATCGCGAATAGCTGCTGGCCGTGGACTTGGAGCTTGGCTTTGCCCGGCGGGTAATGCTTCCAGGTTTCATCGAGGTAGGCGTGCTCGATGGATTCTCCCTTTTCGATTCTCTGGAGATCCTGATCCACGGTCATGACCGAGTGCAGATGGCTCTGGTCTGGCGCTTCGCGGGGGTTCGCTCCCAGGAAATAGAAGCCCGACCCATCCGTGAGGGAGTCGACGGGTGAGTACAAGGCTCTCCCGCCCGCGTGGATCAGTGCTGGAGGAACCTGAGCGCGAGCTGCTTGGACAATGCGCTTTGGAGCCGACAAGTCGATGTTCAAGGTTCAAACCTTTCGGAGGTGGTGGACCCTTGGTGATCGCTCCGGTATGGGAACGAGGCTGAGCGACAATTCAACCTGCAACAAGCTGATAGAGCCTCGCCGATCGAAGAGTCGATCCAGCCTACTCCCCCATTCCAAGCGCTCAGACGTGCTCGAACAGATCTACGCGCCAGCCGTCGCCCGCGCCGTAACCGGCGAGGATCAGCTCGACGTGGATTTCCAGCGCCTGCATCGCGCGATCGGCGATCTCGCGGGCGCTGAATCCGCCCGGAAGCGTGGGGCGCGATTCGATCATCTTCATCAGGTGGCGGTAGAGCGCGACCAGGTGGATCACGTCGTTGGCCGCGTACTTGAGCTGTTCGGAAGAAAGGTCGGCGCGCGACCAGTCGGTCTGCTGCTGCTGCTTGTCGAGCTCCACGCCCAGGAATTCTCGGACCAGGTCCTTGAGGCCGTGCGACTGCGTGTAGGTGCGGACCAGGCGGCTGGCGGTGCGGGTGCAGAAGAACGGCGCGACCTTCACGCCCAGGCTCGCGCGCAGGAACGCGAGGTCGGAGATCGCGAAGTGGAACAGCTTGAGCACTTTGGGGGATTCCAGCAGCGTCTTGAGGCGCGGAGGACAGTCGCTGCGGCCGGCGGTGCGCACCAGGGCGACGTTGCCCAGGTGGTCGCCGACCTGCACCAGCAGGACCTGGTCGCGGACCAGGCGCAATCCGTGGAGTTCGGTGTCGACGGCGATTTCGGGAAGGGCCAGCCAGGCGTCCAGCTGTTCCTGGGTCAGGTCGTCCTGCAGTCGGTAGGATTGGCTCATGTTCGTGCTCCACGGGATTCGCGCCACAGGCTCCAGGCGATCCCCAGTCCGATGACGCCCAGGGTGGCGAACAGCCAGCTCCAGGAAAGACTTCGGATCGAGGGGGGAAGAGTCTGGCTGAGGATGGCGAGCAGGGCCAGATGCCCGAAATAGTAGGGGAGCGCGTGGCGTCCCAAAAGCGACAACGGGCGCAGACGGTTGGGGAATCGATCGGCGACGGCGCACAGGAACAGAGCGGCCAGACCGCTCAGGGCGACCACCACGGGGACCAGGCGCGGCAGGGTGGACCAGAACGAGACCTGGTAGGTTTGGGCGGGGACGCCGGCGATCAGGTCTTTGGCGAGCGCGAATCCGTTGTATCCGCTGCCCGGAGTCCGGACGAATTCCTGGAAGGTGTTCGTCATGCCCCAATCACCCCAAAGATTGCGGAATCCGATTTTTGCCGACAGCACGAGCACGAGCGCTCCGCCGGCGGTGGCGATCGCCGGTTGGAGCCAGGAGCGTTGGCGCATCGGCCGCTCGATCGCCTGGGCGGCCAGGAAGATGGGCAGGAAGGGGAACAGCGGGAAGCTTCCGTTGTTGATCCCGTCGATCCGGATTTGATGGGCGTCCATCCAGACGAAGGCCGCTCCGGAAACGATGGCTCCCGCAGCGGACTTCCAGGCGTCGTTCAGGCAAAGCCCCACCAGGATGGAGATGGCCAGGCACTGCAGGACCCCGGTGGAGGTGGCGATTTCCGGCCACTGCGGACCGGAATAGGCGAAGAACAGCACCACGGAAAGCAACCAGAGCACTGTCGCGCGCTTGGCGTGGCGCAAGGTCCAGCCGGGGGCGTTTTGGGATCTGTGGCGGGAGCGAGCCAATCCCCAGCCGGCCACCATGAAGAACAGGGTGGGGATGATCGGTTCGATCCGCATCAGCCACTGTCCGAATTCGGGGGAGCGTTCCGGGGCCAATGCGCGCAAGGCGTGGGTGGAGGTCATGAGGACCATGGCCAACCCGCGCGTCGCATCGACACCTTGGTAGCGCGTGGAGCTCATTTCAGGGTGGAATCCAATGCCAGGGGAGCCAGCGAGCAGATGCCGCCATCGGGGATGCGATCCTTGCGCAAACGGATCAGCCCGAGGAACTGGGGTTTGGCGGGGCGCAGAGCCATGAACTCGTAGGTGTCGGCGGTTTCCCACCAGACGGATTCGATCTGGCCCCAGCCTTGGCAGAATTTGGCTTCGTTGAAGGTGCCCGACCCGGCTTGCAAGGCGTTGAGCCGGATGCCTTCTTCCAGGAGGTCAACGTTCGACTTGCCCGCGTCCAGCAGCACCACGTGCACGCTCCAGAGGCCGGATGTGTCGAACCTTGCGGTGTGGACGTGTTCGATCCCCCACATGGAACGCCGCTCCTGCAAGGTGTTGGGGGTGGATTTCTCGAACCGCCCTGCCGGAAATTGCGCGATGAACTGGTCGCGCGACACGCTCCAGGCGAACCGGTAGTGGCCCAGATCGTACCAGCGTGTGTCCTCCGAGATCCTGTTCCCGGAAGTATCCAGCCGCGCGGCGGCGAACACCTTGGCCTTGGCGTCGAGCTGCTTGCGGTTTTCGCGGGCCCATTCCACCAGTCCGGGAACGGTGGAATCGATCGCCAAAGCCTTGTGGTAGGTTTCGTCGGCTTGGGCCAAATAGCCTTGTTCCTGCAGGGAGCGGCCCAGGGCGTACAGGAGCGGGGCCGATCGGGGGTAGGTGCGGACCAGCGGCGTGAGCAGCTCCACCGCGAATCCGGTCTGGATGGGGTTTTGTCCGCCGAACGCCGATCCCATGCGGCTGCGGCCGTGGATGGGTTTGAGTCCCAGCGTACGGAGGGCTTCTTCCGCTTGCGGAAGGCTTCCCTTGGCCAGGGCGGATTCGTAATCCTTGCGGGCCGACGTGGTGTCGCCGTGCGATTCGGCCAGAAGCCCGCGGATCCAGAGGTAGCGGGGTTCGGAAGGATTGGATTCCAATCCGATCTTGACGGCTTCGCGAGCCGAATCGTCGCGCTCGCGCGCGAAGAGGATTTCCGCGAGAAGATCGTAGCGGGCGTCCGGGCGTTTGGCGATCGACACGGCCAATTGCGCCAGGCGCTGGGCGCGCAGTGGATCGCCGATGCGCAGCTCGATGGACGCGAGTTCTTCCATGGCTTGGCGGAAGGTGGGTGCGAAATCCAACGCCTTGACCAGCGTTTCGCGAGCGTCCTTGGTGTTGCCTTGCTGCGCCTGGCGGCGTGCTTGCAACAGCAGAAGCCACGGGTGGCCGGGATCCTTGCCCAGCCCTTTGGCGATCAGGCTGTCGGCCTTGAGGGAATCGGCGGTGGTGCGCTTGGCCTGGTGCCAAGCCGCGGCGTAGAACCAGGCTTCGGGCAGATCGGGACTGCGGCGCACGACTTCTTCGGCCATTTCGATGGCGCGGTCGCGTCCTCCGGAATGTTCGGTTTCGATGGCCCGCAGCAAGAGGCTTCGATCGGCGGGTTTGGCCTGGTCGAGATCACCGGGAAGCTCGACGGATCGGCCCTTGAACAGGAGCGTGTCGCCCACGAATCCCAGCGGGACGTTCGCGGGGCGAAGCGCGCCGCCGGCCGCCCGGTTCCAGGCGAAATACACCACGCCGCATAGCAAGGCAAGGCCAGCGACGTACCCCGCAAGCTTCTTGTTTTTCCAGAACTTGGTGTTCGGGCTCTTCGTGTTCAGTCCTGGGGCCCTCCGGAAAGGAACGGGAAGAGGATTTCGCTCGAGTTCTTGTTCTTGAGGAGCTTGTTCAAGCTCTTGTTCTTGATCTGGCGCACCCGTTCGCGGGTCAGGCGCAGTTCGCGCCCGATCTCGTCGAAGGTGAATTCCTTGCTGTAGTTGATCCCGTAGTACATGCGCAGGACCTTGGCTTCGCGCTCGGTCAACAGGCCGTCCAGCACCTTGTCGAGCATCTTCTTGAGCTCGGCCATCTCCGATTCGATTTCCTGCTCGCCGTCGGTGCCCAGCATGTCCAGCAACGTGGTGGCGTTCTCGCCGTCGTCGGAGCCGCCGATCGGCGAGTTCAGCGAGATCTCTTCCATCTTTTCCAGGAGTTCGGGGATTTCGTCCGCGTAGTCCTTGAACTCGGGGCTTTCGATGGTCTTGGCGTAGTCGCCGCCGCTTTTGGCCAGTGCGCGCTTGAAGCGATGCGCCAGTGCCAGCTTGTTGGGCGGGATGCGCACGGTGCCGACCTGGTCGAACAAGGCTTTCTGGATGCCTTGGCGGATCCACCAGACCGCGTAGGAGATGAACTTGACTTCCTTGGTCTCGTCGAACCGCTGGGCCGCCTTGAACAGTCCGATGTTGCCTTCGGAGATCAGTTCGAGCAGCGAAAGGCCTCGGTTCTGGTAGCGTCGCGCCACGGAAACGACAAAGCGCAGGTTGCCCGTGATGAGCTTGTCCTGGGCGTCCTTGTCTTCCGGGTCGACCTTGAGCCGACGGATGTAGGCCTTCTCCTCCTCCGGAGTGAGCACCGGATGGCGATGCAGGTCTCGGATGTAGAGCTGTTCGTTGAGATTGGTCATTTCAGGCCCGGACGGGCACCTCCCGGGCAGGGAAGAACATCAGGACGATTCCGCTCATGATCATGACAGAGCATAGCACTTGCCCCATCGAAAGGGAACCCAGAACGAACCCGAGTTGGGCGTCCGGCTCGCGGGTGTATTCCACCACGAACCGGATGAGACCGTAACCGAACACGTAGAAGGCGAACATGCGTCCTTTGAAGAACCTGCGGTTCTTGAGGCTCCAAAGGATCGCCCAGAGCAACAAGCCTTCGCCGAACGCTTCGTAGAGCTGGCTGGGATGGCGCAGCGGCGGCGGGATCCCTCGCAGCGGATCGCCCGCCGGGTCGGCGGGAAAGCGCAGCGCCCAGGCGACGTCGGTGACGCGGCCCCAGAGCTCGCCGTTGAGGAAGTTCCCGATACGCCCGAACATGTACCCGATGGGGATGGCTGGAACGATGAGGTCGCCGAGTCGCATGGGCGACAGCCGTTCCCGCAGGCAGAACCAGATGTGCGCCACGGCGAATCCGATCAGGCCGCCGTGGTAGCTCATGCCGGAAATGCCGGTGAACCGCCAGTTGCCTTCGGGATCGGGCGCGAAGGGGAAGATGATCTCCAGCGGATGCTTGCTGAAGTGGCCCCATCCGTAGAAGAACACGTACCCCAGCCGACCACCCACGAGCACGCCCACCACCAGCCAGGTGAGGACGCGATCGATGTGGTCGCGACTGATCTCCCAGGTTTCGTGCTTGAGCCGGCGCATGACCAGCCAGTAGGCGAGTCCAAAGGCGACGGCGTACATGAGACCGTACCACCGCACGGCGATCGGACCGAGCTGGACCGCCACCGGATCGAGGTGCCACTGCAGATATTCCCAGTCGAATGGATGATTTACGGGCATCGGTCGAAAGGTAGCCATGACACCGGCCCAGCGGGAAGGAATCCGTCAACGGGCGGCCACCGTGGCGGCATGATTCCCGGGCGCGTGCAGGTGGGGCGGCGATCTCGCCTGGACGGATTTCCGTCGACGAGGAGGGTTGGACGGAAATCGACAAACGGATCGCGAACGCGATGGGCGGCGACGAGGTCGCGCGATCGCGCCCGGATTCGTGGGTGGCCCCGTCGCGGATCGGCACCAACGGAAAAAGGGAGATCCGAAGATCTCCCCTCATTGGGTGGCCCAGCGATGGAAACCGGTTGGACCGGAAATCAGGCCTTCTTGACGGTCTTGCGGGTGTCCTTGGAGGAACGATCCTTGATGCGGGAAGCCTTGCCGGTGAGCTCGCGCATGTAGAAGATGCGCGCACGGCGGACGAGACCTTCGCGCAGAACCTCGAGGGAGGCGATGCGGGGCGAGTGCATCGGGAAGATGCGCTCGACCGCCACGGTGCCGCTGAGCTTGCGGACGGTGAACATGGTCGAGATGCCTTCGCCGCGAACTTGGATCACGACGCCTTGGAACGGCTGGATGCGTTCCTTGTCGCCTTCGACGATCTTGTAGTTGACGCGAACCGTGTCACCGGCCCGGAAATTGGGCAGATCGGTGCGAAGGTTCTGAAATTGGATGGTCTGGAGGTTGATGGACATTTAGTCTCTCCGAAATTCGTAAGGCGGTGAATTATACATACTTGAGCGCAAGAACCAAGCCCCCGGATCGAGGAAATTGATCCGCTGCGCGAAAAAAGCCGGGAATCAGCCGTTTTTCAGGGCGCCGACGGCTTCGTCGGCAGTGAGAAACACGGGAACGATGGAGTGGATGCTCACCACGTCGAAGACATCCAGGGTGCTCGATCGCGTCTCGATGATGCCGACCGGCACGCCCTGCTTGTGGCAGAGCATGGCCAGCTCGATCACGGAAGAAAGGCAGCACGAGCCCACCAGTCCGAGCATCGTGGTGTCGATGAGCACGGGAACGCCGCTGGGGGTCTGCAGGAGTTCCCGGAAGATGGCGCGGAATTCCGCTTGCTGGGCCGGGAGGAAATCCGAGCCTTCCAGGCGAAGAAGCCTGGAGGTTCCGGTGCTCTCGACGAGGATGCGACAGGACATGATGAGAGAAAACTAGTCGGCCCACTTGAAAGCAACAGGGGGAGGGGCTACATTCCTGCCCCTTCACGATTTACAGGGACAACAGCACCATGGCCGCCAAGAAAAAGACAGGCAAGGAGATCTACTTCCTGGTTTGCAAAGAAACCAAGATGCAGAACTACACGGTGGTACTCGACAAGACCGCGAAGTCGAAGGTCTTCAAGAAGTACTGCCCGCGCCTGCAGAAGCACACCGAGCACGCAGCCAAGAAGGTCTGATGCCCGGATCCTCGTCCCGCAAGGACGGTGGACACGGTCATCGGATCGGGCTCGTCGCTCCGATCTGGGATCTTTCCGTCGGGCCCATTTTCAGGGCTTTCCTCGAGCAGGAAAGAAAGCCGGTCTGGATGGGCCCCCAGGCGTTCCGCTTCGGCGATCGCCATGTTTTGACGCACGACGACTGGTCGCACGGCGACTGGTCCAAATTGTCCGGCATCCTGGTCGCGGCCGTTTGCGGCAAGCAGGATGCGGAACTGTTCGAATGGCGAAGGGCGATTCTCGAAGAGATCGCCCTTGCCGGCGTTCCGGTCCTTCCCGATCCTCGCGGAATCCGCCTGGCCTGGGAGCCCACCCGCGTGCTCCTGCGGTTGTCCCGCGCCGGAGTGCCGGTGATCGACCACTACGTAGGCGAGAACCTGGACGATGCCGCGGATTTTGTCCGGCTGTGGAAAGGCGCGCAGTTCCGGGTTCCCGAAGGCGCGCACGCGCCTGAAATCGAGTGGGTCGCGCAGGGCGGGCAGGTGCGCGACCGGCTGGAGGAGCTGTGGCAGGAATATCCCACCGGCCCGTTCGTGCTCACGCGCGACGTCCGCGGCGAGGTGGTGAGCCTTCTGGTGCTGGCGGGCGAAGTCGCCGCCGCCTGGCGCGGAGGAACCCCGGGCCTGGAGGCCGAACATGTGGCCGACACGGCCCGTTCCGCCGAAATCGAGCTGGCCCTGGCGGCGTCCAAGGCCTTCGCCCTGGATCCGGTGGTGGTCGACGTGGTGCGCGACGCGCGCCGTCCCCAGGTGCACGGAGTCCGGCCGTTGGGGTTCTGGAAGGCCGCTCTGGACGCCCATCCGACCCTGGGCGCCACGATCGTCCCGAAATTGGAAGCGATGCTCGCCCACCAACGGGAAATGTTTTGAATTAGCTTTTCCTCTTTCTGTCTGGAAAAGCGGCAGGGCGGAGGCGTCTCCGCGGAGCAAACAATGAAGAACACGATCGTCGTCGGATCCCAGTGGGGAGACGAAGGCAAGGCAAAGGTCATCGACGTGCTGGCCGAGCACGCGGATGTGGTCATCCGGTTCCAGGGCGGCGCCAACGCCGGCCACACGGTCGTCGTCGGCGACCAGGAATTCGTCTTCCATCTCATTCCATCCGCCATCATGCGACCCACCAAGACTTGCGTCATTGGCAACGGCGTCGTGCTGGATCCGGCGCAGCTGCTGCACGAGATCGAAGAGCTGGAAGGGCGCGGCTTCGATGTCCGCGGCCGTCTGTGGCTCGCCGAGAACATGCAGATCGTCATGCCGTGGCATGTCCAGCTGGACAAGCTCAAGGAGAAGGCCGCGGGCAAGAACGCGATCGGCACCACCGGTCGCGGCATCGGCCCGGCGTACGTCGACAAGGTCGCGCGTTCCGGAATCCGTCTGATCGACCTGCTCGATCCGGAAGGTCTGCGCTTCAAGGTCGAATCGATCCTGGAAGAGAAGAACATCCTCTTCACCAAGGTCTACGAGGCGGAAGCCCTCCAGGCGGCGCCCATCGTGGCGCAGTACCTGGAGTATGGACGGAAATTGGCGCCGCTGGTGGCCAACGCCGCGCTGCTCCTGGAGAAGGCGATCAAGACCGGGAAGCACCTGCTGTTCGAAGGCGCCCAGGGGACCATCCTGGACGTCGACCACGGAACGTACCCCTACGTGACCAGCTCGAACACGATCGCGGGTTCGGCCTGCTGCGGATCGGGCGTGGGTCCCACCGCCATCCAGAGCGTGATCGGCGTGGTCAAGGCCTACACCACCCGGGTGGGCAACGGCCCGTTCCCCACCGAGCTCGACAGCGAACTCGGCGAGAGCCTGCGCAAGTGGGGCGGCGAATACGGCGCCACCACCGGGCGCGCGCGTCGCTGCGGCTGGTTCGACGCGATGGTGGTCCGCAAGGCGGTGCGCGTCAACGGCATCACCGGCTTGGCCATCACCAAGGTGGACGTGCTGGACCAGCTCCCCGAGATCCAGGTCTGCGTGGGCTACAAGTCCGAAGGCAAGGTCCTGGAAGATCTCCCGATGCAGATGCGCGAGTTCGAGAACGTCGAGCCCGTGTACGAAACTCTGCCGGGCTGGATGTCCGACACTTCCAAGGCGGTTTCCTGGGCGGACCTGCCCGAGAACGCGAAGAAATACCTCGAGCGCCTGGCGGAACTCGTCGGCGCTCCGATCGCGATGGTGTCCGTGGGACCGCGTCGCGACCAGGCCATTTTCCTTCCTTAACGAATTCGCAAGGGACCACAGCATATGATTCTCAAGGGCAAGAAGGGACTGATCACCGGCGTCGCGAACCAACGTTCGATCGCGTGGGGAATCGCCAAGTCGTGCTGGCAGCAGGGTGCCGAACTCTGCTTCAGCTACCCCAGCGAGCGGCTCAAAGGGTCGGTGGAATCGCTCATCCAGGGCGAGGGCAAGTCCGCTCCGCTGTTCGAATGCGACGTGACCAAGGACGAATCGATCGCCGACCTGTTCGCGCGCATCGAAAAAGAAGTGGGCAAGATCGACTTCCTGGTCCACGCCATCGCCTTCGCCAAGCGCGAAGACCTGGACGGCGAATTCCAGGACACGTCCCGCGACGGTTTCGCCACCGCGCTGGACATCTCGGCCTATTCGCTGACGGCGCTTTCGCACCACGCCGTGGCCGCCATGAATCCGGGCGGCGCGATCGTCTCGCTGTCGTACATCGGCGGCGAAAAGGTGATCCCGCACTACAACGTGATGGGCGTGGCCAAGGCCGCCCTGGAGTGCTCCGCGCGTTATCTGGCCCACGACCTGGGCAAGCAGGGCATCCGCGTGAACATCGTGAGCGCGGGCCCCATCCGCACGCTGGCCGCCAAGGGCATCGGCGACTTCAACAAGATGCTGAGCATCTCCGAAAACCGTTCGGCCCTGCATCGCAACGTGGACACCGCGGAAGTGGGCGACACCGCCGCCTTCCTGGTTTCCGACATGGCCCGCGGCATCACCGGCGAACTCGTCCACGTGGACGCCGGCTACCACTGCGTGAGCTTCAGCTTCGCCGAGGAACAAGCCAAGGCCGGCTGATTCGTCGCTGACGGAAATCGAATCGCGAAGCCCCGCTCTCCATCGAGGAAGGCGGGGCTTTTTCGTGTCAGGCCGGGGGCCGATGGTCCCGTATTCCGGCGAATGCTATTCTGAGGGCCGATGATGTCCCAGCGCGAGACGAGCAGGTGTCCGGTCACAGGAATGCCCGTGATGACCCGGCCCGAATGGACCGATGTCCGGATCGGTCCCAGGACGACGGTGACGTTCCGGCTGATCGGGGATTCGATCCTGGACGTCGTCACCGTGGGGGAGCGCACCAAGGAGACCCAAGCGCCGCTGATGTCGGTGCGGAACCGGGTGGTGGAACTCCTGTTCCCGAACGGACGCGGATACGTGGAGATGTACGATATTTCCCGGGTGGCGGGGATTCCTCCGGCCGAAGTGCGTCGCCAGCACAGCCTGTTCCATCTGTCTGAACATTTCCGGGATTGCACGGGATGCGTGGTCTACGGGATGAACATCTTCCTGCGCAGCATCTACCGGACGAGCTTGGCGGTCGCCGGTGGTGGGCTCTGGTACCCGTTCCGGATCGAGAAGGATTACGAAAAGGCGATCGGGGTGGCGGTGGAGCTCCTGCGCGGGGTGGATTCGCGCTTGGCGAACGGTCGGGAATTGTCGGATTCCGACTTCACGAGCCTGCCGGAATGGACGCTGAGGACCGCCGACGGAAGGGGCGAGGTCAAGGTATCCGTCGCCTGCCGCCGCGTCGTCCTGCTCCAATTGTCGGGGATCCTGGACGATCCGGGAATCGCCGATCGCTACGGCGCGATCATGGAGAGCCTGTACCGGGACAAGTTGGTGTCGACCGACGACCACATCCGGATCACGGACTATTCGGAGCTCGATTCCGCGTCGTCGGCGACCCGGATCCGGTACGTGCAGGTCCTGAAGGGATTGCATTCCAAGGGGGTGAGGTCGAGCGAGAGGAGCTTCGTCGTCGGTGCCTCGATCTGGTTCCGGGTGGCGATCCAATTCGGGTTCCGCGCGGCGGGGATGTCCAAGGGGGTCGAATTCGCTTCCGGACGCCGGGAGGTCTTCCGGAAGGTGCGGCGGATGCTGTCGCATTCCCGCGCTCGCGACGAGATCGCCTCGAGCGGCGATGCGGAGGAATTCCTCGTTTCACGTCAGGATCTGTCCAAGCTCAACGTCATGCTGGGGGCCCTGGCCTGGGACCAGGGCGACGAAGACCTGGCGACGGGGTTTTCCGAAGACCATCCGCTGGCCGAAGTGGCCGAAGCGATCCGCCTGATCCGGGAGGACTACCGCGCCGTCCTGGAAAGGCACCAGGAGGCCGAGCAAAAGGCGCTCGCGGCCAGCAAGGCCAAATCGGAGTTCCTTGCCAACATGAGCCACGAGATCCGCACGCCGCTCAACGGCGTGATCGGGATGCTCCAGATCATGCTCCAGGAAGGCCTGGACGAATCCCAGGAACGGAACGCTTCGATCGCGCTGGGCTCGGCCGAGGGGCTTCTCGCGATCGTCAGCGACATCCTGGATTTTTCCAAGATCGAAGCCGGGCGTCTGGAGGTGGACAACGCGGTCTTCGATCTGCGGGCGTGCCTGAGGGAGTCCGGCGTGGTGATGGGGCTCCAGGCCAAGGACAAGGGCCTCGATTTCGTGGCCCGGGTCGATCCGGAAATCCCTTCGGCCCTGCTCGGGGACGTGGTGCGGATCCGACAGATCATGTCGAATCTCGTGGGGAACGCGATCAAGTTCACCAGCCGGGGAGAAGTGCGCGTCGAGATCCGCATGGCGTCCAGGGCGGAGAGGACCGTTCGCCTGAGATTTTCCGTGAAGGACACCGGGATCGGGATTCCCGAAGACAAGAAGGAATCCGTCTTCGAGAGCTTCTCGCAGGCCGACACGTCGACCACCCGCAAATTCGGGGGAACGGGGCTGGGTTTGAGCATCTGCCGAAGGCTGGTGGAGCTTCTGGGGGGAACGCTGCAGGTGGACAGCCGCGAAGGGGTCGGCTCCGAATTCTGGTTCGAGATCGAACTGGGGGAAGTCGACCACGCGGCGCTGACGGGAATCGAATACGCCGATTGCGGGGTCTCGAGACGTTCCCAGCGGGGAGGCTTGTCGTATCCGATGCCGAGTCCCTCGATCTCGAATCCGGGAGGGCGCGTCGCGGGCGAGGCGAAGCGACGGATCCTGGTCGTGGAGGACAACCAGGTCAACCTCAAGGTCGCGCGGGCGTTCCTGTCGCGCATGGGGTTCGAGAGCGACGAGGCCAAGGACGGCGGCACGGCCGTCCGGATGCTCGAGGCGGGTGCATACGGACTGGTCCTCATGGATTGCCAGATGCCGGTCATGGACGGGTTCGAGGCGACGCGCAGGATCCGCGCCGGGGATGCCGGCGAACGGAACGCCAAGATCCCCATCGTGGCGCTCACCGCCGCCGCCCGCGACACCGATCGGGACGCGGCGCTGGAGACGGGCATGGACGCCTACCTGAGCAAGCCGTTCACGTATTCCGCCTTGCGGGAGATGGTGGGCAAGTGGATGCCGATGGAGCCGGATGCCTCGTAAGGGTTATTCTTCCGGTGTGCGCATCTTCGCCTCCGCCGACACCTTCATCGAATCGTCGCGACCCTCGCTGCGCCTGGGGCGGCTCGTCGCGAACGCGACCTTCCTGGAGGCCCTGCTGCGACACGGCCCCTACGACCGGTTCGAATTCTTCTGTCCGACCGTCGACGAAGGGCGGCGCCTGCGCGAATGGATCGCGGCGCTTCCCGATGGACGGAATCTGGTCGCAAGGATCGCGACGCGTCCGCAGCTGGAACTTCCCGAGGCGATGTCCGGCGCCGATTGGGAGGTCGTGCACAGCGGAGGCTGGAGCCGCTACCTGGGCGCGCTCGCGTGGCTTCGCGCGAACCGCGCCGCGCGGCCCTTCCCGCTGACCGGCACCATCCACAGCCTGAACGATCCGTCGATGGCGGGAATGCTGAGGCGGCTCGTGGCGGCGCCGACGGGGCCCTGCGACGCGGTGATCTGCACGAGCCGGGACGGGCGGGAATCGTTCCGACGCCAATTGGGCATGGTAGGCGGCGGATTCCGGGGCCGGCTGGAAATCGCGCCGCTCGGAGTGGACGAGCGCTACTTCCTGCGTCGCGACAAGGACCAGGCGCGCCGACGGCTGGCGATCCCCCCGGACGCGAGGGTCGCCTTGTGGATC
Organism: Fibrobacterota bacterium; assembly: GCA_029557215.1. Classification (GTDB taxonomy): domain Bacteria; phylum Fibrobacterota; class Fibrobacteria; order UBA5070; family UBA5070; genus UBA5070. Next base: position 75,949 of record JAKPQQ010000222.1, on the reverse strand, counting down.
GGAAGGCTTTCTGCGGCATCCAAGGCGGACCTGCATCCGCTGCTGTACCAGTGGCGCGCGATCGTGTCGGAATCCGTCGGCAAGCGCCTGCTCGTGCTGGCCGGCGGCGGTTCCGAAGGCGACCTCGTTTCCCTGCGTGCGACCGTGGACGAGCTGGGGCTGGCGGCGCATGTCGGGATCCGTCCCGATATCGAAGATGCCGAGAAGCTGGACCTGCTGGCCGCCGCCGACGTGTTCGTTTCGCCGGTGGACAACCAGCAGGAGACGTTCGGGATCGCGGTGGTGGAGGCGATGGCATCGGGGCTTCCCGTGGTGGCCTCGCGGTGGGACGGCTACAAGGATCTGGTGGAGGACGGCGCGACCGGGGCTCTGGTCCCGGTGCGATGGGCGCCGCCGCCTCCGGAGGCGATCGCCTTGCGCGCGGTGCTGGAGCCGAACCTTTCGCAGCTGGCGACAAGCCAAGGCGTGGCGGTGGATCCGGGATGCCTGCGCGCGGCGATCGCGAGGTACCTGGACGATCCGGCATTGGCCCGGTCGTCCGGGGACGCCGGGCGCGAACGCGCCGAGCGGTTGTTCTCCTGGAAGGCGGTGGTCGGACGACTGGCCGGAATCTGGCAAGACCTGCGTCGCGAGGCCGATCGCATGGACGTGCCGGGCAAGGGGGGCGGGCCCGATCCCGAAATCCTGGATCCCGCCGAGGCGTTCAGGCACTATGCCGAACCCGCTCCGGATCTGGATCCCCTCCTGCGGCTTTCGTCCCTGGGCGAGGCGATCCTGCGAGGCGAGCTGCCCATGCCGCCCACCTTCGGCGATCTGATGCCGATTTCCGACGGGAAGCTGTTGTCGGCCCTGGTCGTGAACATGCGCCACGGCCAACGGAAATTGTCCGACCACGCGCGCCTGTGCGCCGTCCTCGCGGGGCGATCGCGCGAGGAGGCCGTCTGGCAGGTGCATTGGCTCCTCAAGTACGGAGTCCTGGAAGCCGCCGACTAGATCCCTTCCACCAATCCGGAAACGCCCGGGAGGTCGGCGTCGCGCGATGCGGCGCCCGCGGCGAACCGGCGGACCACGTCTTCCCGCCCGGCGCCGAGGAGCGCTTCCAGGATGTCGGCCAGGGTCGAGCGGAGCATCCCGACGTGCAGGAACGGGTCGGGCTTCCAGGGGAGGTCGTGCAGCATGGCCAGGAATCCGTGGATCGCGGCGGCTTCGATGTCGAAGGGAGGGAGATCGTAGGACGGTTCCCGACCGGCGAGCCAGGAGCGCATCCAGAGGCGGGTCGCCGCGAGACGTCCCGAATCGGAGGGGATGGCGGCGGCTTGCTCCAGGAGCAGGTCCGACGTGGAGCGGTCTCCTTGCGATCGCGCGGCTTCGGAGGCGGCGACCAGGACGCAGGGGGACCGCGCGTCGGAGCGCAGGAGAATGTCGAGTTCCTTCCAGCCTTCGTTGATTTCCTGGGAGATCTTCCAGCCGGCGCGCATGCAGCGTCCTTCCAGGGAGCCCAGCGACACGGCGCGCTCGAGATGGAGCAGGAACCGGTCCTCGATCCGGGATGCCTTGGCCGCGCGCGCGGCGATCCATTCGAGTTCCGACTCTTCCTTGCCGCCCAAGGCCACCAGGGTCGCTCCTTCGCCAAGTTGGCCGATGGCCCGCTGGGCGATGTCCTGCGCCGGACCGGAAAAGCCCGCCCGCAGATGGAGCTCCGCCAGCGCGGTGAGGGCCAGCGGCGATTGGCGACCGCCGCTGGATGCGGACGCGGCGACATCGCGCGCCCGGGAGAATTCGCCCCGGCGCACCAGATCCATGGCGTAGGCCTGGGCCAGCCGATCCCACCACGGCCATTCGGCCCGGAGGGATTCCGGCTGCATGCCTCCCGCCTGCCATGCCGAAGCCAGGGCACGGGAACGTTCCGCCCCGCCTTCCCAGGCGGGGAGCGTGGTGGCGAGCTTGTAGAGGTCGTAGGCGTCCGCCCTGCCCGAATCGCGGCTGGCGCGCAGGATGGACAGATTCCGTTCCCGCTTGGCCCGGTTCTCCACGATCTCGGGGCGGTAGCCGTGGTGGATCAGCCGCAGGCGGCACGGCGCCGGAGGCGGAAGCCGGGCGTCGTCGAGGGATTCCAGGACGGATTCGTGGACCGGCCGCCGGTAGCGGATGCGCCCGTCGCGCGAGAACAGCCTTGGAAGCCGCACGAGGCCGGGACGGTCCGTGCCGTCGAGCAGGACCACGTCCACCAGCCGACAGGGCGGACCGGATTCCAGATCCTGTCGGAGGCCCGCGACGGTGGCCGGGTCGATCTCCTCGTCGGCGTCGATCTGCAGGATCCAGTCGCCGGTCGCCAGTTCCAGGCACGCGTTGCGGGCGGCGGAAAAATCCTGGTCCCAGGCGCGAAAACCCACGACGGCGCCGTGGCCGCGGGCGATCTCGACCGTGCGGTCGCGCGAGCCGGTGTCGAGCAGGCAGATTTCGTCGACGATGCCGCCCAGGGAGGCCAGGCACCGAGGCAACGCGTTCTCCTCGTCGCGGGCGATGAGACAGGCTGTGAGCCGCATGTCTTCCAAGAAAGAAAAGACCGCCCCTTTCGAGGCGGTCCAAGACGGGATTCCACAAGAAGAAAGGTCAACGCAGCAATCCGAGCACTCCGGATGGCAGCTGGTTCGCCTGGCTCAACATGCTCTGGGCGGATTGTGTCAGGATCTGGTTTCTGGTGAACTGCATCGTTTCCGACGCGAAGTTGGTGTCGCGGATCCGGCTTTCGGCGTCCGTCAGGTTGGTCACCATGTCTCCCAGGTTGGAGACGGTGGTGCTCAAACGGTTCATGGTCGAACCGACGGTGGACCGCAGCGAAAGGACCGATGCCAGGAGGGTGTCGATCTGGCCGACGGCGCTCTGGGCGGCCGATTGTCCCGACACGCCGCCGAACGAGAGTCCGGATGCGAGGTTGATCGAGGTGAAACTGATCGTGGAGCTGGTGCCATCCTTGGCGGCACTGACCTGGAACGAGAACGCGGTCGTTCCCGTGAGCATTTCGATGCCGTTGTAGGTGGTCGCCGAGGCGATTCGGTTGATTTCCGACGCCAGGGCCGCGTATTCCTGCTGGATATAGCCGCGATCGGTGTTGGTGTAGGTGCCGTTGGACGACTGGACCGCGAGTTCGCGCATGCGCTGCAGCGAATCCGTGATCTGTTGCGTGCCCGATTCCGTGATCTGCAGCATGGCCAGCGCGTCGTTGGCGTTCCTGGACGCCATCTGGCTGCCGCGAATCTGGGAACGAAGACCTTCCGATACCGAAAGGCCCGCCGCGTCGTCCGCCGCACGATTGATGCGAAGACCCGAAGACAGCTTCTCGAGGGACTTCTGCATGTTCGTGTTGGTCGTATTCAGAGTGTTCTGGATGTTGACCGAGTTGACGTTGTTGTAGATACGCATGACACATCCTCCTTGCGTGGATCCCGATCCAGGCAGCGTCCTTGCCGCCCTTCTTTCGCAAGCCTCCGGATTCATCCAAGGATGGAATCCCCGGAGTTCCGGTGGCTTACACAACGTTTATCGGAAGGTGCGGGCGAGTTCTTGAGGCCTTGTGATGCGGCTTTGCAGGGAACGAACAGGGGAAATCGAGAGCCCAACCGGATCTTTTCGGCATCGGTCGATCGCGACTTGATCGATTTGTTCGGATCCCGCCGTTTTCGCGTTCCGGACGGCCGGCCATCGGTCGGATCGGCAAAAACTTGAGTGGATTTTCGGTTTTTGCGAAGGCGAGGCTCGAGAGGCGCGGTTCCAGTCTCGGTGGCGGCCAAGAAAGAAAAAGCCCTTCCGGAGGGAATCCCCGAAAGGGCGACGATGTATCGGAAAGCCGGAGCTTTCGCGAGTCTTACTTCTTCTTGCCGCCCTTGGCCGCCTTGGCCTTGTTGAATTCGTCCTTGAGGGCCTTGCCGGCCTTGAAGCCGACGGTCTTGGAGGCGGCGATCTTGATCTTTTCGCCGGTGGCGGGATTCACGCCGGTGCGAGCCTTGCGCTCCTTGACGTCGAAAGTGCCGAAGCCGACGAGAGCGACGTTGCCGTCGGCCTTCAGGCCGGCGGTGAGGGCTTCCAGAACGGCGCTGACGGCGCGTTCGGCAGCGGCCTTGCTTTCGAGTTCGGCGAGTTCCTGGACCTTGGCGACGAGATCGGTCTTGTTCATGGGGATCCCTTTTCTGGATATGGAGGGTTGTTTCGCGTCGAGCGCGAGAGGCACGACATCAGGAACATATCACCGAGTCAAGTGCCTTGCAATGGGCTTTTGCGGGATTTGTTCACCGCCAGCCCCCATTCCAGGCGGGTTTGAGGGGTTCGGTACCCTCCAAGTCCCTTGAAATCAACGTTTTGCGTGCTGGCCGGACAGCCTGCCGAGGAACGACGTCAAAAAACGCAACTCTTCGCGGGTGGGGCGCAACCTTCGCAGAAGCGAGGCCAGGTGCCGTCTCCCGGCCTCGCGGCGCGCGGGATGCAGCATCGATTCCGCGTTGGACATGATGTCCCTGACCCAGGCTTCCCGAAGCGAGGCGAGGGCGGTCGTGCGCGACGGATCCTGCACGGTCCGAGGTTTGACCGAATGGAATCCCGCCAGGGCCACCGCGGCGGCCTGGCCCAGGTTCAAGGATCCCGTGGCGTGCGCGGTGGGGATGTTGCAGGCGATGTCGCAGGCCATGACCTCGTCGGAGGTGAGGCCGATCGATTCGCGTCCGAACACGAGCGCCCATGGGGCTTCCAGTCCGGAAGGGGATGCCGCGAGGTGCTGCAGGGCGATCAATCCCTTCTGGTGCGGGCGTCGCGTGAAGGCGATCGTGGTGCGGGCTTCGCCGAAGGCCGAGACGAGGTCCGGATGGGTGGTGCAGGAATCGAGGATCTCCTTGCCCATGGTCGCCGTGCGGTAGGCCGCCGATTCGCGATCCGGTTTGCGCCCGACGATGGCCAGATCGGTCCAGCCGAAGCAGGACATGGCCCGGACCACGAATCCGACGTTTTCCGGCATTTCCGGCTCGACCAGGATCACCCGGTTCGGAACTGTTGCGTTTTGCATCCGAACAAAGGTAAAGTGGATGCCAAGGGCGGATTCCGTCCCGAGGAGGGGGGGATTGATTATCTTCCCCTCTTTCCTCCTGAAAGGCGTATCCGGGGCGACATGAACCTCCAGAAAGACCTCATCGACCTTCTGCCGCTGGGCGAACAGGCCGTCCACGAACTGCTGGACGACGCCGCGGCCCAGAAGGCGCGCCTGCGCCAGAACGGTCCCGACACCGAATTCGCCGGCCGCACCGCCGCGCTTTACTTCGAGAAGCCGTCGTTGCGCACCCGGGTGACGTTCGAAGTCGCCATGAACCAGAAGGGCGGGCAAGCCCTGCAGCTGGACGCCGGCACCATCGGAATCGGCAAGCGCGAGAGCCTGGCCGACGTCGCCCGGAACCTGGAGCGCTGGCTGGACGTTCTGGTCTGCCGCACCTTCTCGCACGAGTTGGTGGAAAGCCTCGCCAAGCTCGCCCGCGTTCCGGTGGTCAACGCCCTCACCGACGTGTCGCACCCGTGCCAGGCCCTGGCCTTCGGGCTCACGGCCCGCGAGCACCGCGGCAACCTGGAAGGGCTCACGCTGGTCTTCGTGGGCGACGGCAACAACGTGGCCAGGTCGCTGGCCGAACTCGCCGCGTTCTGCGGAATGAATTTCGTGCTATCCTGCCCGGACGGGTTCGAGTTGCCGGTGGATTTCGTGCGCCAGATCCTGCCCGAATTCAAGAAGCGCGGCACGCGGTTCGAGGCCGTGACCGACCCCAAGGAAGCCGTGCGCGGCGCCGACTTCCTGTATTCCGACGTCTGGGTGTCCATGGGCCAGGAAGGCCAGAAGGACCAGAAGGCCGGACATTTCCTGCCCTACCAGATCAACGCCGGCCTGTTGTCGGCGGCGGGGTCCCAGGCGCTGGTCACCCATTGCCTTCCCGCCCACCGCGGCGAAGAGATCACCGACGAGATCATGGACGGGGAACGCTGCGTCTGCTTCGACGAAGCGGAGAACCGCCTGCATGCCCAGAAGGCCGTGATCCGCAGATTGTTCCGAGCCACCGGGAGGCTGTGATGCCCTTGACCAGGATCGCCACGGGAATCGAAGGACTGGACCGCATGACCGGCGGTGGATTCGTCGAGCGTTCGGCGAACCTCGTCGAAGGTGCGCCGGGAACCGGGAAAACCACGCTTGGCCTCCAGTTCCTGATCAAGGGCATCGAGGAGCGGGGCGAGGCCGGACTCTACGTGACCTTCGAGGAATTCCCCGCGCAGCTCTACAACGACGCCGCGCGCATGGGGTGGGATCTTCGCAAGTACGAGGCCGAAGGACGGCTTCGCATCCGGTTCACCACCCCCATGGAACTTCTCCAGTCGCTGGAGGAGATCGACGGCGATCTGGAGCGCGAGATCGAGGAATTCTGCATCAAGCGCGTGGTGGTGGACAGCCTGAGCCATTTCGAGTTCCTCACCGACGACAGCTTCCAGCTGCGCGACATGGAGTTCAGGCTCGTTTCCGCGTTCAAACGCGAAGGTTGCACCGCCGTCTTCCTGCGCGAGAACGGCAACCTCCTGGGCGACACCAATTCGATCAGCCGATCGCCCTTCGTGGTCGATTCGTTCATCGTGCTGCGCTACGTGGAACTGGAAAGCGCCGTCTCCAAGGCCATGCTGGTCCTGAAGATGCGGGGTTCCAAGCACGCCACCGACATCCGCCGCTACCGCATCGCCGACGGCGGGATCGTGATCGAAGAGAAGTTCGACGGCCAGGAGGGGATCCTGGGCGGCGCGCCCCGCAAGAACCGGGCGCAGGCGTTCGTGGAGGCGTTCGGACGCAAACGATGATCGCCGCGATTTCCATCCTGGCGGCAGCCGTGCTCTCGTCGCTCGCCCTGGTGGGAGTGGCGATCGGCGTGTTCTACCGGCGCAAGTTCGGGGAAAGCACGCGCGGATGGCTTCTGGCCGTGGGCGCCGGGCTGGGCCTGGCCGGACAGATCCTGGCGCATCTGCCGGGTGTTCCTTCGCTCGTGGCCGATCTCGTCGGACTGGGCGGGGCCGTCGTCCTGTCCGTGGGCGTCTTCTGGTTGTGGTTCGTCATGATGGGACCCGAACGATGATCCCGTACGGAGCGTTTCTTTGGCATTTGGCGCTGGCCGCGCTGCTGCTGGTGATCTGGCGGTTGTCGGTGCGTCTGGGGCGCGCGATGCGCGACGACGTCGGTCCGGTGGTGCTGTATCCGGTCGCCGCCGCGCTGCTGGCGATCGGCGGTTTGTGCCGGATCCTGTCGGTGCTGGCCGGTGTGCCCGCATGGATCGGCCCGGTGGCCGACCTCTGCGCCGGAGCCCTGGGCTGGTACGCCGCGAGGCACAGCTGGGGCTGGCTGGTGGACGAACTTCGGCAGAAACCTTCGACGGGGAGGCACTAGTGGCTCGCATCCTGGTTGTGGACGACGAAGAGGACATGGCCAACGTGATCCGCCTGGTCCTCGAGTCCGATGGACACGAGGTCAGGGTGGAACTGGCTCCGGAAATGGCCGTGGAGGTCGCCAAGGAGTTCGCGCCCGAGCTGGTGTTGACGGATCTCGTCATGCCGGGGATGGACGGCCACCAGGTGTTCCGCGCCCTGCGCGAGCTCCCGGATCTGGCCGCGGTGCCGTTCGTGTTCCTGACCAGCAGGAACAAGCCGATCGACCTGATGGTGGGGCTGCACGTGATGGGCGCGGCCGACTACATCACCAAGCCGTTCGATCGCCCCGATCTCGTCCGCCGGGTCCGCAAGCTCCTGGACGCCAAGAACTGATTCCAATGAGGCTGCGCGGCGTCCGGACCCACAACCTGGCATCCGTCGACGCCGAGTTCGGGATCGGGAAGTGGACCTCCGTCTGCGGGGTTTCGGGATCCGGGAAGACGAGTCTCGTGTTCCACACGCTCCACGCCGAGGCCGAGCGCAGATGGCTTTCCACCCTGCCCGCGTGGAGGCGGAGCCTGTCCGACGCCATGGCGCGCCCCCCCATGGACGCCGCCACGGGGCTGGTTCCCACCGCGGCCTTGCGACAGGAAACGTCGGAGTCCGGGCCGTGGGCGACGCTGTCGAGCCTGGCGGGGCTGCACGAGCCGCTGGTCGCGCTGTGGGCAGCCGCTTCCGTGCCGGTTTCTCCGGCCACCGGAGAGCGGATGGAAGGGTTGTCGGCGCCGGAAGTGGCCGAGAAGGTTCTTCGCGAGGCGCCGGACGAGAAGGTCCGGATCCTGTTCCGGCCCGACGAAACCTGTCCCGGGCCGTGGGTGCGCAGAGGGTTCGTGCGTGGCGCCCTCGGGCGCGAATCGCTGGAGCTGGAACGGCTGGATCCCGATGCGCCGCTGGACGGCCTGCGGATCGTGGTCGATCGGTTGCGAGCCCAGGAACGCCATGCCGTGCGCTTGGCCGAGGCGGTCCTGACCGCCTACCGGTTGGGTGGCGATCTTTGTTCGCTGGAGATCGGGGAGCCCGGATCGGAAAAGACGATTTCCGTCTCGGGGGTTCCGCGCTGCCTGGCCACGGGCCGAACCGCCCCGCGCCCCACGCCGTCCCTGTTCTCGCGCCGCAGCGTCCAGGGGCATTGCCCTGTCTGCAAGGGCGCCGGGGCGGATGGCGCGGTGCCGTGCTCCGCCTGCGCGGGATCCGGTCTGCGCGAAGAAGCCGGATGGTTCCGGATCGGCGGGGTTTCGCTTGTCGATCTTTCGGGGCGCGATGTGGCGGAAGTCCGCGCGACGCTGGAGGGTTCGGAGTGGGAGTCGCTCGCGCAGGGGCCTTGCGCCGAACTGGTCGACGAGATCCGTCGGCGGGCCGAAGTCCTCGACGACCTCGGGCTGGGTTACCTGCCGCTGGGACGCCCGGCCGAGTCGTTGTCGCAGGGGGAAGAACGTCGCGCCCGTCTGGGTGCGCTGGTGGGTGCACCGCTTTCGGGGCTGGCCTACGTGCTGGACGAGCCGACCACGGGATTGCATCCCCGCGATCTGCCGCCCGTCCACGCCCTGCTCTCCCGCCTGCGCGACCAGGGCGCCACCCTGGTGGTGGTGGAGCACGACCTGAGGTCGTTGGATCGAAGCGACGCGGTGATCGAGACCGGTCCGGGGCCCGGACGCGCGGGTGGAAGGATCCTCTACGCGGGATCGCCGTCGGCGATGGCCGCGGCCCCCACGCCGTCGGGGAAGTGGCTTTCGGGTGCCGCCCGCCCGCCCGCGCGGCCTCGCCTGGCCGCGAAGGGGCGCGTGGTCCTGCGGGGCGCATGTGGACGGAATCTGCGCGAGGCCGACGTGGAGATCCCGCTGGGGTGCTTCACGACGGTGACGGGCGTTTCCGGCGCGGGCAAGAGTTCCCTGGTGCTGGACACCTTGGCCCCGGCCTTGAAGCGGAAATTGTCGGGGAGCGGCGACCCCCTTCCGTTCGCCTCGATTTCGGTGGAAGGCGAACTGCACGACGTGGCGGTGGTCGAGCCGGGCGGGGAATGGGTCCGCTCGCCGCGATCGACCGTGGCGACGCTGTCCGGCATGCTCGACGACTTGCGCACGCTCTACGCCGCCCTGCCCGATTCCAAGGTGCGCGGCTGGACCGCCTCGCGGTTTTCCCCCAACGCCAAGGGCGGGCGTTGCGAGACCTGCGGAGGCATCGGCGAGGAGAAGGTGGTGTTGCACCTGCTGCCCGACGCCTGGACGCCGTGTTCGCGCTGCAACGGAGCCCGGTTCGACGCCCAGACGCTGTCCGTGCGCTGGAAGGGCTTGTCCATCGCCGATGTGCTGGACCTGGACCTGGAAGCCGCGCGCGGATTGTTCGCGAACCACGCCAAGCTGGGGGGATTGCTGGGGCGCCTTTGCGCGGCGGGACTGGGGCATCTGTCGCCGGGCCGGAGATCGGATTCGCTTTCGGGCGGCGAAGCCTTGCGCCTGCGCTTGGCGTCGGCGGTCGGCGGAGCGGGCTCGCGCAAGCGCACACTCTGGATCCTGGACGAGCCTTCGCGAGGGCTCCACCCTCTGGACACGCTGAAGCTGGGGTCGGTGTTCGACGACCTGTTGGCCTCCGGCGACACCGTTGTGGCCATCACCCACGATCCGGTTCTCGCCTCGCGTTGCGACCACGTGGTGGAGCTCGGGCCCGGGCCGGGGCGCGAAGGCGGCCGGGTGTTGTTCGCCGGGCGTCCCGAAGAACTCGCCCAGGGCGGGTTCCCTTCGTCGGAAAGCGTCAAGCGCGAACTGGGCGCCTGAACTTCACGCCGTCGGCGGTTGCGGCTCCGGAACCGGTTCGGCGGCGGATTCGGGCTGCGAACCGGAGACGGTTTCCGGCAGATGCAGGAGGCGCAACCGGCTGATCCGGTTTCCGTCGAGCTCGAGCGCGGTCAATTCCCAGGAGCCCGCGACCAGCGAGGCGCCGACTTCCGGGAAGCACCCGGCCAAGGCGAGGTACAGACCCGCGAGGGTGTCGACTTCCACGCCGTCGGGTGGAGGCGGAAGCGGGGGCTGGGTGCGGCTCAGCGCGGATTGGATCTGGTCCAGGCGGGCGTGGCCCGCCGCCAGGTATTCCCCGCCGCCGACGGGCTTGAGAAGCGGTTCCTCTTCGTCGGTCTCGTCGCGGATCTCGCCCACGATCTCTTCCAGAGCGTCTTCCATGGTGACGATTCCCGACATCGCGCCGTGTTCGTCGACGACCACCGCGAGGTGGGTCTGCTTGGATCGCAGGGTGCGCAGGAGATCGGACACCAGCTGGGATTCGGGGACGAACGCCACCGGGCGCAGGAGTCTGCGGAGATCCCAGTCCGCTTCGGAGACGCCCACCAGATCCTTGGCGTGCAGGATGCCCACCATGTGGTCGAGATCGTTTTCGTAGACGGGGAACCGGGAGTACTTGGAACTGTGCAGGAGCTGGGTGACGGACGCGAGGTTCGAATCCACCGGGAACCCGGCCACCTGCAGGCGAGGGGTCAGGATTTCGCGCACCCGGGTTTCGCCGAGGTCGAGCGCGGCCCGGATGATCTGCCGTTCGACGTCGGCATGGTCGGTCTGGTGCTCTTCGCGGGCTTCGGCGACCTTGGCGCGTTCTTCTTCGTTCAGGAATTCGAATCGTCCATCCCATCCGAGCCAACCTTCCAGGAACTTGCGCATCCGGACGATGGGCATGGCGAACGGGAGGAACACGGGATTGACGATTTCCTGCAGCCGCAACGACGACGGCAGGAGGCGCTCGGCGCGCAGCCGGGCGGCCAGGCGCGGGAAGAAGTCGCCCAGCAGGTACAGGCAAAGCAGGAGGGCCAGGCCGGTCGCCGCGGCGACCGGAAGGCCGGGAGGGGCTTCCTGGAACAACGCGTTCCATCCACCCAGCACGAACATGAGGGTTCCCAGCGAGCGTCCCAGGCTGACGGTGACGGGGAACGACGGGTCTTCCAGGCGCTTGCGGGTACGGCGAGCCAGGCCGTGCCATCCTTCGGGAGGGATGTAACCGGGGCGTTTGAGCAGGCCCAGGATCGTGCGCACGGTGGAAAAATGCGCGGAGAACAGGAGCCCCAGGAGCGAAACGGCGAGCGGTCCGATCACGAGCCGGCCCCGGGATCGTATTTGCGTTCCAGCGCCCGCATTCGGACCCGCTCCGAAGAGGTGTGGTGGTCGTGCCCGCAAAGGTGCAGGCAGCCGTGCACCACCAGGCGGCGCAGCTCGGCGTGGAGGTCGTGCTTGTAGCGGACGGCTTGTTCCGCCGCCAGCACGGGGTCGATGTAGAGCTCGCCGAACAGGTCGGGCTCGTGGTACTCGAACGAAAGGACGTCGGTCGTCCGGTCCAGGCCCCTCCACTGGAGGTTCAGCGCGCGCTGCTCGGCGGGGGACTGGAAGACGATGTCGACGGGACCCGTCGCGCCTTCGGCGCGCAGGACGGAGAGGGCGGCCTTGCGAAGGTCGGGAAGGTTCCCGATCTTCCAGGCGCGGTTGCCATGGAATGTGACGCGTAGGCTCATCTTCGCTGGAAAACTACGTTCAAGTTCAGCCGTGATCATTCTACTCAAACTTCTGCCACGCGTATTCCTGTCCCGTTTGTTCGGTCGCGTCTCGCGCGTCCGCAAGCCTCGCCTGCTCGCCAGGGCGTCCATCCGGCTCTTCCACGCCGGATTCCCGCGCATCGATCTCGCCGAAGCGAAACGGACGCGACGATCCGACTACGAAAGCCTCCAGGACTTCTTCACGCGCGAGATCCGCATCGACGCGCGGACCGTGGCGGATTCTCTCCTCGTCTCGCCGTGCGACGGCGTCTTCGGACAATCGGGCGAAATCCGCCAAGGGACCATCCTCCAGGCCAAAGGGATCCCCTACTCGGTGGCGGATTTCCTGCAGGACCGCGAACTCGCCGCCTCGCTGGAAGGCGGAGCCTTCTGCACGATCTACCTCGCGCCCTGGAACTACCATCGCGTGCACCACGCGATCGGCGGCGAAATCGTCCAGGCCAGGCACGTTCCGGGCGACCTCTGGCCGGTCAACAAGGGCGCGGTGGAAGGCATCCCCGGCGTCTTCGCCAAGAACGAACGTTCGTCGGTTTCCGTCCGCACCCCCCATGGCACGGCCGTGGCCGTGATGGTGGGCGCCTACAATGTCGGGAGCATCCGCCTGGCCGCCGACAAGGATCTCGGGCACGGAACCACCGGAACATGGATTCCCCAAGGCGGGAGCCTGGCCGTGGCGAAGGCCGACCAACTGGGCGTGTTCGAGCTGGGGTCCACCGTGGTGCTTCTGCTGGACAAGGACCTGCGCGCGGCCTGCGCCGGCGACGCCTTCCCGGAACCGGGACGGTCGGTCCGCATGGGCGAGGCCATTTCCTTCAGGGCGTGAATGCCGTCGGGGGACCCGTCGTCGATTCGCTGCGCGACCTGGTCGCGGCGTTCGCCGAGGCCCGCGATCCGCGGATCGGCGTGCTGTCCGCGCTGCCGGAATCCGACCGGTCGACGGGAGCGCTGCTGGCAACGGTGCTGGGGCAGGACATCGGCATCGGCGTCCTGGCCAGGCTGGTGAGGGAGCTCCATGCGCGGCTGGGCGAACACCTACTGTCGGTGGATGTCTCGGATTGGGCGCGGTTGGAGCGGGCCTGCCGGTTCGCCTGGTTGGCCGAATGGCCCCACAAGGATTCGCTCGCCGGCTGGGTGCTGGCGGTCTCCGACTTCCTGCGCGCGCACGGCGCGGCGGATGCGTGGGAGTCGAACTTTTCCGCCCCCGGGGAATTCGTCGGCCGGATGGCGCGCGAGCTTCCCTGGATGGGAAGCCGGTCGCCTTCCCGGATCAAGGGGTGGCGGCTGGCTAGGTGGATGGCGCGGGGGGAGTGCGGCGCCGCGGCGTGGGGTCGCGATGCGCGTCGGGAATTGACGCTGCCGGTGGCGGCGGTCGAGCGCGGATTGAAGACGCTTTCGCTGCTTCCGGCCGGATGGGAATCGCGGACGCTCGGGTCGCGCCAGGGGTGGTTCGACGCGATCCTGTCCGAAGTCGCCCCGGACGATCCGGCCTCGGCGTGGATGCCTTTGGAGACGGTCCTCGCCCGAGGGCGTTCGGGGCCCGCGTGCCAGGAACGACTCGGTTCGTGCAGGAATTGTCCTGTCCGCTCCCGCTGTCCGTCCCCGGGCAGGATCTGATCCGGCGAATTCCGTTCGCCTCCGCTTGCGCGATCAGGCCGGAGCGAAGATCCGCGTCCAGTTCCCCGCGACCCTTCGCGCGAGGGTGTCGACGTCGGTCTCCAGGAGGCGCGCGGCGGTCCGGTGCACCTCCTGGATCGGGATCCCCGAATCGTCGGTCTCCAGCAGCAGCAGTTCCGACGGAATCCGTCCCAGGATTCCGGACGCCCGGGGCCGCGCGAGCTCGCGGGGTCCGAACGACGCCGCGATGCCGCGCTCCAGGAGCCTGTCGACGTTCCCGGTCCGGGCGGAAAATCCGTGCAGCACCCACGCCGCCCGGGGGCGGACGGACGAATGCGCGGCGAGGATGTCGGAATCCGTCCTGACGGAATGGATCACGAGGGGCAGCCCGGTCTCTTCCGCCAGGCGGGCGTGGCGCAGGAACATCTCCGACTGGACGGGAAACGGAGCGTCCAGGCGGAATCTGTCCAAGCCGCATTCTCCGATCGCGGCGATGCGGCGTCCGCGGGCGGCGATCGCGACGCGTTCGAAGCCCTCCCGCGCGTCGGGGGCGGCCGCTTGCCAGGGGTGGACTCCGCTGCAGACGGGAAATCCGTCGTCGGCGAGCGATCCGAGCGCGGCAGGCGGCACGCACACGAGCGCGACGTCCCCCTGGTCGGGTGGTCGGGAGTGGGAGTGGGCGTCGAACCAGGTCCGCATCGCCAGAAGATGCATCCCGATCCGGCGGCGGCGTGTTCAGCGCGGTTGCGAACCCACCATGTTCCGGCGCGGTCCGGTGGTGCGCACGGTGCATCCGAAGATGACGCGCGCCTCGCCCAGGGCGAGCTTCCCCTGGACTCCGGTGGATCGCGCGAGCCAGGCGCCGCCTCGCGAAAACAGCGGCGGGGTCTGCTCCAGGATTCCGTACAGGGCGGTGAACTGCGGGTCTGCGGACAGAAGTCCGCAGACGGTGTTGCCGATCTCGCCGAGCGCGTCGAAGAGCATGTCCTCGTCCAGGTTGGGGAAGAGGATCGCGGCGTCGGCGCTGGAGACGCCCAGGGTGCACGCCCCCTGCCACGCCTCGTTGGCGAAGCCCACGGTGGCGCCGAAATCGCACGGGTTCTCCACTCGGTTCACGATGTTCCACGGCTCTTCCGGAACGAGCTCGATCTGGAGCACGCTGCTGAACGCTTCGCAGGCTTTCGCGCGCATGGTGGTGAGCAGTTCTCCGATGTCGATGTCCATCCCGTCCTCCAGGAAAAGGCGATGCTTCGGACATCTTACCCCTTGACTTCCCTCGATTTCAAGCGGTAGGATCATCCAGACTCTCTAGTTGTGCGCCCGTGCGGCCCGAAGGAGGAACAATGCCCAAGACGGTCCTGATCGTGGACGATTCCAGCTTCCTGTCGAAGCAGATCGCCGAGTTCTTCACCTCCCAACTGGGTTTCCAGGTCGTGGCGATCGGCAAGGACGGCAACGAGGCAGTGGATCTCTACCGCAAGCACAAGCCGGATCTTGTCACCATGGACCTCACCATGCCCAACAAGGACGGCAAGACCGCGATCAACGAGATCCTCACCGAGTTCGCCGACGCGCGGATCATGGTCATCTCGGCGGTCAAGGGGAACACGGTGCTGGAATGCCTGAACCGCGGCGCCAAGGGCTACGTGGAAAAACCCCTCAAGTTCTCCGACCCCCTGTTCGTGGAAGACTTCAAGCAATCGGTCGACGAAGTCTTCAACTGACCACCCAGGTCCCGGAGCGTCCAATGACTGCATTGACGGAATATGTCGGACAATTCGCGGCCGGCGTGTGCGGGAACATCCGCGACATGGTCGGATGCGAGATGGTCCCCGACGAATCCACGCTGTGCCAGGCGAAGTTCTCGCCCGACCGCGGAATGGCCGTGATGATCCACTTCACCGGGGCGATCCAGGGCGAATACGCCGTCTCCATGACCGAGGAGACCGCGGCCAGGATGATCGGCGCCTGGTCGGACGGCATGGGCGCCGACGACTTGAAGTCCATGCGTGGCGACTTCGGCGGATTCCTCAAGGAGGCCTTGAACACCTCCGTGGGGCAGGCGATCCCCGGGCTCGAGAAGGATTTCGACGCCTTGACCTTCCTTCCTCCCGTGGTCATCTACGGCGAACTGGAATATCCGGAGGTCCCCGCCGGCAAGATCACGCTCAAGGGCGAGGTCGGCGACGTGGACTGCTTCTTCGTGCTGAACATGATGGGACTGGAGCTGGGGGAACGGCTGCAGGCCGTGATCCAGGCGCTGGGCGAATCCGCGCGCGAAGCGTCGGCGGCCAAGCGATCCGTGGCCTCGATGCTCGAATCATTCCCTTCCGGACTGGTCACGGTGGACCGCCACGGCAGGATCCGTCCGGGATTCGGGCGCAAGACCCCGGAGACGGTGGGTCTCGACAAGGACACCCAGGTGCCCGGGATGCACGTCGTGGAGATGCTCGGGTTCGATCCGGCGCGCGTGTCCGACATGGACAAGTGGCTGGAGGTCGTGTACGACAAGTGGGGGCTGCTCCCGTTCAAGGACATGGTCGGCTTGAGTCCCATCTCCGAGGCGCTGAACTGCCGAGGCGTGGTGGTGCGGCCGGAGTGGATCCCTCTGCTCTCCGACGACGGAAAGCTGGACGGCCTGATGCTCATCGTCGAGGACGTGACGGAAAATCGGCGCGTGGAATCGGAGATGAAGAAGCTCTCGCGTCTCCACGAGGAGAACATGGAGCTGATGAGCCAGATCGTGAACCTGGAACCCGACGAGATCCAGGATTTCGTCTACGACAGTTCCGGTCTTCTCAAGGAAGCCGAGAACATCGTGGAGACCGCCAACCGCGACCGCAAGTTCATCGACACGCTGTACCGGGCCGTGCACACGCTCAAGGGCAATTCCGGCCAGTTCCAGTTCAAGGGGCTCCAGAATCTGGCATTGGAGATCGAGAACGACATCGCCAAGCTCCGCGACCAGGAAGAATGGGAGACGGGCGACGGCGAGGAGGAGGAGTTCCAGAAGATCCGCAAGGGGATCGAGGAGGCCGAAGGCTACGTCCGGCGCCTGGAGGAACTGCGGGGCAAGCTCGGACAGAGGGACGAGAAGCTCGACGAGAAGGTGGTGCGCAACGCTCCCGCGGTGATGGCCCAGATTTCCGACATCGAGAGCGTGGCCGCGTCCGTGTGGGGCGTCCACGAAGCCGGGCGGAACCTCGGCTGGAACCCGGCGACGCTTTCGATGCTGGCGGCGGCGGCGGCCTCGGCGGCCGCATTGAAGGAAGTGGACGTCGCGCGGTTGGGCAGGACCTTGCAGTCCGTGATCGGCAAGACGGCCACCCGCCTGGGGAAGAAGGCCTCGTTTTCGCTGGTCGGATCCGGAGCCATCGATGTCGAGGTCCTGCGGGTCCTGCATCGCTGCCTGGTCCACCTGGTCAACAACTCGCTGGACCACGGTCTGGAAAAGCCCCAGGAGCGCGTGGCCGCGGGCAAGCTCGAGACGGGAATCGTCACGTTGGAATACAAGCGGATCAAGGACCGGCTGGAACTCGTGTTCTCCGACGACGGTCGGGGCATCGACCTCGAGGCAGTCCGGAACAAGGCCGTCGAGAAGGGGCTCATCGACAAGTCCAAGGCCGCGCTCGCCCGCGACGAGGAAGTCCTGGATTTCATGTTCCTCGCGGGATTCACCACGCGCGAAAAGGTCGGGGAATTCTCCGGTCGCGGAGTGGGGTTGGACATGGTCAAGGACGCGTTGTCGAGCCTGGGCGGCACGATCCACGTGAAGACCGTGTCCGGCAAAGGTTCGTCGTTCGTCATACGGATGCCGCTGTCCGCGGCGGTTCCGTCAACCCGGTTCATCTATTCGGAGGTCGATGCATGAAACTCCATCGAGCCGTACCCTGGCTTGCCGCGGCGTTCCTCGCCGCCCAGACCTCGGCGGACAAGATCTACGTGTTCTTCCCGAGCATGGCCAAGCCGAACGTGGTCCAGGCCGCGCTCCAGGCGAAGCTGTCCGGCCACGAAGTGACGGTGTTCGGACGCCTCGCCGATTTCACCACGATGATCAAGCAGACCCCGCCCGACGCGATCCTCGCCCCGAAGGCCCTGGCCGAGCAGTTCCCGGACTTCAAGGTCTTCCTGAAGGGGGCCCGCAACGGCGGCGCCTTGGAGCCGGCTGTGCTGATCTCCACCAAACCGGTGGTGGCCGACGCGCTGGCCACGGCGAACGTGGGCGTGGTGGGCGTATTGGAACGCCCCGCCATGAACGGCTACGTCAAGAGCGTGGTGGGATCGCAGCCCAAGCTCAAGATCGTGACCAAGGTGGAGGACCTGCTTCCGCTCCTGACCTTCGGGTCGGCCGACGCGATCCTGGTGGGCGAAGGGCAGGTCGACGAGATCAAGGGACGTTCGCAGGCCGCGCTCCAGACCACCGACGTGGCCAACGGCAAGATCGGCTTGCTGGTCGCATCGGCCAAGGGCGACGCCTCGAAGCTGGAAGCCGCGCTCAAGACGCTCGGTACCGCCGAGAAGAAGATGCTGGGGGTGGACTCATGGATCAAGTGAAACACGCACCGACCTGGATCGTCGCGGTCGCCACGGCTTTCCTGGGCGCGGCGGCCTTCGGCCAGGATGAATCGAAACGGATCCTCGTGCTGCACCCGGCCGGCCCGTCGTTCGACGACGCCAAGAAGGGCATCCAGGAGACGCTCGGCGACGGATACGACCTCAAGGGGCTCGTCGTCACCAAGGAAACCTCCGTCGAAGAAGTGCAGAAGGCCTGGAAGGAGGCCGCACCCAAGGTCGTGGTCGCCATGGACAACCGCGGTGTCGCGCTGTTCAAGGACGCCCGCGTCAAGATGTCGGATTCCGTCACGCCGGGAGTCGCCCTCATGGGGGTGCGGATCGACGCGACCATCCGGGACGTGCAGAACGTCGTGGGGATCAACTACGAGATCCCGGCGGTGACGACGATCGTGAACCTGCGTTCGCTCCTGTCCAATCCGATCAAGAAGATCGGCGTGGTCCACAGGGCGTCCATGGACGACATGATCCGCAAGAACGCCGAATTCTGCGCCCAGGAGAACGTGGAGATCGTGGGGATCAGGGTTCCGGACGACGCCGACGCCAAATCCGCGCTCAACGACGCCCTGAAGGAACTGACCAAGCGTTCCGACATCGACGTGCTCCTGGTGATCAACGACAATTTCTTCCTCAACGCGAAACTGGTCAAGGAGGTCTGGCTGCCCCGGCTTTCCGGTTGGAAGCATCCGGTCGTGGTGGGCGTGGAAAGCCTCGTGAAGCCCGAGCTCAAGTTCGGGACGTTCGCGGTGCTTCCCGACAACTACGCCCTCGGGGCGCAGGCCGCGGGGCTGGTCCAGGAGATCGAGGACGCGGGCTGGAAGGTCGAGGATCCCAAGGTCGACCAGCCGTTGTCGGTGATCAAGACCCTGAACCTCCGCGGCATGAAGTCGTGCTGCGGAGTCCAGCAGGACAAGCTGGGCGAAGTCGACAAGGTTCTCGAGTAGGAATCGGTTACGAGCAGGAATCCGGAGGATACCCAAATGGCCGCGCGAACGACAATCCAGGGAAAACTGGTCAAGACATCGCTGATGGTTCTCGTGCCCGCCTTCGTGCTCGTCACGTTGGCGGTGGTGATCCTCAACGTGTTCCTCGGCGGGAAGACGCAGCGCGAGACCGTGATGCGGATCGAATCGTCCCTCAAGGCCAAGGGGAGGCTGTTGACCGCCAACAACGCCCAGGCGCTGGTGGGGATGGCGGAAGGCAACGCGTTCATGCAGATCAAGGATCTGGTGGCGTCCACCGTGAAGGACGACATCGACGTGGTGTCCGGGACCTTCATCATGGCGGATTCCTCCATGCCCTGGGCGACGGCCGACGAGACGGATTCCGTCCGCATGGCCGGCATCCTGGCGAAGGCCGAGGAACTCGGGGATCCGGCGATCGTGTGGGCCCGTTCCCTCGAGGCCATCGAGTCGCGCAGGACCGTCGGGGTGTCCGACGAACTTCTCGAGTTCGCGGCCCCGGTGGGCGATCCCGAAGCGCCCATGGGATGGATCCTGTACAAGTTGTCCACCGCGACCATGCGCGAGGCGATCCAGGCCGCGAAGGACGGCAGCCGCAAGGGGACCGCGCTGGTGATCGTCCTCCTGGTTGCGCTGGGAACCGGAGCCCTGCTCATCTCGCTTCGCAAGTTCGGAAGCGAGGCGGCGAACCTGTCGCGTCCGATCCGCGAACTGGCGGCGGCGGCGGAGATCATCAAGAACGGCGACTACAAGCAGCCCGTGGTCGTGCATTCCGACGACGAGATCGGGGAGCTCGCGTCCACCTTCGAGACGATGCGCCAGACCGTGCAGACCTACACCGAGCACCTGGAAGAGCTCGTGGAAGCCAAGATGCGCCAGGTGCGCGACATCCTGGACAACGTCGAGCAGGGATTGTTCGTCGTGGGGTTCGACGGCAACATCAGTCCGGAACACTCCAAGGCCGCTCCTGAGATCCTCGGGGTCAACGAACTCCAGTCGATCCGCGACGCCCTGCATCTGAGCCCTTCGCAGGAAGAGGACTTCGTGGGCTGGCTCAACCTGGTCCGTTCCAAGCACGCGGCCATGCGCTGGGACAAGCTGACCAAGGTCGCTCCGGTGCAGGATCTGGAAATCCCGGGCGCCGACGGCCAGACCCGCTACGTGCGCGTGCGCTACCAGCGCATGTACGACAAGAACCGCGACGTCGAGAAGATCATGGTCCTGGCGCAGGACGAGACCGAGGCGAGGCGCATCGAACGCGTGGTCGCCGAAGAGAAGGAGCGCCACGAGAACGAGGTGAAGACCATCCTGGGCCTGGTGAACAACCTGCCCGAGGTCATCAAGGATTTCCAGAAGGACGCCCGCAAGCGTCTGGACGACCTCACCGACCTCGCCAAATCGATGCTCGACCGCGCGACGGCGGCGCGGGAGAAGTTCCCCGACGGTCCCGGTTTCAAGCCGTCACCCGAGGACATCGGGCGCCTGTTCCGGGATCTGCACACGATCAAGGGCAACGCGGGCACCTACGGATTCGAACGGCTGGGCAGGTTGGCCCACCACAGCGAGGACCTGCTGGAAGACCTGAAGGAACCCATCACCGTGCGGACCACCGTCACCTTGGGTGCGTTGGCCGAACGTCTCGAGGAGATGGACGCCGCCTACCAGGAAATCCTGGAAACGGAAAAACGGTTGTCGGGTGGCGGTGGGGAGGGCGACGCCCTGGTCCAGATTTCCGAGCGCAAGATCGAGCATGTCCGCCGGATGGCGTTGGCGATGCATTCCGGAAGCGCCGTGGTGGCCGATTCCGAGGCGGTCAAGACCCTGGCGATGGCCTGCGAGCGTCTTCGCGACGTGCCGTTGGCGCGCCTGGCCGACAAGTACCGCGGCATGATCGGGCGCCTGGCCGAGCGGCTGGGCAAGCAGATCCACTTCGAGGTCGTTCCGACCCATCTCGAGCTGAGTCCGCATTTCTTCAATCCCATCGACGAGGCCTTGATCCACATGCTGCGGAACTCCGTGGACCATGGCATCGAGTCGCCTTCCGATCGGGCGGCCAAGGGCAAACCGGAACGGGGAACCATCCGTCTGGAGGTCGCGATCAACGACGACCAGGTCACGGTCACGCTTTCCGACGACGGCGGAGGCATCAACGTCGAATCGGTGGCGAGGAAGGCCGTCGAAAACGGCGTCGCCACTCCGGCCGAGATCGCCAGGATGTCCGACGACGAGAAGATCCAGCTCGTCTACGAGGCGGGGGTGTCGACCGCATCGTCGGTTTCCGACGTGTCGGGTCGCGGCGTGGGCATGTCGGCAGTGAAGGAGTGCGTGGAATCGCAAGGGGGCACCTTGCGCCTGACCAGCGTGCCGGGATCGGGGTCGAAGACCATCATCCAATTGCCGAGCCGCTTCGCGTCCTGAACCCGTCGCCGGAGGTTTCCATGTCGATGTCGTGGAAAAGGGATCCGCGGTGGATCCGCCTCCAGGCCGAGCGGAGGAAGATCGGGCTCCGGTGGCGCGTGCTCGCCCCGGCGCTGTCCGGACTGGTGCTTTCTGATCTGGCTGTGCTCCTGTTCGCGGGGGCGTCCTGGCGGGGGTTCGGCTGGAGCCTCCTGGTGGCCGGGCTCGCGGGGTTCGTTACCTGGAGGCTCGTGGCGCGCGCCGTGGCGCCCGTCGAGGGCATTGCGGGCAGATTGCGTCATCTGGCGTCGGACGGCGGAGGGATCGGGGTCCGGATCGAGGTCCAGGGCTACGACGACATCGTGGCCATCGCCAACGATTTCAACACGGTCATGGGGCGCCTCCAGTCGCTGGTCGACCCTCTGGCCGGTCGGGCGGAACCGCTGACCGCCGCCGCCAACGACCTGGCCGGTTTTTCCGCCAGGATGCCGGAGCAGATCGAGGCCATGGAGCGGACTTCCGCGAAGGTGATGGAGGCCACGAGAACGGCGTCGAACGATCTCGCGGGGATCTCGGGTTCCCTGCAGGACGTGTCGGCGTGCATCGGGATGCTTTCCTCGTCGGCCGACGAGATCGCGCGTTCGCTCACCGACGTCGCCGGCACCTGCGTGGACGAGGTGCAGTTGGCGGGCAAGGCGCGCGAGGAGGCCGGGGCGGCGACGGACGTGATGGTCGGACTCAGCCGCGAGGCCGAAGCCATCGGAGGGATCCTTTCCGAAATCCAGGCGATCGCCGCGCGGACGCGGTTGTTGGCCTTGAACGCCACCATCGAAGCGGCGAGGGCCGGCGAGGCCGGGAAGGGATTCGCCGTCGTGGCCGGGGAAGTCAAGGAGCTTTCCAGCCAGACCGCGCGTTCCACCGAGAAGATCCGGGACATGGTGGTGTCGATCCAGGCGGCCACGCGTTCTGCGGTGGACGCGATGCAGAGGATCAGCGGGAAGGTCGACGAAGTCGACCGGATGTCGCGCGGGATCGAGGAGCGCGTCCGCAAGCAGACAGGAACCATCGCAGAGATCTCCGCCAACGTCAAGTTCGTGGACGAACAGGCCGCCACGATTTCGGAGGTCGTCACCGAATCCGGTCTGAAGCTGTCCGAAACGACATCGGTGATCGGCGAATTGCAGGCGCCGCTTGCGGTCATCGAAAGCGACGCCAGACTCGTCGGCGAGCAGTCCGAAGTCCTCTCCCGCCTGGGGACGGAGCTGGGGGCCATGGTGGAGGCGTTCCGGAAGCCTTGAGGCCAGCCCGATCCCCCGAAGGACGGGCTGCGAACATTTTTTGACAGGTCGCGGACCCGAAGGATTCTTGGATCCTCTTTTCGGAACTATCATGGATGTCGTGCTGGAAATCCATCGGAACGTTCCCGGCCTGTCGCGTTCCGCGACGGAGAACGATCGCTCGCTCGACCCCGGCGTCGAAGGGCGTCGTTGGCATCGCTCGGTCGCCCGGATCGCCGCATGGTCGATCCTTGCGCTGATCCTGGGCGGGCTGGTCGTCCATCTCGCATCGTCCTTGTTCGGCGACGCGTCCCGGTCGCACGGTCCGGTCGGGATCGTCCTCGAGGTCGCCGTGGTTGTGCTGCTGTGCATCTGCGGCCTGGGCCTGCGCCGGGTCCATCTGCTCGAACGCGAACTTCTGCGCGGCGCGGAGGCCGTCCAGGAGTTGCAGGAGATCCAGTCGGTGCTGCGCAAGCGCAATCGGGAACTCGAGATGCAATCCCGGACCGACACGCTCACGGGAGTGGGAAACCGCCTCCTGCTGGCCGAAACCCTGGAATCCGAATCCCAGAGGTGCGATCGCTACGGGGATCCCCTGTCCTTGTCCGTGGTGGAAATCGGGGGGCTGCGCAAGATGCGAGTCGATTTCGGGAAGGTCGCCGTCGACGAAGCGCTGCGCCAGGCCGCGACCCTGATCCAGGGGTGCGCGAAACCTTCGGATTGGCTTTTTCGCTGGGGGGAAGGCGAGTTCGTGATCCTCTGGCTCGGGGCCGACGAGCGCGCGGCGCAGGAGCGCGTGGACGTGGTGGAGCGGGCCCTGCGGGAAGGCTTCGCGCGGTCGGGGATGGAACTTCCCGTGTCGATCGGCGTCACGACGTATTCCGGTGGCGAAGGTGGCGACCGGCTGTTGTCGCGGGCGGACCAGGCGAAGAGCGAGGTCCCGAAGGGCGGCGTGCGCTTCCTGCGAGCGCCTTCCCCGCCGACCGGAGTCGCTTGTCCGGATTGACGGAATCCGTCTGGGCGCCTCTCAGTCGCCGTCGGACAGGATCCGGTCCAGGTCCAGGAGGCAGACCAGGTCGTCGCGGTTCTTGAGGATCGCCCGGAAGTAGCTTCCCGAAATGCCTCCGACGTTCGAAGGCGGCGGCTCCAGGTCGGTCCGCGGCGCGTTCATCACGTCGTCGACCCCGTCCACGAGAAGCCCGATGTCCTCTTCGCCCGACCGCACCACGAGGATGCGCGCCTTGCGGTCTTCGGGAACCGGGCCGATCCCGAACCGGATCCCCAGGTCCAGGACGGTCATGATCTGTCCTCGAAGGTTCACCACCCCGCGGACCTGCGGGGCCGCGTGGTGGACCTTGGTGATCGACCGCAATCCCGAGATCTCGCGCACCGAGGAGTTCGGCAGCGCGCAGAGCAGGTCGCCCACGGAAAAGACGGTGAGTTCCAGGTTGTCGGTGTTCGCGACGGTTTCCGTCTGGGTCATCGGTGCCCCCTGCGCAGGAGGAGTTTTTCGACTTCGGCGAGGATCTTTTCGCGGTCGAGCTTGACCAGGTAGCCGTCGACCCCCGCCTCGCGCCCGCGGCGTTCGGCCTCTTCCCCGGACAGCGAGGTGATGGCCACCACGGGGAGGTGGCGCAGGGACTCGATGGAACGGACGCGCCGGGTCAGTTCCAGTCCGTCCATGACGGGCATTTCCACGTCGGTGAGGACGAGCCCGATCCCGCCGGTCGTTTCCAGCAGGGCGAGCGCCTCGTCGCCGTTGACGGCTTCGACCACCTCGAGCCCGCACTCCTTGAGGTATCCCGCGATCTGGCGCCTGTAGAACGGCGAATCGTCGACCACGAGGACCTTTCCGGTCCTTCCCGCGTCCAGCTCCGGCGCCTTGACCAGGCCGGGGAGGCTGGTCTTGACCACGTCGTAGAGATCCACCAGGAGCGTGGTGTGGTTCGACAGGATCGTCGATCCGATGATCCCGGGTTGCGCGAACGTGGACTCGTCGAACTCCACCGAGGCTTCGACGATGTCGACGATCCGCGACACGATCAGGCCCACTTCCTTGCCGCCCACCGCGTAGACCACCACGAAGTACTCGTCCTGGTCGGGGAGGGGGTGCACCTGCGACACCTCCGACAGTTCCAGCAGCGGCAGGCTGCCGCCTCGGTACTGGATGGTCCTGCGGCCGCCGATCTTCTCGATGGATGCGCGCGGGATCACCTCCAGCCGCGAGACCAGCGAGAGCGGGACCGCGAACTGCTCGTGTTCGGCGACGCGGAACAGCAGCATCGACTGCGCGTCGCGCAGTTTCTGTCTGTGCCTCGACTCCTCGTCGCGGCTCCTGTCCGATCCGGCCACGTCCGACAGGTTCATGTACCGGGTGACGCCGACCACGTCCAGGATCAGCGAGACCCGGCCGTCGCCCAGGATGGTGGCTCCGGCGTAGCAGGAACAGTTGCGGAAGTGGCTTCCCAGCGGTTTCACGACGATCTCTTCCGACTCGTGGAGGCGGTCCACGATCAGTCCGTACTGGAACGTCCCGGCCGACAGGACCGCGATGTTGATCGCGCTCTCGGAGTGGTAGCGTCGGTCCGCGTTGCGGCGGCGTTCCTTTTCTTCCGGAGTCTCGCGTTCCCGGGGGCCGCGCCGGTCGTCGACGCGCGTGCGCCGGTCCGGTTTCTGTTCCCCGGATTCGGGGTGGACGAAGGTGGGGGTCGCGATCCCCAGCACCTGCGAGAGCTTCAGCAGCGGGAGCAGGTGGCCGCGGAGTCGCATGACGAGCGCGTCCCCGATCCGCTCGATCCGGTTGCGCACGTCTTTGGCCGGGATGCGCACCAGCTCCACCAGGTTCACCTGCGGGATCGCGTAGGTCTCGTCCTGGACCGAAACCAGAAGGCTCGGGATGATGGCCAGCGTGAGCGGGAGCTTGACGCGGATCCTGGTTCCCCGGCCTTGGCGGCTTTCGATGTCGATGACGCCGCCGAGCTTGGTGAAGTTGGTCTTGACGACGTCCATCCCGACGCCGCGTCCGGAGATGTCGGTGACGACCTTCGCGGTGGAGAATCCCGGAAGGAAGATCAGGTTGACCAGCTCCTTCTCGGTCATGTTCGCCAGGTGCTGCGGGTCCACGAGCTTCTGCGCGGCGGCCTTTTCCCGCACCGCGTCGGTGTCGATGCCGCGTCCGTCGTCGGAGACGTCGATCACCACCTTGCCCGCCTCGTGGTAGGCGTGGAGCTTGACCACGGCCTGGCGGGGCTTGCCCGAGCGTTCCCGGATCTCCGGCATCTCGATGCCGTGGTCCACGGCGTTGCGGACAAGATGCGTCAACGGGTCGCCGATCGATTCGATGACCGCCTTGTCGAGTTCGACGTCCTCGCCTTCCACTTCCAGGCGGATCTCCTTGCCGAGGTCCTGGGCGAGATCCCGCACGACGCGCTGGAACTTCCCGAACACCATCGAGAGCGGCTGCATGCGCGTGCTCATCACCGCCTCCTGCAGCTCGGAGATGATGAGGGACAGGCCCTGGGAGCTGGCCTGGATCTCGGCGATGTTCTTCGAGCCCACCTTCTGGACCAGCTGGTTCCTGGAAAGGACGAGTTCGCCGGCCAGGGTCATCAGGCGATCCAGCGACTTCACGTTCACGCGAAGCGACGACGGCGAGGTGTTCCCCTGCGCCGCGCCCCGCGGCGTCGCCCCGGCCGGGATCGCCTCCGGTTCCGGTTTGTCGGATTCCGTCACGACGGGATCCGCGACCGGAGTGGATGGCGCGGTCTTCCGTTCCGGCGGCGGAGCCGCCTGGCTGGCGCGTTTGGAAGGTTTCGGCGCGGCCTTCTTCGCGGCCGCGACGAGCTTTCCGGCCGCGACGGGTTTGCGCTCTCCGTCGAAGGCCACCACGCTGGACGGGGGGAGTCCGGTGAGAAGGCAGGTCATCTCGTGGTCGAGCACGGTCGCGTAGAACACGTGGAACGGGACGAACCCCGCATCGCCCAGGAGGTTCCCGTCGGCGTCGTGGGCCACGCGCGATTCGACGATCAGGCCTGTCTTCTCCAGTTCCTTCACCAGGCCCAGCGGATGCATCCCCTTGGCGTCGATGTCCTTGACCATGTCGAAGAACATCACGAAGAGGTTCTTCCCGCCCTTGCGGGCCAGTTCGAGGTCGTCTTCCGGGATGCGGAAGATCACGCGTCCCTGGGGATCGGGGATGTCGACCGTCGCGGATGCCTTGGAGCGCGTCGCGTTGGCGTCGCGCAGGAGTTCCAGCAGGCGTCCGATCTCGACGTCTTCGCTTCGCGAGGGATCCTCCACCATCGAACTGAGGACGTCCGCCGACTTCAGGAGGGCCTCGATGGCCGTCCGGCCGGGAACCACCTCCAGGTTGCGGATGCGGTTCAGGAGGTTCTCCATGGAGTGGGAGAGCTCCTTGATCCGGTTCAGTCCGAAGAACCCGGCCGCACCCTTGATGGAGTGGATGCCGCGGAAGACCTTGTTGACCAGATCCACGTCGGCGGGGCCGGTTTCCGTCTCGATCGCGAGCAGATCCGTCTCGATGTCGCGCAGGTGGTCGCGCGCCTCCTCGAGGAACAGTTGCAGGGTTTCGTCGATTTCCATCGCGGGCATCTCGCCTCCTCAGGCCATGTCGAAATGGCGGTCGAGCTGCATGATCCGCAGCAGCCGCAGGATCTCTTCGCCGGTTCCGTGCACGCGGAGCCTGGATCCCTTGGCGCGAAGCGCGTTGTGGCAGGCGATCATGGCCCCGATCGCCGACGAGGAGAGGGCCTGGCAGGCGGAAAGGTCCACGGCGACTTCGTCGCCTTGCGCGATCGCGTCCTCCATGGCCTTCGCGAGCTGCTCGGCTTCCTGCGTTCCGACGTTGCCTTCGGGCGCCACGCTGGTTTTTCCACCCGCGCTCTGGGACCGGATCATTCGGCTCCTCCATCGACTTGTTGCGAGGGATAGTGTCCCGCCTTCACACCTCGAAAGCAAGCGCTAACACGTCGTCGTCCCTCGTGCCGTCGGAAAGTCCGGCCGACAGGCGCGAGGGAAGCTCCCCGAGCGGGACGTCGGAGAGCCGTTCGAGCTCGCGCAGGACGCGATCCCCCTCGGTGTTCCACGTCCTGCCGCCGCCGATGTTCTCGACGAGGCCGTCGGTGTAGAGGACCACGCGGTCCCCTTTCGAGACGCGGGTGTCGATCCGGCCGAACCGCGCGTCGGGGAATGCGCCCAGCACGTCGCCTTCCACGTCCAGGCTGCGGGCCTTGCCCGACGCGTCCAGGATGGCCGCGGGAGGATGGGCCGCCCCGACCACCGAGAGCCTGCCCGTGTTGCGGTTGAGCAGGGCGTAGCATGCGGTCAGGAAACGTCCGGGAGGCAGCCAGCCGGCGAGGACGCGGTTGACCAGGTTGAACGTCTCCTCGGGGGAGTACATGGGTCCGGTGTTCTGCCGGAACAGGGCCCTGGCGGCGCTCGCGAGCAGGCTCGTGCCCACGTCGTGTCCGGAAACGTCCGCCACGAGGAACCCGTGGATGCCTTTCCCGACGGCGAGCACGTCGTAGATGTCGCCTCCGGCTTCCTGGGCGGATTCGTACAGCACCGAGAAGTTCGCCTCGGGAAGATCCGACGGAAGGACCTGCAGCCTCTTCTGGGCGCTGGCCAGGCTCCGGAGGCGGGATGCCTGTTCCAGGACCAGGGATTGGCGCGCCAGGGCCAGTTGCAGGTGGATCCGCACGCGCGCGCGGACCTCCTCGATGTGGAACGGCTTGGTCACGTAGTCCACCGCGCCCAGCGAGAAGCCCTTGAGCTTGGTTTCGAGGTCTTCCAGGCCGCTCAGGAAGATGACGGGAATCGTCGATGCGCCCGCGATCCCCTTGAGCCGTTCCAGGGTGGCGAATCCGTCCATCCCGGGCATCAGGATGTCCAGGAGGACGAGGTCCGGGGTGGTGGACCGCGCGCGCTCGAGCGCGGCCTCGCCGGAATCCGCCGTGTCGACCAGATATCCTTCGTTGCGCAGGACCACCGAAAGCATCTGCAGGTTCTGTCGTTCGTCGTCGACCACCAGAACCCGCGGTTGCCTGGGGTCGCGGTTGTTCATGCGGTCTCCAGCTGTCTCCGGGCGTCCTCCACTTCCCGGCGGAGCCGGTCCACGCCCTCGCGGAGGGCGTCCCAATCCGCCGAGGTCGCATCCAGTTCGATCGTCTTGGCGAGGGCCGCGACGCGGGTGGCCCCGACGTTCGCCGAAGCCCCCTTCAGGGCGTGGGCCGCGCGGCGGAGGGCGTCGGGCACGCCGGATTCCAGCGCTCTCGAGACGCCTTCCATCAGGTTCGCCACGTCTTCGAGCCAGATGTCCCGGATCTCGTTCCACAGCTCCACGTCGCCTTCCAGGCGCCCGAGGGCTTCGTCTCGACTCAGGACGGGCAGGGATGCGTCCATGGTCATTCTCCTTCGCTCAGTAGTGTTTCCGCGATGCCGAGGCTGGTCTTGGCCTTTTCCAGGAGTTCTTCGACCCGGTCCAGGTCGAGCCCGAGGCTTTCCCAGGCGGATTCCTGGAAGGCGCGGCCTTCCTGTTCCGCCGGATTCCAGCCGATCCCGTAGTGCGAGCAGATTCCGTTGGCGACATGCACGACAAGGATGGTGCTTCGTTCGACGCCTTCCGGCAAGGGTTCGTTCCATCCGAGGCTGTGGTGCAGCCGCGTGATTTCCGGGATCGGTTCGGGCAGGCGCCATCGTTCGCGCAGGAAGATGCAGCCGATTTCGGCATGGTCGATCCCGAACGTCTCGCGCTCCCAGTCGGGAAGCTCCTGCTCGTTCCACTGGGCCGACCGGTCGGAGCGTTCCTGGAGGTCCTGCAGGAAACGGTGGTATTCGCGGGGTTGGAGCGTGGCCAGGACGAGCGCCCCGATGTCGTGGACCAGTCCGCCGAGCCAGGCGTTCTCGCGCTCGGCCGGCGATGCGCCGATTTCCGTCGCGAGCTCGGCGGCGAACGCGGACACCGCCAGGGAGTGCTTCCAGAGCGCCCTGTAGGGGAAGCTTTCGCCGTCGTCGTGGAACATCCTGGGCAGCGTCAGGGCGAAGACCAGCCCTCGGAGCGCGCGCAGGCCCATGCGCTGGATCGCGGGCTGCAGGGAGGTCAGGTGGGAGCCGCCCCTGGCGTAGTAGGCGGAATTCGACATCCGGATGATCTGTCCCGACAGGACCGCGTCGGTGGACGCGAGGGACGAGACGGCCTTGATGTCGACCTCCGGATCCTTGAGCATCCTGTCGATGCGCAGGAGCACCTCGGGCAGGGCCGGGAGGCTCACGTCGCCCTGCAGGCGCTGGATGATCTCCGCGCGGGTCATTCGACGTCACCGTCGAGATGGAGGGCGTCGACGATCTTGGTCAGGAGCTGCTCCGATGTGAACGGTTTGGTCAGGTATTGTTTGGCGCCTTCCTGGACGGCGCGGATCATGCGTTCCTTCTGGGCGATCGAGGAGACCACGATCACGGGGATGTCCTTCCAGCGGGGATCCTTCTTCACCGCCTCCAGGAATCCCATCCCGTCCAGGCGGGGCATCTCCATGTCCAGCAGGATCAGGTCGACCGGACCTTCCTTCTCGAGCACCTCGAGCCCTTCCTGGCCGTCGTGCCCCTCGAAGAATTCGGCGCCGATGACTTCCAGCATCTTCCGCACGGCGTGCCGGATGGAGTTCGAGTCGTCGATGGAGAGGATTCGCATGGTCACCTCGCCGGCTTTCGCGCATAGGCGGTGCAGTTCTTGTGGAGGACGGGTTCGTATTCGTCGTTGAGGTCCCGCAGGATCTCCGTCGCCCCCAGCAGCAGCGGGCAGCCGGGCTTGAGGACCCCGGCGATGCGCCGGAATATGTCCTTCTTGAAGTCGTCCTGGAAGTAGATCGCCACGTAGCGGCACAGGACCAGGTCGAACGTCCCCAGCGGGGCGAAGGGATCCATGAGGTTGAATCGACGGAATTTGACCCGCGACTTGATCTCGTCGGAGATCGCCCAGACCGATCCGTGCTCCTGGAAATACCTGCGTCGTCGCTCCTCGGACAGTCCTCTCCGGATCGCGAGCGAATCGTATCGCCCCGAGATGGCGAGGAACAGCGCCGCCGAGCTGATGTCGGTCCCCAGGATCTCGAGGTTTCCCGAGAGGGAAGGGGTTCCCTGGGCGCGGGCGAGTTCGTCGAAGAGCATCGCCATGGAGTACGCCTCCTGGCCGGTGGACGCCGCGGCCGACCAGACCCTCACGGGTCCCGTCGCGGCCTTCTTCAGGAGCGCGGGGACCGCGACCTCCTTCATGTACGTCCAGAGGTTGTCGTCGCGGAAGAAGTAGGTCTCGTTGGTGGTCATCGCGTCGACGATCCGGTTGCGCAGCTTGCCGGTGGTGTCGGCCAGCGCCTTCTGGTAGAACTCGAAGAACGACCTGCATTCGTGCTCGATCGCGATGTCCGTGAGCCGGGTCTCGATCAGGTATTCCTTCCCGGGCTCCAGGTGGATTCCGCAGTGCTTCTCCACGAAGCCCTTGAGAAGTTCGAATTCGTTCCCGGCCAGCTTCATCTGGCGCCTCCGGAACGGACGAGTTCCTCCAGCCTGGAGGCCACCCTCTCCAGCGGCAGGAGTTCGTCGGCCTGGCCCTGCGAGGCCACCGCGCCGGGCATTCCCCAGACCACCGAGGTCGCCTCGTCCTGGGCGATCGACCAGGCTCCCTTCTCGCGCAGCTTCCTCGCGCCCGCCGCGCCGTCGCTGCCCATTCCGGTGAGGACCACCGACACGATCCCGGGAATCCCCAGCGCGGCGGCGGAATCGAACAGCACGTCCACGGAGGGTCGACAGGAATTGACAGGCGGCGCGTCGTGGAGCTTCAGTCGGAACCGGCCGTCGGCGCCGCGCACGACGTCGAGATGCCGGCCCCCCTGGGCGATGTACATGTGTCCCGGGAGGGCGACCATGCCTTCGGCGGCTTCCATCACCCGGATCTTCGATGCGCGGTCCAGCCGCTCGGCCAGCGAGGCGGTGAACAGCGGAGGCATGTGCTGCACGCACACGATCGGCGCGGGGAACCCCTCCGGGATCCTCGGGACCATGGCCTGGAGCGCGTTGGGGCCGCCCGTCGACACGCCGACCACGACCAGTTCGACCCGGGCGGGGGGGCGCCTTCCCGGGCCTCCCGTGGGCGGCACGGCCTGCGGAAGCGTCGACGATCTGGTCGCGACCGGAGGCTTGGCCGAGGTCGGAGCCGGCGCGGAGGCCGTCGGGACGGGATGGACGGATTCCGGCCTAGCGGCGCGGGCCGGTGGAGCTTCGCCGATCGGCGAGGGTGGCCGCGGGATCGCTTTCGCGGGCGACGAACGCGCGCGCCTGGCGTTGCGTCGCCCCATGGCGAGCTCCAGGAGCGGATGCAGCGCCGCGCCCAGCGCGGCGAAGCTTTCGGCGGGGTTGTCGCCCTGCGGCTTGGGCACGAAGTCAAGCGCCCCCAGCGAGAGCGCCTGCATCGTGAGCCCGGTCTGGTTCTGGTCCACGCCCGAGCACATCACGACGTCGACGTCGTGCCATTTCGCGCGGATCCTCTTGAGCGTTTCGATCCCGTCCAGCACGGGCATGGAGACGTCGAGCAGCACCAGGTCCGGACGTTTTTCGGCGATGGCCAGCAGGGCCGCCTCGCCGTCCACGGCCGATCCCGCCAATCGCGCGAACGGGCAGCCCTTCAGGGTGCGCGACAGGATCATCCTGTAGGTGGGCGAGTCGTCCACCACCAGCACGTCCAGCCTGTCGTCGGATTCGGATTCGGCCATGGTGCCAGATCGTACCACTCGACGAGCCCTTTCCGCAATCGCGGCCGGAATTCCCGATTTCCTTCCGGCGGGGTTCGGATGTATCTTCCCTTCCGGGCTTGTTCGCTTCCGGTAACTTGTGCTTTGACCTGATAAACCTTTTCGTCTCGGCCGGGACCTGGTCGCCTAGAGGATGCCTGCCTCGCAGCGGGAACCTCGAATCGACCGGCATGGCCAAAAAATTTGATGGAGAGGATCAAAGAAATAGGCCGGTGTAAGTCGACAAGCCTTTCCCCCGTTTCCCGTCGTGTCCCGATACCGGACGCCGACGGTTCCACGGGTCCGGTCGATCGCGCACGCGCCGTGTTCGGGGATTTGCCGAAACGACCACCCGCGCGGACGTTCCGGCAGTACCCTTTTGTTACCCATGGATCGCGTTTACTCGATTCCAAAGACCTGGATCGCCAGGATGCTGCTCCCGATGTGCTTGGCCGGTGGCGGATTCGCGTTGGATCGCGTGGAGATCCTCGTCGATTCCGCCGACATCGCCTACCTGGAATCGGATCCATTCTTCGCCGGCAAGGTGCCCGCCCGCTTCGTGTCGGCCGGGGACACGTTCCAGGCGACGGCGAGCTACCGGGGGGCCTACAGCCTGCGGAACCTCCTGCAGGACCGCGACGGTCCCCGCAACTGGAAGGTCAAGACCGCCAAGGCGACGCCGTACCGCGGATACCGCGAGTGGAACTTCAACCTCGAGCCCCACCTTCGTCAGAAATTGACGCTGGATCTGATGGCGGCGGCGGGGGTTCCGGCCATGCCGTCGCGGCACGTGGAGCTGCACGTGAACGGAGTCCGATCGGGGATCTACCTGGAATTCCCGGACCCCGACAACAAGCCTTGGCTGGAGGCGGCATGGGGGTCGTCGGCGGGCGATCTGTACAAGGCGGCCACCGACATTCCGGGAACCCCCGCGTTCTTCGGGGAGCTGACGAACCTCGGAACGCACGACTCCGACTACGGTCGGCACTACCAGAAGAAGACCAACAATTCGGGGTTGGACTCGCTGGACCATTCGGCGTTGCGGCGGTGGATCGAATGGATCGACAGCAGTTCCGACGCGGAGTTCGAGCGGGGATTGCCCGAACGCTTCGAGGTCCACGCGTTCATCCGCTACCTGGTGGTGGCCAATTTCGTGGGACACTGGGACGGCTACCCCAATCGAGGCAAGAACTATTGGCTGTATCGTGACCCCGCGAACGGAAGATGGAACGTCATCCCCTGGGACCTGGACGGGACCTTCGAGACCGGCCGCTACTGCCTCAACAACATGGGGGTGTCGGCGGGACTGTTCTTCATGAACTGGCCCAGGACCTACTGTCCCAACAAGCTGGAGACCAAGTCCCGGCCGCTGTTCGAGCGGATGATGAAGGTGGAAGCCTGGCGTCGGATGTACTTGGGCGAATACCAGAAGGCCTTGGGCACCTACCTGGAAGAATCGTCCTTGCATCGCCGGGTGGATTCGCTCGAGGCGGTCGTGAAAGGCGCCTTGGTCGATTCGGAAACCGTCCGGTTCCCAAGGTCGCAGGCAGAAATCCGGGATTTCGTGACTCGTCGATCCCAGGTCGTGCAGGAACTGTTGTCGGAGCACCCCGCCTACGATCCGACCCCGGTCGGAATCCGCGCGAAGGTGCCCGCGCATCGGGTTCCGACGGGGCCTTGGCAGGATCTGCGCGGCAGGGTGGTTCCCGAGGGTGGGTTGCACCGCGCTCCGCCGGGAATCTACTGGCGCGGCACCGAACGAAGGATCGTGTTCTAGGGGGCCAGCACGGAATGGGCGCCTCCCTCCTGCGTTGCCGATGAGGGCGATTCTTGAATCGCCCCTGCGACGGTTCGGCTGGCGCGAACGATGTCGGCGTCAACGGACGATCACGGATCCGTCGGATTCCGTCGTGCCGACCAGCGTCTTGCCGAAGGGGCTCCTGATCCGCACGGTGGATCCGGGAATGCCGTCGTCGATCGCCGTGCCTTCCACGGACGCCGAAGCGCCGCGGTTGCCCGCCAGGATCCTCACCGGTTCGCCGGCCAGGAAGACGGGGAGGCGCTCGAGTTGCGATCTCCACACCACCTGTCCGGGCGAGATGCCGGTGCGTGTACGGAATTTGTCGACCGAATCGATCGCGGGCGGCAGCACCCGCATCCCGTCGGTCCGGCGCCATTCCCAGGAAAGGCGCGAGGAATCCAGCCGTTCGCCGCGCTGCAGGCGCCCTCTGGCCACCGGGACCCGTTCGTCGCGGCGCACGCGGACCTGGATCCAGTCGCGCCGGACCCTGCCGCCGTCTTCCGATTTCCAGACCAGCGTCGCGGTCTCGGTGCCGCCGGGCCGGGTGCCGCCGTCGCGTTCCAGCGACCACCGGCTCGCCCATGCGGGTCCCGTCAAGGTCGCCGGAACGCGGGAGGTGTCGGCTTCCAGGCGCAGCGCCGGAGTCTCCAGGCGTTCGTACAACGCCGCGACGCGGCCGCGGAGCTTCGCCTCGAGGAGGGGCGATGCCGCGGCCGCGACCGCGGCGAAGAGCGACGCGACCGACGCGATCATCTGCGGAGGTTGTTGGCGGTCTGGAGCATCTCGTCGGCGGTGGAAACGCCCTTGGAGCTGATCTCGTAGGCGCGTTGCGCCACGATCAGGTTCACCATCTCCTCCACCAGCTGGACGTTCGAGGCTTCCAGGTACTGGGCGGCCAGGCTGCCGGTGCTGTTGTCCCCGGGAGGGCCGACCAGGGCGCGGCCCGAAGCCTCGCTCTCCTGGTACAGATTCTGTCCAAGCGAACGAAGTCCGGCGGGGTTCACGAAGGTGGCCAGTTCGATGCGGCCGATTTCCGTCGGATCCGAATCGCCCTGGAGCGTCACGGTCACGCGGCCGTCGGGGGCCACCGTGGGATTCGTGGAATTGGGCGGCACCTGGATCTGGGGGTCCAGATAGTGGCCGTCGGCGTTCACCACGATCCCGTCGGCGTTCACCTTGAACGATCCGTCGCGGGTGTACGAGATGGATCCGTCGGGCATGCGCATCTGGAAGAACCCCGAACCCGAGATGGCGACGTCCCAGGCGTTGCCCGTCTGGGTGAGGTTGCCCTGCGCGAAGCTCCGCGCGTTGCCGGCCGATTTCACGCCCAGGCCCACCTGCAGGCTTCCCGGCAGCCGGACGCCTTCGGACGTGGTTCCGCCGGGTTCCACCATGGTCTGGTAGAGCAGGTCCTGGAACTCCATCTTGGTCTTCTTGTAGCCGCTGGTGTTCACGTTCGCCAGGTTGTTGGAGATCGTGTCCACGGTGAGCTGGTTGGCGAGCATCCCGGATGCGGACGTGTAGAGGCTTCTCAGCATGGCTTATTCTCCTCAGACCCGTCCGACCGTGTTGACGGCCTTGTCGATGGTGCTGTCGACCGCCTGGAGGACCCGGCTGTCGGCTTCGTAGTTGCGGAACTGGGCGATCATCCGGACCATCTCGGCCACGGTGTTCACGTTGGGGCCTTCCAGGTAGCCTTGTTCCACCCGCGCGTTCTCGCCGACGGGAATCGGCATCGGCGCCGCGTCCGCCGGATTCTGCGCGTAGGGGGCCCATCGACCCGCGCCTTCCTCCCGGAGGGTGTAGGGTTGCGGGAAGTCCACCATCCGCAGGGTGGCCACCTCCACGCCGTCGGAAACCACGCGGCCGTCGGCCGTGATCGCGGTCTTGAGGCCCGGAACCCGGATGGAATTTCCGGATTGGTCCAGGATGCTGGATCCCGTGCCGTCGACGAGTTCGTTCTGGCCGTTCACCTTCAGGCTCGCCGACCGCAGGTAGCGCTCGCCCGACGGAGTGGAGATCGCGAAGAACCCATCGCCGCGCATGGCCACGTCCAACGGATTTCCGGTCTGGACCAGCGGCCCGGGCGACCAATCCACGCGGACTTCGTCCTGGCGCTGGGTCTCGCGCTGGCGCATGTACTGGTCCACGTCCCGGCGCGATTCGACGGTGGCATGGGTGACCAACCGGGAAATCTTGAACCCGGTCGTCTGGGCGTTGGCGAGGTTGTTGGATGTGATTTCCTGCTTGCGCATCGTCAGCATCATTCCCGCGCCCGAAGTGAAAAGTCCGTTGACCATGGCTGGATACGTTTGCGATGGCCGTGCCAACCCCGATCGGCCCTCATCCTATGAACGCGACTCGAGTCGAGTGGCGGGCTTTGCCCATTCCCCGGGGGCATGGGTTGCCTAGGGTACGCTCGGGGCGCTCTGTCGGGGGGGGGGGGCTTTCCGAACGCAAAAAGACCGGACTGGCGATTGCGCCAACCCGGTCCCGGTCGTTCGAAGCTTCCCGATCGCGAAGATCAGGGAGTGGTGGTGGTCGCTTCTTCGGCCTTGGCCGCTTCGATCTTGGCCTTCAGTTCGGCGCGCTTGGCTTCCAGAGTCGCCTTGCGGGCTTCGATCTTGGCCTTGATGGCTTCGCGCTGGGCGGAGATCTCGGCGATGCGCGCCCTGACCTTGGCCTGGACGGCGGTGTCCCTGATGTTGGCGACCTGACTGTCGCGCTTGGCTTCCCAGCTCTTGCGGAGGGAGTCGGCCTTGAGCTTGAACCCAGCGATCCTGGCGGAGTCGACGTCCTTGGCGGAATCGAAGGAGGCCTTGTGCGACTTGAAGTCGCGAACGCGGGCTTCGATCCGGCTCCTCAGACTGTCGGGCAGGCGATTGGCGAACATGGCCGAATCCTTGGCGCGCTGTTCTTCCATGGTGGCATGGAACTCGGCGCGTTTCTGGGCCATGAGGGCCGAGTCGAGCTTGCGAAGGCTGTCGCCCTTCTCCATGAGGATCGGAGCGATGGTGCGAACGGGCCGAACTTCGGCGTCCTGGGCGAAGGACATGCCAGCGAGAAGAGCGGCAGCGACGAGGATCTTCTTCATTTTGAACTCCTGGTGTTTCGGTGATTCGGGAAGCTTCCCGACGACGATACCTAGGAGCGAGGCGCGTGCCAAATCAATTCGAAGAGCCGGATCCGAATTCATCGCGGTTCCAAGCGGGTGAACCAGCCCAATTCCCTTGCGAGCTGGGGCGGTCCGCCACGGAAATCACTTGGGAGTCAAGTCTGGCTGCGTAATGGGCGATCCCGGCGAGGTCGCGATCCGGTCGGATCTTGTCTGGGCCACCGGGTCGCGCATGGCCTTGACGTCTCCGAGGCGGGCGGAATTCTGTTCGAAGAGCGATTGTTCCCGCTGTTCTTCGATCCGATCCTCGATCGAGGGCTTTCCCGGAAGGATCTCGGGCGAAGACACTTCGCCGGCGCGATTGATCTGGACGCTCTTGCCGGGACCGACCGCGACCTCGAGAGCCTTGTTGGCGCGTCCCGAAACGGCCACCAGTCCTTCCTGCACATGCACGACTCCCGACGAGTCCTCGTTCACGAAGCATTCGAAGGTGGTGCCGTGCACTCCGGCGATCGCGTTGGGCATCTTGACCTGGAATCCCACCATGGGTCCCGCCCACTTGCGGACCTTGGACCAGACGCGGCCGGCCTCGAGGAAGACGCTCGTCCTGGCCTTCTGGTCGTTGCTGGAATCCTGGATGGCGACCAGTTGGAGGATGGTCTTGTCGCGCAGGCGCAGGACGCTTTGGTTGTCGATGATCAGTTCGACGATCGCACCGGTGCCCGTGGAGATCCGGTCGCCGGCGACCAGGAACGAATTCGCGCGAAGCGGCGTTGGCGGTGCGTCGGCGCGCACCAGTTCGGCCGAACCCTTGACCAGGGTGACGACCGCTTTGCGGATGGCCTGCGAAACCTGCTGGGCGGGAGCGAGCCCGCGTTGGTCGAGGGATTTCCGCAGGCGCAGGACCTGGCCGGGTTGGAGCTGGTCGAGATCGGAGATCTGGGGGTTGTCGGCCAGGATCCTGGATGCGACTTCGGGAGTCCATGTTCCCAGGTGCCGGAACCCAAGCCAGCTCGCGGTTTGGGAAGGCCCGACCTTCACCGTCCCGAACAGGGAGTCGGGTTCGGAGGGGGCTTGCACCGCGAGAGGGGCGGGTTGTACCGCCGGAGCGGGGCGCGCCTTCTTGCGAGTTGTTTTTGGCGAAGCACCGAGAGAGATTGCCAGTCCCAACGAGAGAGCGAGCGAGAGAAGCATTCGAAGGAGTATAGGTTCCCGACTTCGGGAAAAGAAGATCCCGGAGCCAGCTTTTTCATTTCGCGTGGAAAGAAGCGTTCGCGTCGTTGAATTCGGCGAGGTTCGCGTCGCGGTGGGGGTGGGTGGGTATGGACGAAAAAAGAAAGCCGCCCCGTTCGGGACGGCTTTCAAGGACGCGAATTCCGGAAAGGCCGGAATCAGGGCATCTGGACCAGACGGATCGTGTTGTGGAGCCGGGTTCCGAAGGGCTGGCTGTAGACGAACACGATGCGGTTCCCCGCCGACGCCAGGTCGCGCGACTGGATTTCGTCCAGGACGCGGGTGATGGCTTCGTCGATGGAATTGGTGCGTGGCAGGCGGACCGGAATGATGCCGTAGAACAAGGCCACCTGGCGGTAGATCTGTTCGTCGAAGCAGGCCGCGATCACATGGGCGCCGCAATGGAACGCCGCGATCTGGCGGGCGATCTCCATGGTGTGGCAGAAGATCGCGATGCAGGGGGCCTTGGTGTGTTCCGACAGCCGAACGGAACCCGCGACGATCTCCAAGGTCTGGTTGGAGATTTCGGGGATCGTGGGCGGGGTGTCGGTCACGGCCTCGGCGCCGCGCAGGATGCGGTCCATGGTCTGGACGGATTGGAGAGGGTACTGGCCGCCGGCGGTCTCGCCGGAGAGCATGACCACCTGGGCGCCTTCGAACACGGCGTTGGCGACGTCCGACGCTTCGGCGCGCGTGGGGCGCGGGTTGCGCTCCATCGAGTCGAGCATCTGGGTGGCGACCACGCAGAGCTTGGCGTAGCGGTGGGCCAGGCGCACGGCGCGCTTTTGCAGGATGGGCACGGTTTCGATGGGGCATTCGATGCCCAGGTCGCCGCGCGCCACCATGATGCCGTCGGACATGCGGACGATCTCTTCCAGGGACGCGACCGCGAGAGGGGTCTCCACCTTGGCGATGATCGGGGGGTCGGGCCAGCCGATTTCGGCCAGGTAGTCGCGCACGCGCTTGATGTCGGCGCCGTTGCGCACGAACGAGACCGCCACCCAGTCCAGGCCCTGGTCGCGCCCGAAGATCAGGTCGCGCTGGTCCTTTTCCGAAAGCACGTCGAGGCCGTTGTCGCACTCGGGGGTGTTCACCGACTTGCGCGGCTTGAGGTGTCCGGGAGTGACCACGGAGCAGACGATTTCCGTCCCTTCGACCCGTTCCACCTTGAGCTCCAGGTGGCCGTCGTCGAGCACGATGGCCTGGCCGGCGGGAACGAGCTGGTAGAGCGTGGGGTGGCTGATGCCGATCTTGAACAGGGCGGGATCGCCTTCGGTGGGGACCAAGCTCCAGGTCTCGCCGACCTTGAGGTCGTAGGACTTGGTGTCGGTGCGCACCTTGGGGCCGCACAGGTCCATGACCAGGGGCACCGCGATGCCCATCTCGTCGGCGACCTGACGGATCTTGGCGATCCGCGTGGCGTGATCGCTGTGCGTTCCGTGGCTGAAATTGAGACGGCAAGCGGTCACGCCGGTCTGGAAGAGCTGGCGGAGCATCTCCGGAGAGTCGCTCGCGGGTCCGATGGTAGCAAGCATCTTTGTGCGTCGGAGTTCCATATGGCCAAAATGATACTCCAAAAACCACCAATGCAAGACCTGGAGGTCCGAAAATGTTCGCCGCCATCCGCACACCCGACGCGCCAGCTCCCATCGGTCCGTATTCCCAAGCGGTTTCCGCCGGTGGATTCGTCTTCCTGTCCGGACAGATTCCGCTTTCGCCGTCCACCGGCGAGGTCGTGGGCGCCACCGCCGCCGAGCAGGCCGAACAGGTCCTGTCCAACATGCGAGCCGTGCTGGCAGCTGCCGGTTCCGCACCTGCACGGGTGGTGAAAACCACCATCTTCCTGACGGATCTCGCCGATTTCGCCGCGGTCAACGAGGTCTACGGCAAGGTCTTCGGGGTCGACGGCCCGGCTCCGGCGCGCAGCACGGTCCAGGTTTCGGCGCTCCCCAAGGGCGTGAAGGTGGAAATCGAAGCCGTCGCGCAAGTGGACAAGCAGTAGGTTTTCCGGATATGCCGCAGGAGCGCTACGGAAGGTACAGGATTCTCAAGCCGTTGGGACAAGGCGGCATGGCCGCCGTGTATCTGGCCGAAGACCCCGTTCTCCGTCGCGCGGTGGCGGTCAAGGTGCTGCGCGGCGATCTGGGCACCCAGCCCGACTGGGTGCGCCGGTTCCACGACGAGGCCACGGCCATCGCGCGCCTGGGCAACCCCCACGTGGTGCAGGTCTACGATTTCGGGCGCGAGGCCGCCGAAGACTACCTGGTCATGGAATTCGTGGAAGGCATTTCGTTGTCCGATCTGCTGGCCGCCAAAGGGGGGCGGTTGGACGAAGCCTCGGCCTCGGCGATCGTCTGCCAGGCCGCCGAAGGCCTGCGCGCCGCGCACGAAGCGGGGATCATCCACAGGGACGTCAAACCCGACAACCTGCTGATCCGCCGCGACGGCACGGTGAAGATCGCCGATTTCGGGATCTCCCGCATCCTGGAGGAGGTCTCGAGGACGATGACGGGATCCGTCTTCGGGTCGCCGTTGTTCATGGCTCCGGAGCAGGTGGAAGGCAAGAACCCGTCGGGGGCGATCGACCTGTTCGCCCTGGGCGGCGTCCTGTTCCGGTGCCTGTCGGGGCGCCATCCGTTCGAGGCGGAACACGCCCATGCGGTGATGTGGCGCATCGTGCAGGAGGACGCTCCGCGGTTGGAGGCGGTGCTTCCCGGAATCTCGCCCGATCTGGACGCCTTGGTGGCGTCCATGCACGCGCGCGATCCGTCCAGCCGGCCCCGCGCCCACGAGGTCGCGCGCGTCCTGCGACAGTTCCTGGTCCGTTCGGGGGCGGCCGATCCGCTGGAGGTCGTCGCGGCGATCCTTCCCGACAAGGTCCGCGAGGCCCAGCCGATCCCGCAGGCGCCGCGGCCGACCCTGCCGAAGGCGCCCGCGCGGCGCGGTCCGGGGTTCCTGGAGCGCCATCCGAGGCTGGTGCCGCTTTCCGTTTCGGGGGCGGCATTG
Source organism: Fibrobacterota bacterium (assembly GCA_029557215.1). Taxonomy (GTDB): domain Bacteria; phylum Fibrobacterota; class Fibrobacteria; order UBA5070; family UBA5070; genus UBA5070. The sequence continues at coordinate 34,138 of JAKPQQ010000222.1, read as the reverse complement.
ATCGCGGCGTTCCAGTTGGGCGCCATGGCCTGGGACAAGCTGCGCGAGGTTCCCGTTCCCGAGGCGTCGGCGATCGAGGCCCCGCTGGCATCCCGCGAAGCCGAAATCCGTCGCAGGGCGGAAACGATTTCCGCGAAGGGGCGCGATCCCGATCATGGCGTGCCGCCCCAGCCGTCTTCCCCCGAGCAGGCGGCCGCCTCCGTTCGCGTGTCCGATCCGGGGGATGGGAGCAAGGCTGGCCAGCGGACCACGATGCCGGATCCTGTCGAATCGGTGGTGGTTCCGGCCGGTGGCGCGGGGGTCGAGATCCTGGTGCGCGACGAGGCTCCGGAAGACAACGGTTCCCTCAAGCCCCGCATCGCCATCGTGAACCGGACCGGCGGGACGGTCGATTGGGTGAGGCTGCGCTGGACGCTCGATCTGCCTGCGGCCAACGCGGTTGCCGAGGCCTACTACGCACCCAAATGCCAGGCGCGGATGGAAAACAGAGGCCTGGTCGGCGATCTGGTGGTCACCTGCTCGGACCTCGGGTTGAAGCGCAACCAGACCTGGCCCGGTCCCGACGGCATGTCGCTGGCCGTCCACACGCCCGACTGGAAGCCATGGAGGAACAAGGCTTCCTTGGGGCTCACCCGGACGATGCGGACCCGCACGGACCTGGCGGTCGAGGCGAGGTAGGTCTCCGGCCGCCGCGGAAGGTCGCCGGGAACCGACTCGAAGCTAACGGTCGAATTCCGGCTCCTCCGGTCATCCTTGTCCTTTGGGTGATGGATACGAAAAGGGACGATTCCAAGGATGGAATCGTCCCGATGCCTGCCTGCGCGCAGGAGCGCGCAGCTGGGCTTAGTTGGCGACGGCGGCGCTGTCGACCTTGGCCTTCTTGGTCTTCTTCGCCTTCTTGGCCTTCTTCTCGACCTTCTTCTCGGCGGCAGGAGCTTCCGCGGCGGGGGCCTCGGCCGCGGGAGCTGCCACGGCGGGAGCTTCGGTGGCGGCGGGCGCGGCGGCAGGGGCTTCCTGCGCGAAGGAAGCGGCGGCGAAGGCGAGGGCGGCGAGGAGGGCGAGCTTCTTCATTGTCGTGGTTCCTTGAAGGATGTTTGGAGAGCGCCAGGTCCTGCTGGAAAGGGCACCCGTCTCGTGGAGACGGGACCGGGAAATAGCGAAGCCGGTGCCAGTCGCTCGTCGCTTCCGGAAATTGTCTGACAAGATCTGCGATCGCCAAAAAACCGGAACGATTCGTTCCGGCTTCGGGCGAACTGCCCGAGGCCGTCCCGGGAATCAGTTGCGCATGTTGGTCTTCTGGGCGTTGAATTCGATCGTGTTCTTCGCGCCGGTGTTCCAGGCGGGTTGGCCCTCTTGACCCATGCCTTCCTTGTAGACCAGGTCCTTCACGTTCTGGACGCGCGCGGCAGGATCGGGGTGGGTGGACAGCCAACTGATGCCGCCGGACTGCATGCGCGAGAAGAAATCGGCGATGCCGTACGGGTCCCAACCGGAGTATCCGAGGTAGCGCGTGCCGAAGGCGTCGGCCTCGTCTTCGTTGGAGCGGCTGACCTTGAGGGCCGCGAGCTGGGTGAACATCCCCTTCACCGCGCTCTTGAGCACGCTGGAGTCGCTGCCGGCCAGGGCTTCGACCACCAACGCGATCCCGGTGGTCTTCATCATGGCGTCGCGGTAGTGGTGCTGGGTGATGTGGGCGATCTCGTGGGCCAGGACTCCGGCGAGTTCCGACTCGGACTGCATGCTGTTGATGATGCCCGTGTAGATGTACACGTAGCCGCCCGGCACGGCGAAGGCGTTCTCCACGTTCTGGTCGATGATCGCGACATGGAAGTCGTACGCGGGCTTCTGTTCGGCCGGTACGTTGTCGACCACCTTCCTGAAGACGCGCTGGACGTAGTCCTCGAATTCGATCTGGCGCGCGGTCGTCGCCTTGTAGATCGGGTATTCGGAAGGTTTCGCGAGAAGTTCCGAGTTGAACTGGGCGCCGATGGTCTGTTCGTCGCGTTCGGTCACGAACAGCGAACCGAGCGTGTCGCTGCATGAACACTGGTTCAGCGACATGGTCAGCGCGAGGAGTGGAAGCAGGGTCAGGAACCTTTTGGTGGGTTTGTTTGGCTTCATGGATTGAAATATGGTAAGGTCGATGCCAGAACGATGACTTTCCTGACCGCTCTCCATGAACGGGTTCTCCAGGGAACCTCCGAGATCTGGGCCCTCCTCGACGGGGACGGGCACGTGAAGGATGTCGGTGTGGCCTTCGAGAGAAAACTCGGCTACGCTCCGGATGCCGTCCGGAAGCTGAGGCTGGAAGACCTCCTGCACCCGGACGACGCCGCGGAGGTCCTGCGGCAGGTGTCGCACGTGGCTCCCTATCCGGGCAGCGTCATTCGTTGCGAGTTCCGCCTGAAACACTCCCAAGGCACCTGGCTAAACGTGGAAGCCGTGCTCGCGAGCCTGGGAGAGCCCGATCTGAAGGGAATCCTGCTCCAGGCCCAGGACGTGACGCGGTTCAAGATCGCGGAAGAAGCGCTCCGGTTCGCCGAAGAAAAGTATCGCGGCATCTTCGAGAACGCCGTGGAAGGCATCTACCAATCCGGTACGGATGGACGGTTCCTGTCGGCCAATCCGGCTCTCGCCCGCATCCTGGGCTACGACAACCCCATGCAGCTCATCCATTCGGTGAAGGACGCTTCCAAGGACGTCTACGCCGATCCGGAAACGTTCCGCAGCCTCAGGGAGCAGCTGGAGCGGGACGGCGACGTCAAGGATTTCGAGTCTCGGGTCAAACGCCGCGACAAGTCGGAGATCTGGGTCAGCGAGAACGCCCATGCGGTGCGATCGTCGCAGGGAAAGACCTTGTTCTACGAGGGCACGGTCGAGGACGTGACCAAGCGCCGCCGGACCCAGGACGCCCTGCGCCGATCCGAAGAACGCTACGCGCTGGCCGCGGCCGGGTCCAACGGCGGGCTCTGGGAGTGGGATCTCCGGGAGCAGAGGATGTACTACAGTCCCCGCTGGGCCCAGATCATGGGCATGGACGCCGGGCTGCTCGAAGGGCGACCCGAGGAATGGTTCGACCGCGTCCACCCGAGGGATTCGGATCTTCTGAGGCAGGAGATCGCCTCGCATCTGGCGGGCCAGGCGCCGCACTTCGAATGCGAGTTCCGGATCCTGCACAGCGACGGGGCCTACCGGTGGGTGTTGTCGCGCGGGATGATGCGCCCGGGGGAGGACGGCAATCCCGACCGCATGGCTGGTTCGCTGGAGGACATCACGCAGCGCAAGCGCGCCGAAGAGCAATTGATGCAGGGAGCCCTCTACGACTCCCTCACGGGATTCCCCAACCGCGCCCTGTTCCTGGACAGATTGCGTCGAGCCATCCAGCGTTCGCAGAAGTCGCCGGGCGGCCAGTACGTGGGCGTGCTGCATCTGGACATCGACCGGTTCAAGCTGATCAACGACAGCCTGGGGCACGAGGCGGGCGACGAGCTGATCCTCGCCGTGGGCCGCGCGCTGGAGGACTGCCTGCATGCCCGGGACACCTTGGCCCGCCTGGGTGGCGACGAATTCGCGATCCTCATGGAAGGCTACCAGGACCTCAACGTGTTCCCGCGCATGGCCGAGCGGATCGTCCAGAGGCTCTCGCAGCCCATCCGCATCCGCAGCCAGGAGGTCTTCGTTTCGCTCTCGATCGGCATCGCGGTGTCGGAGCGCCAGCAGGACCATCCCGAAGATCTGCTTCGCGACGCCGAAACCGCCATGTACCGCGCCAAGTCGCAGGGCAAGGGCCGCCATGTGGTGTTCAACCAGGGGATGCACGAGTTCGCCGCGGCGCATCTGCAGCTGGAGACCAGCCTGCGTCGCGCCGTGGAGCGCGAGGAATTCCGCGTCTACTACCAGCCCATCCTCGAGATCGCCACCGGTGCCGTCGCCGGGTTCGAAGCCCTGGTGCGCTGGCAGAATCCGGAAAAGGGGATCGTCAATCCCGCGGTGTTCATCCCGCTGGCGGAAGAAACCGGGCTGATCGTGGAGATCGGGCGCTACGTGCTGCGCGAATCCTGCCGGCAGTTCGTGGAGTGGCGCCACAAGTGCCCGCGCGCCCAGGATCTGTTCATTTCCGTCAACCTTTCGGTGCGCCAGTTCACCTTGCCGGACATCGTCGACCAGGTGCGGACCATCCTGTTCGACACGGGGCTCCCCGGCGAGGCGCTCAAGCTCGAGATCACGGAATCCGTCATCCTGGAGAGCACCGCGCTGGCCACCGACAAGCTCCACGAACTCCACGATCTGGGCGCGCAGTTGTCCATCGACGATTTCGGGACCGGCTACAGTTCGCTTTCCTACCTGCACCAGTTCCCGTTCGACACGCTCAAGATCGACCGCTCCTTCGTGTCGCGCATGTCCGAAGCGCCCGAACGCGTGGCCATCGTGAAGACGATCGTGCAGCTGGCCAAGAGCCTGGGCATGGAAGCCGTCGCCGAAGGCATCGAGACGACGGCCCAGCTGGCCGGCCTGAGGGCGATGGGTTGCCGCTACGGCCAGGGGTTCCTGTTCAGCAAGCCGGTTCCCGCGGCGGAAGCCGCCAACCTGCTGGAGACGATCTTTCCCATGCAGGATCCGGAACAGGGCTGACCGGGCTTCAGCGGACCGGGAATTCCTTCCGGGACGCGGGGGCGTGGTTCAGCGCAGCCAGCTTTCGGGACGCAGTCGCGCGCCGACGAACCCTCGCGTTTCGAAGGTTTCCGGGCCGAGTTTCTTCCAGGCCACCAGATAGAGTAGCGGGAACGGAAGCAGCAAGGCGACCATGGCCAAGCTCTGGGGTCCAAGCCCTTCGATCGGGATCTGGATGCCGATGCGGAAGAGCCAGAATCCGGCGACCCAGATCCAAAACGCCCTGGGCATGGCCTCGTCGAGGCCTGTCCGCCGCCGCCAACCCTCCATCAGCGTGGCTGCTCCCATGCTGCCCAGCCAGAAGATGCCGCAAAGATGCAGGGCCCACAACAGGTTGCGGTTGTCGGGGGCGAGCACCGACAGCTCCGTACCCCATTGGAACAGCGTAGGGAAAGCCAAATGGAACGCGATCAAAGGAATGTGGACGACGCCGAGCGCGGTCAGGATCCAGGCGGCCTGCCCGGTTCGTTCGCTGTCCGGAAACGAGGTTTTGGTGCGCATTGATTCCTCCTGTGCAAATGGATCGTTCAGTATAAACTGAAACATTTGAACCAAAAACGCAAGAACTCTTTCGGATTTCTTTGGGAATCCGGTCCTTGCCGACACTGGGATGGCTTGCGGACGGGGCCGGGAGCGGTCGTCAGCCCTTGGGCAGGACCCGCTTCAGCAGACCCACCGCCTTGCGGCCGGTCTTCTCGTTGGACAGCAGCGATCCGAGGATCGTGTTGGCCGTGGAGAACAGGTCTTCCATGTCTTCCAGGCGTTTTTGGGTCTTGGGGGAATCGCTGAAGTCCTCTTCCGACAGAAGATGTCGGAGGTTGTTCAGGGCCGGATCGAATTCGCGCTTCTTGCGTTCCACGGCGATGCGGAAGAACGTGGTCCACACGTCGGGTTCGGCGACGTAGTAGTCCTGCCGGTCGGCCGGCTTGTGGACGCGCTGGATCACTCCCCAGTTGCGCAGTTCCTTGAGGCACATGCTCGCGTTGCCGCGGCTGATGTTCAGGACCTTCGCGACCTGGTCCAGCTCCACGGGTTCGTCGGTGACCAGAAACAGCGCGTGGATGCGGGCCATGGAGCGGTTCAGGCCCCACAGCACGCCCAGCGATCCCCAGCTTTCCACGAACTGGGAGGCGGCGGGCGACAACGACGATGCCGTGCTCAAAGGAGGGTCTCCATGGGCGGGAAACCTAGTCTGTCGAGGATCCGGGGGGACAAGGGCGTTTCAGCTACCGACCGCCCTCGCGAATCCGGACAGCACGTCCACCAGGCTGTGCAGCCGGACGGGCTTCGACAAATGCAGGTCGGCGCCGGCGACGAGCGCCCGTTCCTTGTCCTCGGGAAAGGCCAGCCCCGACATCGCCACGATCTTCGCCGCCTTGCCGGCGGGGGTGGTGCGCAGCCGCCGGATCGTTTCCAGCCCGTCCATGCCCGGCATCTGGATGTCTATCAGGACGACATCGAAGGCCTGGGTCTCGAACAGGCACAGGGCTTCGAGGCCTCCGGCCGCTGCATGCACCTGCCAGCCCACGGACGAGAGGTATTCGGCCACGGTTTCGCGCAGGTCCTGGTTGTCTTCCACCAGGAGGACAATCGGCCCGACCGATTCGTTGCGGGCGATGGCGGTGGTCTTGCGCGCGATCGTCAGGACCTGGTTCTCGTCGCGCGTCCACGGGAGGGTCAAGCGGAAGACCGCTCCTTCGCGGGATTCCGCGTCGAGTTCGATCGTGCCGTGGTGGGCTTGGGCCAGCCTGCGGCTCAAGGCCAGGCCCAGTCCGACGCCGCCGTGCTCGCGCGCCAGGCTGTTGTCGAGCTGGACGAAGGGCTGGAACAGCTTGTGCCGCACCAGCGGCGAAATCCCCGGGCCCTGGTCCCAGACTTCGAACACGACCAAGTCGTCTTCCGGTCGGGGGAGCAGCCGCAGTCCCATGGCCGAGCCGGGCGGGGTGAACTTGCAGGCGTTGGAAAGCAGGTTCAACAGGATCTGCCGGACCCTCAGCGGGTCGACGTCGGCGACCACCGGTCCGGTCGGGATGTCGGAATGGACGGAAATCGTTCGCTCCGCGGCGGTGCCGTGGATGGACGAGACGCATTGGCGCGCGAGCTCGGAAAGATCGGTCGGTTCCAGGTTCAGCGCGAAGTTGCCCGCGATGTTCTTGGAGAGGTCGAGCACGTCGTCGATGAGCGACTGGAGGTGCCTGCCGTTGCGCTCCAGCAGGGCGAGGCGTTCGTCCTGGCGCGGCGAAAGCTCTCCGTGCACGCCGGCGCGCATGGCTTCCGCCACGTTGAGCATGGTCGCCAGCGGGGTGCGCAGCTCGTGGCTCATGGCGGCCAGGAATTCTTCGCGTCCCTTCAGGGAGTCGGCCAGTTTTTGGTTGGATGCCGCGAGTTCGGCCGTCCGTTCCTCGACGCGCTGTTCGAGCACCTCGTTCAGGCGCCGGACTTCGGTCTCGGATTCGCGGCGTTCCGTGATGTCGGTGCAGATCGCGTAGATCCCGCCGGTCCCGTCCATGTCCGGCGGGACCGGTCCGGCGGCCACGAGCACCCAGATGGCCGTGCCGCCCGGCCGCGACAGGCGCAGCTCGCAGGCGGGGAGAGTGGTCTGGTGCGCCTCGCGGACCACCGAGGAGGGGAGCGCGTCGAACAGCTTGAGCTGCGACATCTTGGCGATCGGGACATCCATGAGTTGGGCCATGGTGCCGTTGGCCCAGACCGTCCGTCCGGCGGAATCGGCGATCCAGACACCTTCCTGGGCCGATTCCATGATCGCCCGGAAGTTCCGCTCCAGCCCTTCGCTGCGCCGTTGCAGATCGTCGAGGTCGGCCTTGATCGCGATCCAACCCGCGACGAGATTGTGGAACGGATCCTTGGGCGGGAGAGGATTGGGTGGCTCGCCCTCCTGGTCCCACGGGATGCGCCCGAAGATTTCCTCCAACCGCCTCGCGTGTCCGCGCAGCATGGCGCCGGGCAGGGGGAGGACGGGGGGGAGCGGAGCGAGGGTGTCGCGGATCTGGAACTCGCCTTTTTTCGCGCCGAGGATGCGCAGGATCTTGTCCATCGCCTCGGCGTAGTCGCCGCCCGTCTCCAGCGGAAAGGGCACCGCCGACAATTGCCGGCTCAAGGTCACCAGCATCCGCGTCATGGCGTTGAGCCCGAAGAACGACACCCCGTGGTAGCGATCGGAGTGCTGCACGTGGTAGGAGACGTAGGAACGGCGGGCGAGCGTGTCGGCGCCGGTCATCCCGGTCCAGTCCTCGATGAAACAGATCTTTTCGCCGCCGGGAGCGAACTCGGCGAGCAGCTTCTCGAACCGCCGGATGTAGGCGAGGGTGTCTTCGCCGTAGATGAACCCGCGCGAACGCGCCACGATCAGGTTCGGAGCCAGGACCCGGAGCTCGTTCTGGTAGTGGGGCAGGTCGGTGTTCCATTCCGGTCGCGTCCAAAGGATGCGCCCGGACAACGGACACCTTCCGGAGGGCACGAGCCCTGGATGCAGCGATATGTCGATTTCCGGAAGCGGGAACTCCATGCGTACCCTGCATAGTACCTACAAACGGAAGAACCCACAAACCGTTCCCGGTCCGGCGACCCGCGCATGGACGCTCCGGGCGCCGTGGAAGGCTCAGCGCCGCTTCCGGTACGCCCGCAGGGCCGCTCCGGTCGGTGTCTTGGCGGGAACCACTCCGGGAGGACCTTGGAACAGAATCCGACCGCCCGCCGCGCCGCCGCCCGGTCCGAGTTCGATCATCCAGTCGCAGGCGTCCAGGACGTCCAGCTGGTGCTCCACGACCACGACCGAATCGCCTCGCTCCACGAGCTTGTCGAGCGCCTTGACCAGCAGGTCGATGTCGGACAGGTGCAGGCCGGTGGTCGGTTCGTCGAGCACGTACACGGCCCGTCCGCGGCGGTTGCGGCCCAGTTCCTCGGCGAGTTTGAGCCGCTGCGATTCGCCGCCCGACAGTTCCGTGGCCGGTTGGCCCAGGCGCAGATATCCCAGTCCCAGTTCCACGAGCGTCTGGAGCATCCGGTGCGTCTTCTTGTGGAACGAGAAGAACTCCGCCGCTTCGTCGACGCGCATGGCGAGCACGTCGGCCACGTTGCGCCCCCGGAACCGGATCGCGAGCGTGTCTTCGTCGAAGCGCTTTCCGCCGCAGGCGTCGCATTTCACCCACACGTCCGACAGGAAGTGCATTTCCAGCTCGACCGCACCCCGGCCCTCGCACACCGGACAACGGCCGTTGCCGCCGTTGAACTGGAACCGCCTCCGGTCCCACCCTTTGGCTTTCGCCTCGGGGACGGCGGCGAAGAATTCCCGGATGTTCTCCCAGACGCCGCAGAAGCTCGCCGGGGTCGATCGGGGCGTGGTCCCGATGGGGCTCTGGTCCACCAGGACGACCTCCTGGATCTCCTGGTCGACGGAAATCGACTTGATCCCTGGGATCTTCTTCCTTCCGTCCTTGGCGGCTTGCAGCGCGGGAACCAGCAGGTCCAGCGCCAGCGTGCTCTTGCCCGATCCCGACACGCCCGCGATGCCCACCATGCGCGCCATCGGGATGTCGACATCCACCGACTTGAGGTTGTGGAGCGACGCGCCCTTGACGCGGATCCATTCCGCCCTGGTGACGGGAATCGCCGTGCGGGAGATCGTGTCGCGCCTCGACAGGTAGCGCGCGGTGCGGCTTTCCGGGTGGGATTCGATTTCGGCGACGGTTCCGGATGCGACCACTTCGCCGCCTTCTTCGCCCGATCCCGGGCCCATGTCGACCACGTAGTCGGACGAACGGATCAGTTCCGGGTCGTGCTCCACCACCACCACCGTGTTGCCCAGGTCGCGCATGCGGTGGAGGGTGTCGACCAGCTTCTTCGTGTCGCTCTGGTGCAGACCCGTGGTGGGTTCGTCGAGCACGTACAGGACGCCCTCCAGGCCCGATCCGATCTGGCTCGCCAGGCGGATGCGCTGGGCCTCGCCGCCCGACAGCGTGTTTCCCGCGCGATCCAGCGAAAGGTATCCGGCGCCCACGTCGGACAGGAATTCCAGGCGGCCCCTCAGTTCGCGCACCACCGGCACCGCGATCTCGGCGGCGGCGCCCTTGAGCTTGAGTCCGTTCACGAACGCCAACGCCTCGTCGACGGTCGATTTGACGAATTCCGGCAGACGCTTCCCGGCCACCCGCACCGCCGCGGTCTCGGGCCGCAGGCGTTCGCCGTGGCAGACGGGGCACGGCCGCGTCTTGGATCCGCCCAGGCCTTCGCAGGCGGGGCAGGCCCCGAAATGGCTGTTGAACGAGAAGTGTTTGGGCTCCCAAGGCTCCTTCTGCCAGTAGCCGGACGAGGGGTTCAACGCGTTCGCGCCGGTCCAGAGTTCGCCCTTCTCCCATTTGAACAGGCAGATCCCGTGGGCTTCGTCGCGGGCCTTGAGCACGGCCTCCATCAGGCGCTTGCGTTCCCCCGTCCGCGCCTTCATGCGGTCCACGCGCACGAACACCCGCGAGCCGTCCTTGGGCGCCGATGGCTTGCGCAGGTCGATTTCCTTGCCGTTCGATTCGGCGACCTCGAACCCCAGCTCCAGAAGCTGTTCGGCCACGCGCGGCAGCTGCGAAGATTCGGCCAGGAAGAGCGGGAGTCCCGACGCCGGGATGTGCAACGGCGCCCAGACGGACAGGATCTGACCATCGGCGGCCTTGATCGCGGCGTCGACGGCTTCGGCCGCGCTCCACTGGCGCAGGACCTCGCCCGTGGCCGGATCGTGCTGGATGCCGGCGCGGCACCACAGCAGGCGCAGGTAGTCGTAGATCTCGGTGAGGGTGGCCACGGTGGATCGCGGCGAACGCGACGCCGTCTTCTGGTCGATGGCGATGGCGGGAGAAAGCCCCTCGATCGAATCGGCTTCGCCGCGGTCCAGGCGTCCCAGGAACCGGCGCGCGTAGGTGGACAGAGATTCGACGAAGCGCCGCTGCCCCTCGGCGAACAGCGTGTCGAACGCGAGGCTGGTCTTGCCCGACCCGCTCGGCCCCGTGATCACGGTGAGCGAATGGCGCGGGATCCGCACCGAGATGTTCTTGAGGTTGTGCTTGACCGCCCCGCGCACCCGGATGTCGAGGTCGGGGGATGCGGGTGGTTCTGCGGCCATGGCAATCGCGGGGTCGTCCCCAACCGTTTTTCGTAAGGGCGAGGCATGCCTCGCCCCTACGTCGGTTGGGGGCATCGTACGCATTGCCTTGGCCGCCTCGATCGCCTGCGCCAGGAACGGGCCGGTCGGCGATTTCTTCGATTTGGCCACCTGTTCGGGCGTGCCTTCGGCGCAGAGGTGGCCGCCCGCGGCGCCGCCTTCGGGGCCCAGGTCCAGGACCCAGTCGGCGGCGCGTACGAGATCGAGGTTGTGTTCCACCACCATCACCGTGTTGCCCCGGTCCACCAGTTCCTGCAGGGCGACCACCAGGCGCGAGACGTCCTGGAAATGCAGACCCGTGGTGGGTTCGTCCAGCAGGTACAGGGTCTTTCCTGTCGATGGCTTCTGCAGTTCGGTGGCGAGCTTGATGCGCTGCGCCTCGCCGCCGGACAGCGTGGTGGACGGCTGCCCGATCTTCACGTAGCCCAGGCCGATGTCCTGCAGCGTCTTGAGGCCGCGCGCGATCTTGGGAACGGCCTGGAAGAATTCCAGGGCTTCGTCGATCGTCATCTCCAGGACGTCGGAAATCGTCTTGCCCTTGAAATGGACCTCGAGCGTGGGCGGGTTGAACCGCTTGCCGCCGCACTCCTCGCATTCCACCTGCACGTTGGCCAAAAGCTGCATCTCCACGTCCTTGGACCCCGCGCCTTCGCATTCCTCGCAGCGTCCTCCCGCGACGTTGAACGAGAACCGCCCGGCCTTGTAGCCGCGGGCCTTCGATTCCGGCAGGGCCGCGAACAGGTTGCGGATCTCGTCGAACACGCCGGTGTAGGTGGCGGGGTTCGAGCGCGGCGTGCGCCCGATGGGTGCCTGGTCGATCTCGATCACCTTGTCCAGGTGCTCCAGGCCTTCGATTGTCGCGTGCTCGCCCACTTCGCGTTCGGCGCGCGCGAAATGGTTGGCCAGCGCCGGCCCCAGGATGTGGTCCAGGAATGTGCTCTTGCCGGAACCCGAGACTCCCGCAAGCGCGATGAAGCGCCCCAGCGGGAGCGCGAGATCCACGTTCTTGAGATTGTGGGCCTTGCAGCCCTTCACGACCAGGCGCGGCACGTCCTTGCCGCAGGGTCTGCGGGTGGCGGGCATCGGGACGCCGGCGGTTCCGGATAAAAATTGGCCCGTGGGAGATCCGGGCGTGTTGGCCAGGTCCCTCCAGGTCCCCTGGCCCACGATGTTCCCGCCCAGGCTTCCAGCGCCGGGGCCGATGTCGACCACGTGGTCGGCTTCCTGCATGGTCTCCTGGTCGTGCTCCACCACCAGGACGGAGTTGCCCCGGTCGCGCAGGCGGCGCAGGGTATCCAGCAGGCGCTTGTTGTCGCGCGGATGCAGTCCGATGCTCGGCTCGTCCAGCACGTACAGGACGCCTTGCAGTCCCGCTCCCACCTGGGCGGCCAGCCGGATGCGCTGGGCTTCGCCGCCGGAAAGCGTCGAGGCGGAGCGATCGAGCGACAGGTAGTCCAGCCCCACCGCTTCCAGGAAGAAGATCCGTTCGCGGATCTCGCGGAAGATCTCGCGGCCCACCTTGATCTCGAACTCCGATGGCGCGACCTTGCGGAAGAATTCGGCCAGACCGGAAATCGTCATCCCCGTGAGTTCGTGGATCCCCTTCTTCCGGAACTTGACCGTCCGGCTGACGATTCCCAGCCGGGAACCTTCGCAGGAGGGGCAGGTCCGCGAGCGCATGAACCGTTCCAGCAGGCGGATGTTCCACTGGTCGTACAGTTCCTGCAGCACGGGGATGGCCCCGCGCAGACCTCGCTCGGGAACGCCGTCGCGCAGGATCGCGCGGCGTCCGGATGCCGGGATGTCCTTCCAGGGGGTGTCGAGCTTGAACCCGTGGCGCGCGGCGATCGCCTTGAGCTCGCGCGGGCCCCAGTCGCTGAACATCAGCGTGCCCTTGTCGGTGATGGCCGCGAGTCCGCGCTCTTCCAGCGACTTGGACGGATCGGGGACCAGCAGGTCTTCGTCGAAGGTCCGCAGGACGCCGATGCCCTTGCATTCGGGGCACGCGCCCGAAGGATGGTTGAACGAGAAGCAGCGGGGCTCCAGTTCGGGCAGTTCCACGTGGCCGTTGGGGCAGGCGCGAAGCGCCGAGAAGACGGCTTCCTTCCCCTTGCCTTCGAACGCTTCGGGACCGGTCAGGATCGACACCGTGCCTTCGGCGAGCTGCAGTGCCTTCTGGATCCCTTCGCGCAGGCGGGGGAGGTTCTTTTCTTCGATCCGGATTCTGTCGAGAACCAGTTCCAGGGTGTGGTTCTCGTAGCGTTCCAGCTCCTTGGCGGTCGACAGGTCGTGCAGTTCGCCGTCGATGCGCGCGAGCCGGTACCCTTGGGTCTTCCACTCTTCCTGCTCGGCGCGGTATTCGCCCTTGCGCCGCTTCACGACGGGCGCCATGAGCAGGCAATTTTCGTCGGGCCGGTCGAACAGGATCCGTTCCGCGATCTGTCCCGGCGTGCGGGCCTCGATCTTTTCCGCGCAGACGGGGCATGCGGCCTCGCCCAGGCGCGCGTACAGGAGGCGCAGGTGGTCCAGGATCTCGGTGGTGGTCCCGACGGTGGATCGGGGGTTGCGGTTCACCGTCTTCTGGTCGATGCAGATGGCGGGGGAGATGCCTTCCACGTGTTCGACGGCGGGTTTGCCCATCTGCCCGATGAACTGCCGAGCGTAGCTGGAAAGGCTCTCCACGTAGCGGCGCTGGCCTTCGCGGAAGATCGTGTCGAACGCCAGGCTGGACTTGCCGGATCCCGACACGCCGGTCAGGACCACGAGCTGGTCGCGCGGCAGGTCGACGGAGATGTTCTTGAGATTGTGTTCGTGCGCCCCGACGACGCGAAGGGTGTTGCCCATGGGCGAAAGCCGACCTCTCCGGAATGGCAGACAAATTTCTGCTCAATTGAGCAGTAATATACAAAGCCGAACCTCGAAAGGCTTCGTCCTTGCGCGATTCGAAATGGGATACTTTCCTCGAATGTCCGACAGCGAACCATCCGCGGAATTCCAAGAAACGCCACCCCTGTCGGGCGGGGGTGCAGCGTCCTGTGCTTCGGGGGCGGATGTGTCGAAGGAACTCATCCTGGTGGCCGACGACCTCGAGTTCAACCGCATGCTCCTTCGCGGTGTGCTGGAGCAGGACGGATACGAGGTGATGGAAGCGGAAAACGGCGTGGTGGCCAACCGGCTGGCCAAGGAAGCGCATCCCGGATTGATCCTCCTGGACGTCAACATGCCCGGGATCGACGGCTACGAGACCTGCTCCGTGCTGCGGCTCGGTTCCGAGACCAGGAACATTCCCGTGATCTTCATCACCGCGCGCACCAGCACGGAGGATGTGGTCAAGGGGTTCAAGGCGGGGGCGGTCGACTACGTGGGCAAGCCGTTCCAGCCGGAAGAACTGCTGGCCCGCGTCCGCACGCACCTGGAGCTGCGCCGGGCCCGCGAAGAGATCCAGGAATTGCGCAACCTCGTGCCCGTCTGCGCCTGGTGCCGCAAGATCCGCAACGACGAAGGCGGTTGGGAAACGATCGAGCAGTACATCCAGGAGCACGGAGGTTCCAAGGTCTCGCACGGAATCTGTCCGGATTGCGTCAGCAAGATCTCCGGCAAGGCCTGACGCCCGCGGTCCGGCCGCGTCCGTGAAAAAAAGACCCCCGGATCCCTTTCGGAACCCGGGGGCTTCGATCGACGGAACGTGTCTTCACTTAATCGTCCCGCCGGTTCGCTCCAATATGTGTCAGATCTTGCCGACCAGATCCAGGCCCGGCTTGAGGGTGGCGGCGCCCGGCTTCCACTTGGCGGGGCAGACTTCGCCGGGGTGGCTGGCCACGAACTGGGCGGCCTGGACCTTGCGGACGAGTTCCTCGGCGTTGCGGCCGATCCCGTTGTCGTGGATTTCCGCGATCTTGATCTTGCCTTCGGGGCTCACCACGAAGGTGCCGCGGTAGGCGAGGCCGGCTTCCTCGATGTGCACGCCGAAGGCGCGCGAAAGGGCGCCGGTGGGATCCGCGAGCATGGGGTACTTGATCTTCTTGATGGTATCGGATGCGTCGTGCCAGGCCTTGTGCACGAAGTGGGTGTCGGTGCTCACGCTGTAGACTTCCACGCCCATCTTCTGGAGTTCGGCGTACTTGTCGGCCAGATCGCCCAGTTCGGTGGGGCAGACGAAGGTGAAGTCGGCAGGATAGAAAAAGAAGATGGTCCACTTGCCCGCGATGTCCTTTTCCGTGACGGTGCGGAACGCGTCGTTGTGGTAGACCTCGGCCTTGAACGAAGGAACTTGGCTGTTGATGATCGACATTCTCGTCTCCTTGTTGGGATTTGTTCAGGTTCACCGTTGGTGACGAGTAGAAGATGCGCCGGAGTCGCCTGGAATGGAAATCGGACGTTCCGATCCGGTCGATCGGTTCCGCCGATCGCGAATCCCGGATCCGCAAGTCTTCCGGAATCCTGCCGTCATCGGCGAAGCCGATTCAGGTTCCCGGTTTTCTCATGTGCTTCCGGATCGCGTCTTCCAGCGCCGATGGCATGATGGGCTTGGCGACGAATCCGTCCATTCCCGCCTTCAGGCAGGCCTCCGCGTCCCGGGCCATCGCGTTGGCCGTGAGCGCGACGATCGGGATCGAGTGGTCGAGCACCTTCGAATCCGGGGAACGGATCGCCCTGGTCGCTTCCAAGCCGTCCATTTCCGGCATCTGCATGTCCATGAGGACGAGGTCGAACGGCGCTTTTTCCAGCGCGGCCAGCGCTTCGCGTCCGTTGGCGACCGCCACGGCTTCCATGCCGAGGTGTGCGAGGATTCCCGTGCAGACCATCTGGTTGACGACGTTGTCGTCGGCCACCAGGATGCGCGACCCTTGGAGGGAGACGGCCTGATCCGAGTCGTTGTGCGAACTGTCGTGGCCGGTTTCGATGGTTCCGCCGTCCAGGATCCGGAATCGGGCGGTGAACCAGAATTCGGAACCTTCGCCTTCGACGCTTTCCACGCCGACCTCGCCGCCCATGAGGTGCGCGAGATGCTTGCTGATCGCCAGGCCCAGTCCGGTGCCGCCGAACCGCCGCGTGATCGACGCGTCCACCTGGCTGAAGCTCTGGAACAGCGCGTCCCGGCGTTCCTTCGGGATCCCGATGCCGGTGTCCTTGATTTCGAAGCGCAGAACGACGCTTCGTTCGCTCTGCTCCGCCACGGCGACCGAGGCGATGATCGATCCCTTTTCCGTGAACTTGAGCGCGTTCCCCAGGAGGTTCACCAGGATCTGTCGGAGCCGTCCCGCGTCGCCCGAGAGACCGGACGGAATCCCGTGGCCGATCCGCAGGTGGAACCCGAGGTTCTTTTCCGCCATCTTGGCCGAAAAGAACGCGCGCAGGCTGGCGAACTGGGCGCGCAGGTCGAACGGTTCTTCGACCAGGTCGAGTTTTCCCGCTTCGATCTTGGAAAAATCGAGGATGTCGTTGACGAGGGCCAACAAGGATCTCGCGCTTTCCAGCACCAGATTCGCGCGTTCCCGCTGCGGTGGCGACAGATCTTCCTGCAGCAGGAGATCGGTCATCCCGATCACCCCGTTCATGGGGGTGCGGATCTCGTGGCTCATGTTCGCCAGGAACTCGCCCTTGGCGACGCTGGCCGCCTGGGCCTTTTCCGCGAGATCGCGGGCCAGACGGGTCTGGACTTCCAGGTCGTGGTTGAGCGCTTCCAGGCGTCGTTCCTTTTCGACCAGGTCGGTGATTTCGGTCCGGATCGCGATGAACCGCTCGGGCTTGCCGTCGATTCCCAACGTGGGGACGATCGTCGCGGCGACCCAGTACAGGCTCCCGTCCTTGGCGCGGTTGCACAGGGTGCCTTTCCACACTTCGCCGGCGAGGATGGTGGTCCACATCTCCTTGAAGAACTCCTTGGATTGGGTTCCCGAGTTCACCATCCTGTGCGTTTTTCCCAGCAGCTCGTCGCGTTCGTAGCCGCTGAGCGCGCAGAATTTGTCGTTCACGTAGCGGATCACCCCTTTCGTGTCCGTTTCGCTCACGATCGCGTGCTGGTCCAGCGCGCGCTTCTGGTGTTCCAAGGCGCACAAGGCGACTTGCGAGGCCTCCTGCGCCTGGCTCCAGGCCTTGTCGAGCAGCCGGATCTCCTCCGGAGCGCGTTCGAAGACGCGAGGACTTCCCTGGCCGCGGATCTTGCCCACCAGATCGGACAGCGGAGCGACGGCGCGCAGCACGACCAGGGCGCAGGCGCCCACCGTTCCCGCCACGAACAGCAACCCGGCGGGCGATCCCGACGAAATCCAAAGCGCGGCGGCCTGGACGGCGCCCAGAACCGCCAGCGGGGCCAGCAGTCGCGACTTGATCGTGGAACCGAAGCGTCGTGCCCGCGGAGCCGCATCCTGCGATGGATCGCGATTCGGCGACGGGGCCATGCTCCGCGCGGGTTTTGTGGAGGAGTCCATAAGTTGGTGGGATTCTACCACGTTTCGGGGGAGAGGGGGGGGGCTTTTGGGGCGATCCGCGCCGCTTCGGTTCCGGTCGCGATCTTCGAGAAAGAAAAATCCGTAGTGGCGATTCGGTTTCTCGCGAGATTATTCTAATGGGGGTTAATAGGCAGCAAGGCTCCCGACACGGAGGTTCGCGATTCGATCGCTCCATCGCTTGGATGGTTCGAATTCGCGGGGCGGTCGCGTGTCGGGGGCGATCGATTCCCTCCGCAACGACATCGAGGACCATTCCATGGCCATCAACGGAACCCTTCTCCAAGCCTTCCATTGGTATTCCAACGGCGACGGCTCGTTCTGGCGCACGCTCGCCGCGCGTTCGGCCCAGCTGGGCGACCTTGGGGTCACTGCCTATTGGCTGCCGCCTGCGTTCAAGGCCGCAGGCGGCACCTGGGACGTCGGCTACGGCATCTACGACCTCTACGATCTGGGCGAATTCGACCAGAAGGGGACCGTGCGGACCAAGTACGGCACCAAGGACGAATACCTCCAGCTGGTCCAGGCGGCCCATGCCGCGGGCATCCAGGTCTACGCCGACGTGGTGTTCAACCACAAGGCCGGGGCCGACGCCACCGAGTGGGTCAAGGCGCTGGAGGTGGCCTCCGACAACCGCAATTTCGTGATCACCGACGAACGTTGGATCCGTGCCTGGACCGTCTTCGATTTTCCCGGTCGCGCCGGGAAGCATTCCGGGTTCAAGTGGAACTGGAGCCACTTCGACGGCGTCGACTGGGACCAGTACCGCGAGCGGAGCGCCATCTACAAGTTCCTGGCCCGCGGCAAGGATTGGGAGAAGATGGTCTCGGGCGGCAACGGCAACTACGACTACCTCATGTATTCCGACCTGGACATGAACGACGCCGACGTCCGCACCGAACTTTCGCGGTGGGCCGAATGGTTCCTGGACTTCACGGGGGTGGACGGATTCCGTCTGGACGCGGTCAAGCACATCCAGTATTCGTTCTTCCGCGACTGGCTGGGGTACCTGCGCAAGGCCACCGGCAAGCCGCTGTTCACGGTGGGCGAATACTGGGAGCCCTACGACGTGCAGGCGCTCCACGGCTACATCGCCGCGACGGGCGGCGCGGTCGCCCTGTTCGACGCCCCGCTGCACCGCAACTTCCACGAGGCGTCGCGCGCGGGCGGCCAATACGACATGCGGCGGATCCTGGACAACACGCTGATGAGGGACCAGCCGGCCCTGGCCGTGACGCTGGTCGACAACCACGACACCCAGCCCCTGCAGGCGCTGGAATCGTGGGTCGATTTCTGGTTCCGCCCCTTGGCCTACGCGATCATCCTGCTGCGGGCGGAGGGGTATCCGTGCGTGTTCGAGCCCGACCTGGACGGGGCGTCGTATTCCGACAAGGGCCACGACGTCGTGCTCGCCCCGGTGCCGGGACTGCGCGAGATGCTGGGAGCCCGCCGCGATCTGGCCTACGGCGCGCAGCGCGACTGGATGGACCACTGGAACCTGGTCGGCTGGACGCGCGAAGGCGACGACGAACACCCTGGATCGGGGCTGGCGGTCCTCATGTCCGACAGCCACGGCGGGAGCAAGTGGATGGAGATCGGACGTCGGCACGCCGGGACGGAATTCGTCGACCTGCTGGGGCGCAGCCACGGGTCGGTCTGGATCAACGGCGACGGCTGGGGCGAGTTCCGCTGCGAAGGCGGAAGCGTCTCGGTCTGGGGCAGGAAAAAGTAGGGGAGGCGCGCGACGGACCACCGGCGGATTCCGGATTCCGTCGGCGTCCGTCGCGTCAGTCCCGTTTCCTGCCGTCCATGGTGGAGAGGGCCGCCAGCGCCTCGTGGGTGCCGAACGCTCCCGCGAGCCGGCCGCTTCGATCGATCACGGGAAGCCAACGATGCCTTTCCTGCGCCATGAGGGAAAGCGCCGGCAAGGCGAGATCGTCCTCGCGCAGTCGCGCGGACGTCTGGATGCATTCGCCCGCCTTGCCTCGGTGCGAGGCGATGTCGCGATGCGGCTGGAGCAGACCAAGGAGGGTCCCGTCGCGATCGAGCACGGCGCAAGGGGTGGCGGGGTCCAGTTCCACCAGATCCTGGATCGAGGCGTCGGTCTGGACGGTCGGGATGTCGCGTCGGCACAGCGCGCCGACCGTCGGCCATTTGTCCTTCGTGTCGGGGTGGGGCTCGATCCCGTCCTGGAGCAGCAAGGCTTCGTAGATCGGCACGGGATTCATTCGCTTGGAGATCAGGAAGGCGGCCATGTTGGCCAGCATCAGGGGCAGGATCAGGCCGTAGTTTCCCGTCAGCTCGAAGATGATCAGGACGGACGTGATGGGGGCGCGGATGACCGCGGCGAAGAACGTTCCCATTCCCACGAGGGCGAAGGCTCCGATGGGCGTGGTGTCGGCCCACGGAAACCCGCGTTGCAGCCATCCGACGGCGCCTCCCAGGAGGCTTCCGATCGCGAGCACCGGGGAAAAGATCCCCCCGACGCCTCCGCTGGAATAGCTCGCCAGGGTCGCCAGGAATTTCAGGGGGAGCAATCCTGCCGATTGGGTGAAGTTCAAGGTTTCGTTGAGGCTGCCATCCAGAAGCGCGTACCCCGGTCCCGCGATGCCTTCCGATCCGAGAAGCTTCCATGCCAGCAGAGCTGCGAAGCCGGAGAAGACGCCTCCCAGCGCCATGCGGAAGGGGCTTGTGAAACGGGTCAGCCCCCGGATCCAGGAGCGAAGGGAAAGCAGTCCCCGGTGGAACAGGACGCCCAGCAGGCCGCCGAGGATCCCCAGCACCAGGAACGACGGCAGGGAGGCGAGGCTGTCGAAGCTCCAGGGGGGCACGTGGAACAATGGTTGTCCGCCGAGCAGGAGTTTCTCCTCGATGGCGGCGATCGCCGCCGCGACGACAAGTCCTGTCATGGCTGTCGAGGTCGAGGAGCCCATGAACTCCTCCATGACGAAGGTCACCGCCGCCACGGGGGTGTTGAACGCCGCGGCGATCCCCGCGGCCGACGCCACGGGGAGGAATCGGGTCAACATGCCCTTGGGGAGGGCGAACACCCTGAGCATCCGCGGCACCATCGAAGCGCAGATCTGGACCGTCGGACCTTCGCGGCCGAGCGATCCGCCTCCGGCGATCTGTATGACGCTCAGCACCAGCTTCATGGCCCCGACCCTCAGGCCGAACACGGGAATCCGGTCGGCCATCAGCGCCTTCACCTGGGGGATCCCGGAACCTGCGGCCGGAAGCCGCGAGCGCACCAGCACGACCCCGGCGATCCAGGCCGCGATCCCGGGGAGGACGACGATGCCCAACATGCGCGCCGCCGCGGGAAGCGATGCCAGGAATTGGGCGACCCGGTTGGTGCTCCACTGCAGGGAGCCGTGGAACGCGACCGCCACCAGTCCGCACAAGGCGCCCATGGCCAGGGTCGCGGCGAAGACCCGCGATGTTTCGTTGGGGAGGATGCGCAGAAGCACCTGGATCTTCCACAGCGTGGAAAGTTCCGAAGCGATCCGTCGGCTGTTGCCAAGCAGCGCCAATCGGAGCAGACGTCCGATCCCTCTTGGAAATCTTCTTGTCACCACGACCTCGAAGTCGGAGTTGGAATCGAGAGGCGACGACTGGTCCAGCCGATCACGCCAAGCGATCCGGAATCCAAAAATGCATTCTGGATCGCGACGAGCCAGGTGGTTGTTCCTCGCGGCGAGGTCTTGGCCGGATTCCGTCGGCGTCCGTCGCAGGATCTATGTTTGGCCGGTTGTCGTGCGCGGTGCGCCTGCTGGAGTGTCGCGCGAACGTCGTTCTCACCCATCGAAGGAGCCTCCGGCCATGCGTTTGCCCGTTCGTGTTTCGTGTCTGGCGACGATCTTCCTGCTCTCCGCGTGCCGCACCGAGATCGCGGAGCCGGAACTGGGTTCCGGTGCGCGTCCGATCTCGCCGGAGCTGCGGGCATCCTGCCCCGCCGACGCCTCCGGGCGGCGATCGGCGGAAGACGCCGAGGTGGTCTCGAATCCGACCTTCGTCTTCGTGTCTTCCATCCACGACACCACGGGCAAGCTGGTCCGCACGAGCGTCGACACGGGGATCGTCGACACCGCCGCCTTCAGGAAAGGCCTGCTGTTCCCCGCCGGCGTGGCCACCGGCAAGCATTTCCTGTTCTACCAGATCCGCGACACGACAAAAGCCGTCCTGCGCGAGGACAGCCTCTGCTTCTTCGTCAAGGATTGACGCGACCGCTCCCGGATCGAAGCCTTCGGAGCGATTCCGGAACGGTGGCGGCTGTCGGGCGCCGCCTAGAGTTTTTCGGCGAAGCGTCCTGCACCGATGGGGATGTGCCAATCGAATTTGAGCGCCAGATCGTGGAGCTGAATCGAATGGCGATAGGAATACTTCCATCCTCCGTATCCGGTTTCGGTTCTTTTGGCGATGACGATCTTTCCAAGGGTGCGGGCGTAGTTCAGCGAGAAGCCGCCGATGTGGTCGTCGAGCGGGAAGAGATACCCGATCATGCCGTGCAGGCTGGGGGCCGTGCCACCGCCTTCGCCCGAGATCGCTTTGGTGAACCCCAAGCCCATTCCGATCCTGAATCGGGACCGTGATCCGACCCGGAGATTCGGCCCCACCATGCAGCGAAACCGAAGAATCGAGAGATCGTAGTCGTAATAGCCCACCTTGGGCGAGTATCCCAGCTGGGCATCCAGGAAGATGGAGCGAGCAGGAGGTGCGGATACGATGCCTCCCGAAAACTCGTAGCCCTTGAGGGGGTTGTCCACGTCGATGTCGCCATCCTCGTCCATCGCCCCGCCATAGGTCGCCCCGACGCCAAGCTGAATCGCAAAGCCGGGATTGGAGTCGGCGGGAGGGACGGAAAGCTCAGCCCTTGATTCCGACGGGAGGAAGCAGAGCAGGGTTGCGAGCGCATTCGGAAGGAACATGGATCAGGCCCGATGAAATGATGTTGGGAGCGGTGATGAAGGCGATTTTGCCATTTAGCATTTTCGATCCCCGCGCAAGAGGGGGAGGCGAGGATCGCTGCACGTCCGACGACCCATGCAGGGGCGATTCGCGAATCGCCCGGAACCGATTCCGTCCGACGTGCAGAAGCCGAGACGCGGGGGCAGGCTTGCCCCCGAACATCCGATCGAGAAATCGGCGGGGCACCCGCATGAGTGCGAATGCGCCGCGAGACAAATCCTGAGTAGCGAATCGGAGATGCAATGGAAGCGAGCCGAGGCCGACGGCGTACCCTTCGACGCCGCTCAGGGCATGGGCATCGGTACCCCGCGAGACAGAATCCTGAGGTATGGATCGTGGATGCAGCCGAAGTCCAATGGACCCGAAGGCGTACGCGTCGGTACGTCGAGGGTCCAGTGGGCGAGGATGCGCCGCGAGACGAACCTCAGGGCCAGAGGACGGGGATCAAGGAGACGTAGATCGCCGCGAAGATCGCCGAGGTGATCACGCCCGAGATGTTGGCCCCCAGCGCTTCCGGCAGGATGATGACGCCAGGTGCCGCCTTGGTCACTTCCTTCTGGGCCACCTTCGCGTTTGTGGGCACGCAGCTCACGGCCGCGATGCCGATCGCCGGGTTCACCTTGCCTCCGGAGATGAAGTACATCACGTAGCCCCCCAGGATGCCGCCGATTCCCGACAGGAGCAGGGCCAGGATTCCCAAGGCCAGCAGCAGCAGCACTTTGGGATTCAGGATCGTGTTGGCTTCGCAGAGGATTCCCAGCGTCAAGCCCAGGAACAGGGTGGCTCCGTAGAGGAACACGTTTTCCACCACGTTCCGGAAGGCTTCCAGGCCGCTTTCACGGATCGCGACCCCGAGGAACAGGGAAAAGATCAGCGGTGCGGCGACCGGGAACAGGAGGCTGAGCACGGTGGACGCGACCACCGCGAACGCCAGTTTCTGGTTGGAGGTGATCTTCTTGGCCCTGGGGTTCGGGCGCATCGGGATCGCCAGGAGCTTCTTGGGGATCAGGAACCGGATCAGGTAGGGGTATCCGCCGTAGGTCAGGCCCAGGTACAGGTAGGCCACCACGCAGATGGGCACGAAGATGTCCTTGGCCAGCATGAGCGAAGTGAAGAGCACCATGGGACCGTCGGCTCCGCCCACCATCGCGATGGCGGCGGCTTCGCCGGGCTTGAGGCCGAGGGCCACGCCGATGGGCAGGACAAGAACCGTCCCGAGTTCCGCGAAGAGCGCCAGGAGCATGGACTGGAACGGGCGGGCGATCAGGTAGCCCACGTCGAGCAGGCATCCGATGCCCATGAAGACGAAGCAGGCGATCAGGCCGTTGGAGAAGGTGAAGGTGTAGATGGGCTGGAGCCAATCGACCTGCAGGATGTAGAAGAGGTTCTCGCTCTGCTGCACCAGCGGCGCGACGTGGAGCGTGCCTTGGATGCGGGCGGTGTCGGCGACCGCGGCCATTCCGGGAGCCACCGCGGAATGCGCCTGGCGGACCATGGCCGAGTTGGGGGAATCCAGCACGGCGGCGGAAGTCATGGGGTCCAGCAGCATCACGCCGGCGTTCACTGTGGCCATCGCCAGGCCCATGGGGATCATGAGCAGCGGCTCGAGCGTGCCCTTCTTGCCCAGGTAGACCAGCAGGAACCCCAGCAGGATCAGGAACACGCGGGCGAAGGCCATTCCGGGGCTTCCGGTGAACAGGGTGACCACGCCCTGGAACATCTGCGGGATGGCGGCGAGAAGATCGACGACGTTCATTTCGCGCCGTCCTTGCCGTTCGATTCGAGCTTGCCCAGGAACGAGGCGAGCCCCGCGATCATGGCGGCGACGCCCATGGCGATGACGCCCGCAAGGAGATAGAAGATGACGCTGGGGAGCAGTGTCTGTTGCCAGGTTACCATGAAGGATTCTTTGTGTTTGTGGTGTGCTTCGCGGAAAGGATCAGAGAGCCGACCCCGGCTTGCGATAGAAGTGCATCTTGCCGACGCGGGGCCAGTGCTTGTGGCCTCCCGGTTCGGGGAGCTCGACGATCGAAGTCAGGTAGATGTCGTCGGAGTCCAGCGCCTCCATGGCGGCGGCGGTCAGGACGGCGATCAGGCGAAGCGCATCGGAGCCGTCGGTCGACGGCTTCGGAGTCGGTGGGGCGAGGTCGGGGATGTTCCTGGCCGCGACCATCCCCATCACGCGGATGGCGGCAATCAGCAGCGTCGTCAAGGCGGCGGTGGAAAGAAGAACCTGGAATGAACTACCCGCATCCATGGGACGTTGACCCTCATGGCGGAGCTGGAAATGGGATCGACCATCGGTCCCTGCTCCGTCGATACTCCACTAAGATGAGCTAATCGGACC
Source organism: Fibrobacterota bacterium (assembly GCA_029557215.1). GTDB lineage: Bacteria > Fibrobacterota > Fibrobacteria > UBA5070 > UBA5070 > UBA5070. Next base: position 9,537 of record JAKPQQ010000222.1, on the reverse strand, counting down.
TGAATATCCATTGAATTTTCGGGAATTTTGCTCGGGAAGTCCAAGTTTTTCGTTCTCTGATGAGAATTTGTCTCATGCGCCGCGGTCGATGGGACTCGTGCGCTTTTTTCGCGAAGGAGAGTGACACTTTTCGGTTCGCCAGGTGTTCAATACGTCAGAATCTCGGCTGACAATTGTCAGCCTTTCCCACACCTCCGACGGATCACAATTCCAATGCCACAACTCCTACGCTTCGCCATCCTGGCCAGCGGTGTCGCGTCGTTCGCGGGTTCGACAGAGCTCGAGAGCGCCGCGCCATCCATCCTGCCGACCGCGGGTGCCGCCTTGCGCCATCTGGTCGTTCGTTCCAGCGCCCCTTCCGGGTACGACGTCCTGTTCGACGGGCGTGCGGTGGCGGTGGACGATTCCGGTCGGTTTGCCGCCGAGGCCTTGGTGGACAGCGCCGTCCATGCCCGGGGTTGGGTGCCTCTGTGCTTGCGCGGCCCGTCGGGCGACACGGTCTGCGTGCCGGTCGAGCCGAAGGGGTTCGACACGCTGGATCTGGCTCCTCTGCGGGTCCAGGTCGATTCGGTCGCCCTGCCGGCACCCGATCCCGTGGTTGCGGATTCCGTCCAGGCGCCGGATTCGCTCGATCCGGTCCCTGTCCAGGGAGGCGTTCTGCTGCAGCACAGCGCCGCCGGTTCCACCGTGACGGTCAAGGGGCGCAGACGTCCGCGCCAAGGCGGCCAGGAACGCGTGGCGGTGCAGTCCATCCTGCGTCGTCCGGCGTTGGGCGAGCCCGACGTGATGCGCGCCGTGCAGGCGCTGCCGGGCGTGGCGCAGTCGTCGGATTTTTCCACCAAGATCTACGTGAGAGGATCGGCCTCCGACCAGAACCTGATCCTGTGGGACGGAGCGGTGGTCTATTCGCCGGCGCACTTCATGGGGTTGTTCAGCACCTTCCTGGCCGACGCCACGGGCGGCGTGGAATTCCACAAGGGCGGGTTCGACCCGCGCTACGGGAACCGCCTGTCTTCGGTCCTGCGGGTGGATCCCCGCATCGGCGGAACCGGGTTCCCCGATTCCCTTCGCTGGCTGGAAGGCAGGATCGACGGTTGGACCCGAGGCGACAGCGCCGACACGACCGACAGATTCCGGTTGCACGGGACTTCGCGGATCACCACCGCGTCGGGGAGCCTGGCGCTGGAAGGGCGCAAGTCGGGGTGGTCGTGGTCCGTCGCCGCCCGCCGGACCTGGATCGACCAGGCGTTGGAACTGGCGCGCGACCTCGATTGGATGACCTTCGACATCGACTACGTGTTCCACGACGTGCAGGGCAACGTGACCCGCAGCTGGGGCGAGGATTCGCTGCGGGTTTCGGTCTACGAAGGCCGCGATCGTCTGGCCATGGGGCCGATCTCGTTCGAGTGGGGGAATTTCGTGGTGCCGGTGACGGCCCACAAGAGCCTTGGCGCCGATTTCTGGTGGTGCCCGACGTTTTCCGTCAGTCGGTTCGACCAGAAGATCGAGATCGAAGGGATCCAATCCCTCGAGAACGCCTTCGACAGCTGGAAGCTCGGGCAGGAGGTGGGATGGTCGCCCAAGGGGAGGGTTTCGGTGCGGCTGGGCCACGACCACGAACACCAGGAGTTCCTCTACCTGAACGACGATCTGGTGCGCTCCGACAGGCGCGGCGACACCGCGTCGGCCTGGCTGCACGCGGGATGGATGCAGGGTTCGTGGGAGCATCCGGCGGGGTGGGGTGTCCGCGGCGGCGTCCGCTCGAGCTGGTACGACGGGCTCGACGAGGCGGCGTTCGAACCTCGGGCCACCGTCTGGTGGAGGCCGTCGGCCGATTGGAGGCTGGAACTGCACGAAGGCAGGTACGCGCAGTTCCTGACCAGTCTGCACGACCTCAACAGCGAGGAGATGACGGACATCTGGTACGCCTACCAGAAGCCCATGGAGCCATCCACCCAGTGGACCACCGCCTTCTCCGCGGAACGCGTGCGGTTGCCGGGCGGGTTCGCGGTGCGGGGCGAGGGCTACTACAAGGACATTTCCCGTCTTCCGCAGCTGGTGGACGGCGATCCCGACAAGGTGGCCAATCCGACCCGCCCCGACGGGAACAAGATCACCCGGTCCGTCGCCGATTTCGACGGCTGGGCCATGGGCGGCGAGCTAGCCGTTTCGCGCGACGAAGGCGCGATCACCGGGACCGCGAGCTACGGGTGGTCGAAATCCGTCCTGAAGCAGACCGCCGACCCGGTGGCCGAGGGAAGTACGCCGATCCCCGCCTTCGCGCCGGCCTGGGACCAGAGGCACACCTTCAAGGGGGATCTCGCCATGACCTGGGTCGGCGACGAGGACAAGGCGTTCTGGACCGCTTCTCGCAAAGGACGGTTCTTCCGGTCCAGCCTTTCGCTCCAGTACCGATCGGGGCACCCAAGGACGGATCCCGCCGGCTATTGGGATGTGCACGAGCCGCTGCAGGGTGTGGACGGCGGCCAGAGTTCCCACGACGGGACGGTCCATCCGATCGGCAACACGCTGGTCCAGGCGGGGGCGTTCAACCAGTCCAGGGAAGCCGACTATTTCAGGCTGGACGTGACGCCGGTGGATTTCGGGCGCGAAGGTTCGTGGCGGCTCCACTGGAGCGTGCTCAACGCCACCGACCACGAGAACGTCTTCCAGACCCTTTGGCTCACCAACGGCCCGGTGCCCTACCGGGAAACCACCTACCAGTTCCCCCGCCTGGCGTTCTTCGTGGGCTGGGAAAAGGAATTCTGACCGATGACCAGGAACAAACTCTCTTCTCTTTTCGTCGGCGCCCTGGGCCTGGCGGCCTGCGACGGCCCGTGGAACCTGGAACCGGAACCGCCCGCCCCGTTGGTCCTGCGGGTTTCGGCGATGCCCGTCGCGGGGCGTCCGTTCGACACCATCTGGGTGGAGCGGATCCAGCCCATGGGTCTGGCCGAACGCGGCATCGATTTCGTGAAGGCCGGTTCGTGGCTGCGCGTCCTGCGCGTGGACGGAAACCGTCACGACACGGTGGAATACGTCCGGAGTCCCGCGACCCCCAGGGCCTGGATCCCGGTGTCGCCCGACACCGTGCCCTACGGCGCGACGTTGCGGCTGGAGGCGCACGTGGTGTGGAATTCGGCGGACGATTTCCCGTCGGGCGACCGGACGACGGAAAGCGACATCCGCGGCGAAACCACCCTGCCTCGGTTCTACCGGATGGACAAGGGGATGCTGGCGCCGTTGGACATGCTGTTCCGGACGCTTTCCGTCGCCGATCGCCCCGGAACCGCGGCCGGGCTCCTGGCCGCCCTGGAGGCGGAGGACGCCGCGGGCGTCGCGCGGCTGGGCGTGACCGAGGCCACCTGCGACAGCTTCCTGCAGGGGCGGTTCGTGCTGAGGCCGTTGCGCAGCGGCGATTCGGCCTGGGCGATCATGGACGACGAGATGGTCGACGGACCGATGGGCGATCGCGTGAAGCGCTCGTTGCGGCCGATCGTCCTGGCGCAGGAGGTCGACCACGAGCGCTGGGGTGGACTGGTGACCTCGATCGGGTTCGATCCCGCCCGGGCCAGGATCCTGGGGCCGATCGAGCGGTTGGGCTTCCAGATCCGAGGCGACTGGACCGTGGGCTACGACGATTCGGTCGCGATGTTCCAGCCCGGGAACAGCCGCATGCTTTCGGTGGACGATCCCGAACAAGGGACGATGATGGGATATCCCGACACGATGCAGCTGCCGCAGATGGTGTTGTCGTTCACCGGGCGCAACGTGCTCCGCGCGCTGGCGGTGGAGCGCACCTACGCGATCCACCACCGGACCATGATGGAGAACTCGTCGGGAGCCTGGAACTACACGTCCTTGCGGGGCGCGCAGGGGTATTTCGCGGGTGCCGCCCCGGAAAGCCTGGAAGTGTTCGTGAGGGCCGCGCGCGACACCTTCCCCGTCGCGTCGCTGCGAAGGACATGGTGCCGGGAATTGTCGTCCACTCCGGCCAGGGAGCGGGCCACCTGGACCTCCACGGTGGACTGCTCCGGGAACTGATCTACCTGCGCAGCCTCGCCAGGATCGCCGATCCACCCAGGAACAGGGCCAGGGCGATGGATCCCCCGACGATTCCCGTCGCGCCGTTCACGAGGTTCTGCACGAGGCCGGGGAGGGTCTCGTTCCAGTGGTGCAGCGGGGCGATGCCGTGGGCGAGGATGCCGCCTCCCACCAGGAACATGGCCGCCGTCCCGACCACCGAGAGGGTCTTCATCAGGAGCGGAGCCCCGCGCAGGAGCCCGGCGCCCAGCGCGCGCACGGCCCGGGTGGCCGCGGATCCGCCTTGGCGGGCATGCAGCCACAGTCCGGCGTCGTCGAGCTTCACGATCCCGGCCACGAACCCGTAGACCCCCACCGTCATGAGCAGCGCGATGCCCGCGAGCACGGCGAGCTGCGTCTGGAACGGTTTGTCGGCCACCGTGCCCAGGGCGATCACGATGATTTCCGCCGACAGGACAAAATCCGTTCGGATCGCGCCTTTGATCTTCTCCTTCTCGAACTGGACCAGGTCGACCGCCGGGTCGGAGAGCGCCTGCGAGAGCTCTTCGCGGCGGGCGTGTTCTTCCTTGCCGTGGGCGAACTTGTGGTGGAGCTTTTCCACTCCTTCGAAGCACAGGTACAGTCCGCCCACCATCAGAAGCGGGGTCACCAGCCACGGCGCCAGCGCGCTGATGGCCAGGGCCGCCGGGACCAGGATGGCTTTGTTCACCAGGGAGCCCTTGGCCACGGCCCACACCACGGGGATCTCGCGGTCGCTGGCCACGCCGGCCACCTGCTGCGCGTTCAACGCGAGGTCGTCGCCCAGGACCCCGGCGGTCTTCTTGGCGGCGACCTTGGTCAGGATGGCCACGTCGTCGAGCACGCTGGCGATGTCGTCGAGAAGTGCGAAGAGGCTGGAGCCGGCCATGGATGCTTTCCTGGAGTTGCTGGATGGACGTCGCGAGGGCGACAAGATGCGAAATGGTCGCCATCGCGGGCAATCCGGGGTTTCTGGGGCGCCGCGCCACAAGCGCGCACGGTCCGAACGCGGATTGCGAACCTCTGCGAACGGAAAGCCGGCTCGAAGGCGTCGGGGCGACGGATCGGCGTGGAATCAGGGCAGGGGGCGGGTTACGTTCAAGCGGTACCTGGACCACTCACCACCCGGTATCATTGGAGGCAACCCATGAAACACTCCCATCTCCTGCTGACGACACTTGCAGCCACCCTCTTCGGATTGGCCGGATGCGATCGCTCCTCGTCCACCGCGGTTTCCGAAGCCGACGATGCCGCCGCCCGCGCTTTCGCCGCGCAGGAAGCCTTCAACACCCAGACCGACACGGTCTGGGAATCCCGCGAGACGGCATTCGGCTACGACGCTGGAAACTCCACCTGCTTCAGCGAGATCAGTGGCACCCCGCGTTGGGGCTGGTCCATCGGGCCTCTGACCGAAGGCGTGGACACCTTCGACATCATCGCCGGTGCGGGCCGTTGCGACACCGCCAAGGGAACCAAGGTGGGCTACGGAATCGTTTCCTACGAAGGCGGCGTCGCCCAGGTTTCGTTCCACGCCTACCCTGGACAGGCCTTCTTCGAGGCCCACTTGTACGTGGGGTCCGACAAGCTTCCTCGCGGAGCCAAGGGCAAGTACACCGTGGCTCCGGGGCAGTTTCCCCACAAGCGCGGTCTGGACAATGTCACGAGCGATTCGTTCACGGTCACGGGTTTGACCGGCAACCCCTACCTGGTGCTTCACCTGGTTTCGGGTCCCAGCGGCTCGGGCGTCTCGACGGAGCCGGATGATTCCGACAAGACCGAGGAAGGCGACCTTCCCGGCGACAAGGGATCGGACGACGACAAGGACTCCGGCGACGCGGACGGCGGCAAGGATTCCACGGGCACCGACGGTGGTTCTTCCAGCGATCCGTTCAACGGACTGGATTGATCGATTCCGGCCACCTCGGTGGCGCAGGCGGCTTGATTGACTCGAAGGGGAGCGGCGCTCGTGCGCCGTTCCCTTGTTGTTTGATCTACCTTCGGGAGCCTATGAAGATCGGTCCCAAAGCGGTTCTGGTGGTTTGCGTCGTGGCGTTGGTCGCGGTGGGGGCCTGGGCGCGCGCCGCGTATGTGCAACCTTGGATCCAGGACCGGTCGGCGGTCCGGATCGCCGACAAGCTGGAACGGGATTCCCTGCTGCGCGAAGGCGACATCCTCTTCCAGACCAGCCGCTCGCGCCAGAGCCGGGCGGTGCAGGACGCCACGCGGTCGGAGTGGAGCCATTGCGGGATCGTGGTGCGCCGCGACGGCGAATGGATGGTCTACGAAGCCGTCCAGCCGGTGAAGACCACCCCCTTGGCCGAATGGCTCGCCCGCGGCAAGGAAAACCGGTTCGCGCTCAAGCGGATCAAGGAATCCGTCCGGAAATTGTCTCCCGAAGACCTGGCCCGCATGGAATCGGAAGGGAAACGGTTCGCCGGCAAGCCCTACGACACGCTGTTCGGGTGGGGCGACGACCGCATCTACTGCTCCGAGTTGATCTGGAAGATCTACCACCGCGCCCTGGGCGTGGAGGTCGGCGCCGTGCAGAAACTGGCCCAATTCGACCTGGACGCCCCGTCGGTGAAGGCGCTCATGGCCAAGCGCTACGGAAAGAACGTGCCGCTGGAAGACAGCGTCGTGTCGCCGGTGTCCATCTACCGCTCGCCGAACCTGGAGACGGTGGTGGAGTCGCCGTAGCCGCGCAAGGCGAGGTCGGCTCCGAGCGGCTACCTTTGCGATCCTGAATCCCAATACCAGAGATCGCCGATCGGAGACGATGATGAGCCAGCCCGAACAGCCCAATGCCCCCGAACTCTCGCCGCGCCAGAAGGAGATCTCGGCTCTCCTGGAAGCGGGGAAGCTCGTCGAGGGTCGCGATGCGCTGGTGGCGATGATCGAGGAGGAAGGTGCCGCGACGCCGTTCGATCCCAACGTGGTGGGCGCGCGCGTCCTGTTGGCCAAGGTCCACGCCCTGCTCGGCGAGCCGAAGAAGGCCGAGGCCGCGCTGGTGCCGCTGCAGGCCATTCCCGAAGACGACCCGCAGCGCACGCCGGTTCTTGTCAACGCGCAGGGCCTGATCTCGGTGCTGTTCCGCAACCAGGGTCGATTGGAAGACGCCTTCGGGATGACCAACGGCATGCTCCAGTTCTTCGACCAGGCCGCCGGCGATCCGGTCAACCCCGATTCGTTCCGCGCCATCCTGCAACTGGCGCAGATCGCCCGCGAAGGCCAGCAGTTCCAGACCGCCCTGGATGTTTGCGCCAAAGGGATCGAGCGGTTCCAGGGCAAGGTCGGCGAGGCCCACGCCCATCTGGTGCTCCAGGCCGGCGCCGTGTTCCTGGCCGCCGAGCAGTACGACAACGCCCGCGAGCACTTCGAGGCGATCCTGAACCAGGTCCTGGCCCAGGGCGGCGAAAAGCACGAGCTGGCCGCGCGGGCCCACCACTTCCTGGCGCAGCTGGAACAGGAGCAGGACGCGGAAGAAAAGGCGATCGACCACATGGAGAAGTGCTTGCAGATCCTGTCGGAAGGCGGCGATCCCGAATTCGTGGTGGAAGTCCAGCACCAGCTGGTCCAGTGGCAGTTGGACGCCATGGACCCGAAGGTGGCCGCAGACGCGCTGGCCTCGCTCAGGACCCTGGCCACGCAGGTGCACGGCCCGCGTTCGCCTCGCGTCGCCGAAGTGCTTTCCACCATGGGTTACTTCCATCGCAAGCAGGGCGAAGGCGCGCTGGCCCGTTCCTGCTACGAGGAGGCCGCCGAGATCTGGAAATGCTGGCGAGCGGCCGACGACGCCAAGATCAAGGTGCTGGAATCGATCCTGGCCGACCTCCCCGCGTGAGCAAGGCCATCTTCGAAGACTTGGCGCGCACGCTCCCGGCGCCCGGCGCCAAGCGGATTTCGCTGCGGGTGGTGCCGCAGGCGGAACGTTCCATCCGCCAGGGCCATCCTTGGCTTTATTCCAACTCCATCGAGGAGCAGGGACACGAAGGCGCTCCGGGCGACTTCGGCGTGGTGTTCGACCGCAAACGCCGTTTTCTGGCGATCGGGTTGTACGACCCGACCTCGCCCATCCGGTTGCGGGTGCTGCACCACGGCGATCCGGTCAAGATCGACGACGCGTTCTTCGCCTCCAGGCTGGCCGCGGCCGCGGAAAAGCGCAAGGTCTTCGCCGATCCGGCCCGGCCCATCACCGACGGTTACCGTCTGGTCAACGGCGAATCCGACGGATTTCCGGGGCTGGTGGTGGACCGCTACGCCGACACCCTGGTGGCCAAGCTCTACACTCCGGCCTGGATTCCGCACCTGGCGTCGATCGTGGCGGGGCTGCGCGCGGTGCGTCCCCACGAACGCCTGGTGCTGCGCCTGAACCGCGCCATGCAGAAGACCCCCGAATTCCTGCACGGCCTGCAGGACGGGCAGATCCTGCACGGACGGGAATTGTCGGGGCCGGTGGTGTTCCACGAAAACGGCCTTCGGTTCGAGGCCGAGCCGGTGGTGGGGCAGAAGACGGGATTCTTCCTGGACCAGCGCGACAACCGCGCCAGGGTGGAAGCGATCTCCCGCGACCAGGACGTGCTCAACGTGTTCAGCTACACCGGCGGATTCACCGTGTACGCCGCCCGCGGAGGCGCGCTTTCCGTGACCAGCGTCGACATCTCGGCGCCCGCCATGGACGCCACCGACCGCAACCTGGCTCTGAACAAGTCCGATCGCAACGTGGCGCGCTGCCGCCACGATTCGGTGGTCCAGGACGCCTTCGCGGCCCTGGAAGAAATGGCCTCGCAGGAGCGGAGATTCGGGGTCGTGATCCTGGACCCGCCCATGTTCGCGCAATCGAGCGCACAGGTGGGGGCGGCGTTGTCGAACTACCAGCGGCTCACGCGGTTGGGATTGGAACTCCTGGAGCCGGGCGGGACCCTGGTGCAGGCGTCGTGCTCCAATCGAGTGCCTGCCGAGACGTTCTTCCAGGCGGTGGAGGACGCGGCCCGGGGGTTCCGGCGGCCGCTCACCGATATCCGCTGCACGGGGCACGCGGTGGATCATCCGGTGGCGTTCGAGGGCGGTAGCTACCTGAAGTGCATCTTCGCGAGGGCGTAGATCGGGCGAGCTTTCCTGTTGCTCCGTTGGGGCGACCGCACGGCGTTCAAGCTCCGGCGGTGCGCCGAAGGCGCAGGCACTTGCGGTGAGCGGCGCCGAACCGTGCCTCGCCCTGAAAGTCGGCTCTTTGAGCTTGCCACCCTGGCGGGTGGCGGGCTTTTCTGTTGCTCCGTGGGGGCGACCGCACGTCGTTCAAGCTCCGGCGGTGCGCCGAAGGCGCAGGCATGCCTCGCCCTGAAAGTCGGCTCTTTGAACTGCCACCCTGATCGGGTGGCGGGCTTTCCTGTTGCTCCGTTGGGGCGACCGCACGGCGTTCAAGCTCCGGCGGTGCGCCGAAGGCGCAGGCACTTGCGGTGAGCGGCGCCGAACCGTGCC
>JAKPQQ010000220.1 GCA_029557215.1 Fibrobacterota bacterium | reverse complement strand
CGAACACCCCGTGCGGCGTCTGGACGTACTTCTCGTTGGTCACGCGGCTCACGGTGGAGATGTGCATCTTCACCTTGTCGGCGATGTCCTGCAGCACCAGCGGCTTGAGGTGCCCCGGCCCCTGCTCGAAGAATTCCGCCTGCGCTTCCAGGATGGCGTACATCACCTTGAGCATCGTGCCCTTGCGCTGCTCGATCGACCGCAGGAGCCACGTGGCGGAGTTCAGCTTGTCGCGGACGTATTTCTTCTCGTCGGCCGACGCCTTGGAACCGCGCCGGACCATGTCCTGGTAGCTGCGGCTCACGCGAAGCGACGGCACGGTGCGGTCGTTGAACATGACCACCCAGAATCCGTCGGGACCGCGGTCCACCACCAGGTCGGGCACCACGGTGGGCGCCTGCGGGGCCGACAATTGCCGCCCGGGACGCGGCTCCAGCAGCCCGATCTCCTTGATCGCGGCCTGGACCTCTTCGGGCTCGCAATCCAGGCGCCTGGCGATGGTGGGGATCTTGAGCTTCTGGAGGAGCCCGAAGCAGTCGTGGACCACCTTCCAGGGGATCGTGTCGCGCATCCCCTGGGTCGAAAGCTGGATCAGGAGGCATTCGCGCAGGTCGCGCGCCCCGATGCCGGCGGGGTCCAGGCGCTGCAGCACGGCCAAGGCTTCTTCCCAGTCGGAGTCGTCCAGGCCCAGCTTGGCCTGCGCCTCTTCCTTGGTCGCCTCCAGGAATCCGTTCTCGTTGAGGTTCCCGATCAACCATTCCACCGCCGGACGCAGCGACTGGTCGAACCGCTTCTCATCCAGCTGTTCGAGCAGGACTTCTTCCATGCTCTTCTGGTGGACCGGGACCTTCTCGAACCGTTCGTCCGGATCCGAGCGTTCCTCGGTCATGCGCCCGCCCAGATCGAATCCGTCGTCGAAGTAGGCTTCCCAGTCGATCTCGTTGTGGTCGTCCTGGGAGCTGGCCACCACGGGCTCTTCGGGACGCTCGTTGTCCTCCGACACGGCCTCGTGTTCGTCGCGTTCGGCGCGCTCCTCGTCGGTGCGCTCTTCGCTTTCGTTGCGCTCGCCGTCGACCAGCTCCGGCTCGGGGCCGTCGTCCAGTTCCAGGACCGGATTGATCTCCATCTCCTGCTTGACGAGCATCTCGAGCTCCAGGGCCGAAACCTGCAGGAGCTTGAGCGATTGGATCATCTGCGGCGAGAGCTTCTGCTCCAGCCGCATGTCCATGGATAGACCGAAACCCAGGTTCATTGTCCCGTCCGAAGGAGCCGCAAGGCGAGTTCAGGGTGGAATCGAAACACGTCGGCGGGGCGATCGCAGGACCATTTGAGCAGGAAGGAACCGGCTCCGACCTCGATGGTGCGGGGCCAGCGGCCTTCGCGGAAGAACGGCAGAGGATCGATGAATCCTTCGGAATCCGTGTCGATCTCGGTGCGCGCGCCGCCCGACCGCACTTCGTACAGGATGCCGGCCGGGCATTGCCACAATTCGTCGGCCACTTCGCCTTCGCGCAGCAGGATCCGGCTCTGGTGGACCATCTCCCGCAACACCGGTGGATCCAGCGCCTTGGTCAGTTCCTTGACATGGGCGTTGGCGTCGCGCAGACGCTCGACGAGCTTGAGGTTGAGCATGCGGGCGACTTCGGGAAAGTCGCGGAAGATGGGCTCGAAGGCGCGGCCTTCGATCTTGACCACGGAGCTGCCACCCGACGAACGGATGGTCGCCGACCGCTTGCCGTCGAGCATGTGGCTCATCTCCCCGAAGGGAACCACCTGGTCGGCATCGGGCTTGTTGGACAAGACCTTCAGGACATGCCGGGATCCTTCCGACACTTCCTGTTCAACCACCAGCGCGCCTTCCTCCAGGAAATAGACGCTGTCGTCGGGCTCGCCTTCCTGGACCACGATGTCGCCATCGAAATAGCGCACGCGGCTGACCAGGTCGGGGAACGCCTGCGCCAACTGGGCCAAGGCCGGATTCCTGGGTCGTGGATCTTCGTGGAGCTCTGCCATCAGCGTCAAGGATAACACGTTCGCCCCTTCGAATGGTAGCCCAAACGCGATCGGCCCGGTTTTTGTGGATCGAACGATCGCGGTGTCATGTACTTTGACAATCGATGAGCCTGTTTCGATTCGGTTGGATCGCCCTCGCGTTGTCGACGGCCAATTCGGCGATCCTTCCGTCGCTTCCCATCGACGACCCATCCACCCCGCTTCTGGATCGCCTGGATGGATCGGCCGGGTGCCACCTGCCGCCGCGCCGCCCCTGGCCGGGCGAGGTCGTGGTGGCATGCATCGACAGCCTCCTGGCGTCGCCCGACGTGGACGCATCCGACAAGGCTCGCCTGTCGCGGCTGCGTGACCGATTGTCGTTGCGGGACACATCCGGCTCGCGCACCTGGCGCTTCCGGCAGGACGACGACCTCGTTTCGTTCGATGTCGGGGCCAGCGTCCACGCCCATGCGATCGATCGCAAGGTGGCCGTGGGCGCCACGCTTTCCGATTCCATCGACGGCGACATCTTGGCGGGGCTGCGGGTGCGCCCCAGGGTGGACGTCGCGATCGGCCCGGACATCGTGCTCTGGGCGCGGCCCCGCCAGATCGTGGAAGTGGCCGACCAGCCGCGCTGGCTCAAGGCGTCCGACCCCGAACGCGGGATCTACCAGACCGCCCTGTTCGCGGGCACCGGCGAGACCGGGCGCGCGCGGACCAACGACTGGGTGGAAGGCGGAATCGAACTCGCCACCCGTGTCGGACGGATTTCGGCGGGCCTGGGCCCCTTGGAATGGGGAGACCTTCCCGTCGAGCCCCTCATGCTTTCGGGCAACACGGAATCCGTCCCGTTCGCGCAGGCCACCAAGAGGATCGGACCGATCGAAGCCACCCTTCTGGGTGGTCGCCTGATCGGCGACACCTGGTCCCGACGCCGCTACCTGTACGCGCATCGCTTCGCCTGGAACGGACGCGACTGGAGGTTCGGCTGGTCGGAGATGATCCTCTCGGTGGAGCACGACCTCGAGCCGCTCTACCTGGTGCCGGTGTTTCCGTACGTGTTCACCGAACACGTCCTGGGCGATCCCGACAACAAGCAGATGGACTTCGACGCCTCGTGGCGCCCGGTACCGGGACTGGAATTGTCGGCCGAGCTGTTCCTGGACGATCTCCAGAATTACTTCGGGTTCCTGTCCGACAAATGGGGCAACAAGTGGGCGCTGGGTTTGGGGATCAAGGCCAGCGGGTGGACCGGCGCCGGGAGCCTGGACCGGATCCAGCTCGTGCGCACCGAACCGTGGGTGGGGACCGCGTCGTCGTCCATCCTGCCTGGAATGCCCGGCAACGCGCCGGTGCATTTCGGGAAGACCCTGGGGTCGGCCGCCGGGCCAAATTCGGCGACGCTGGCCTGGATGCATCGCCAGGATCTGTCGGAGGAATGGAGCTGGGAGGCGGGAGTCCTGGCGCTCTGGAAGGGAACCGGGCCGGGATCCTCCATTCACGACAGGAATTGGCGGGATTCGTCCGGGACCTGGGTGGTCGGAGTGGAACGCAAGGAATGGCTTTCGGGCGACCTCTTCGATCGCCAGGAACTGACCGCCGGGGCGGAATGGCGGTTCGCGCACGGCTGGCGCGCCACGGCGTCGGCTTCGGTGGCCCGCGAGAGCCTGCCCGGACGCGAAAGCGAATGGAAGCCCGGAGCGTCGTTCGTGTTGGCCTACCATGAATAGGACGGCGCTCTGGATCTGCATGCTGGCGGCTCTCGCATCGGCCACGCCCAGGCTCGACACGTTGGTGGCGCCCGACGGATCCAAGGCCGGCCTTTGGGTTCCCGAATCGCGCAAAAAGCTCCCGCTGGTGGTCTGGCTCCATGGCGGATTGGGCGCGAACAATCCCTCCAAGGGAATCGCCGCGGCCGGCAACATGGCGGCCACCTGGGGCGATTCGGGAGCCTTCGCCCTGCTCGCGCCGTCGGCATGGCCCGCGAGCCCGTGGTGGTCCGAAACCGCCGCCCAGAGGATCGTGGACCTCGTAGCGAAGGCGGCCAAAACTCCCGGCGTCGACGCCTCGCGAATCGTCCTAGCCGGAGCATCCGACGGCGGCTCCGGAGCTCTGTGGCTGTCCGTTCGACTCCGGCGAAATCTGAAGGACCGCCTGAAAGGGGCGGCGATCTGGTCGGCCGATCCTTCCGTCATGGAAATGCAAGGGATTCCCTGGAATCCGACTCTCCTGAGGGGGACCGCGCTTCGCTGGACCGCCGGAAGCGACGACCGGCTCCACCCCGCGGCGCGGATCCGCTCCTGGTGGGATCGCTGCCGTGCCGCCGGAATCCGTCTGGAGCCCGTGGAGACCGCCGGGGCCGGCCACGACCTCCAGTTCCACAAGCCCGACCTGGCGCTGTTCCCGGCCTGGGTCCGGAGGGTCGCGCGCTAGCCGATCCCCCGGTGTCGATTTTTGTCAGGACTTGCGGCGCAGGAAGAACGAATTGGCCAGGTGGTCGCGGAACGCGTCGGGCACGGTCGAGCGCTCGAAGTTCACCCCGCAACCGGGCAGATGCGGGCCGTCTTCCCACTTGTGCGCCCACACCACGCTGCCGTGGATCGCCACGCCGTCGGCGTCGATGTCCAGGATGCGGATCTCGAGTTCGGACCCGATCGGTTCGGGATCGATCGCCAGCAGGAACAGACCCGAGACGCTCATGCTCTGGCAGTTGCCCCGCTTCCACTCTTCCCGGGTGCCGATCTTGCGGTACAGGACCCGCGCGTTCTGGTTGACCCGGACATAGCGGCGCAGGTTCACGGGATGCTTCCAGGACGGGTCGTCGGCGTCGATCTCCGCGATCGCCTCCCGGAGCGGCATCCGCTTGAACGGGGCCTGGCACATCCCGATCCATGGCGCTCCGGCACCGCCGGTGCAGCGCAGGATGGGAAGATCCACCCCCAGGTCGTACAGTGGAGCGGTCTCCGACACCCCCGCGTGGAGCGTGGAAGCCAGATCCATGAGCACCGCGGCGGGCGGATCGGAAACCACCTGCTTGACCGCGTCGAGCACGGTCGAAACCCGGATGCAGTCCACCCCTCCCAGGACCTCGTCGAAGAGGGGAATCCTCTCCGGCGACGCCAACAGAAGGAAGGGGCGGCTCCCCATCAGGTTTCCTCTTCGTCCCCGGCCGGCGAAGGCGCGTCGTCTTCGGTGGTCGCATCCAAAGGCAGCGCCTCGGAAGGATCGCCTTCTTCGGAACCGACATCCACCGTGGACAATCCTCCCGCTTCGGGAAGCGCCTCGTCGTCCTTCTCGCCCACCACGTGCGCCACGTCCTGGACGGTGTCGCCGTCGTCCAGACGGATCACGATGACGCCTTGGCTGTCGCGACCGGTCTCACGGATATCCGCGACCCCCGTGCGAATCACCATTCCGCCCCGCGTGATGGCCATGATCTCCTCTCCCGGCTTCACCGAAATCAAACAGACCGCGGGTCCGTTCTTTTCGGCGACCCTCAGGTTGATGATGCCCTTTCCGCCGCGGTTTGTCACGCGGTACTCTCCGGGCTCGGTGCGTTTCCCGTAGCCCTTTTCGGTGATGGTCAACAGCGTCGCGCCTTCTTCCACCTTGACCATGCCGATCACGCAATCGCCTTCTTCCAGCGAGATCCCGCGCACGCCGCGGGTGCCTCGTCCCAGGTCGCGGAACGCCGAAAGCGGGAACCGGATCGCCTGCCCCAGACGGGTGGCCAGCACCAGGTCCGGATCGCCTTCCACCAGCAGGGTCGACACGAGTTCGTCGCCTTCGTCCAGCTGCAGGCCGATGATGCCTTCGCGGCGGATGTTCTTGAACGAACCGATGTGCATGCGGTTGATGGTTCCGAACCTGGTCGCGAACACGATGCGGCCCTCGCCGCCGAACCCGCGCACGGGCACCACCGACTTGAACTTCTCGCCTTCGCGGAGGTTCAGGAGGTTGGCGATGTGCGAACCCTGGGCGGTGCGCGAGACGTTGGGGAGATCCCACACGCGCAGCCAGTAGCATCGTCCCAGCGTCGTGAAGCAAAGCAGGTAGGCGTGGGCCGTGGCCACGAAGATCTGGTCGACCAGGTCGTCGCCCTTGAGGCCGGCGCCCGTCACGCCCTTGCCGCCGCGTCCCTGGGCGCGGTATTCGGTGAGCGGCTGGCGCTTGACGTAGCCGCCGTGGGTCACGGTGACCACCATCGAATCGTCGGCGATCAGGTCTTCCATGCTCACTTCGTCGGTGGCATCGACAATTTCCGTCCGGCGCTCGTCGCCGATCTCGTCCACCACCTTGGTCAGCTCGTCGGCCACGATCTGTTCGCGCAGCGCGCGCGAGGCCAGGACTTCTTCCAGGTACTTGATCTTCTGGACCAGCTCGGCGTATTCGTTCTGGATCTTGTCGCGTTCCAGGCCCGTGAGGCGGCGCAGCTGCAGCTCCAGGATCGCCTGCGCCTGGATCTCGGTGAACCCGAACTTCTCCACGAGCCCGTTGCGGGCGTCGTCGGTGGTGCCCGAATTGCGGATCAGGCGGATCACCTCGTCCAGGTGGTCCAGCGCCTTGAGGTAGCCTTCCAGGATGTGCGCGCGTTCGCGAGCCTTCTTGAGGTCGAACGCGGCACGCCGGCGGACCACTTCCAGGCGGTGTTCCAGGTAGTGGTGGATCAGCTGCTTGAGGTTCAGGACCTTGGGGTGCCCGTCCACCAGGGCCAGGTTGATCACGTGGAACGGATCCTGCAGCTGCGTGCGCTTGAACAGGTGGTTCAGGACGATGTCGGGATGGGCGTCGCGCTTGCATTCCACCACGATCCGCATGCCGTCGCGGTCGGATTCGTCGCGCAGATCGGCGATGCCTTCGATCACCTTGTCGCGCACCAGTTCGGCGATCTTCTCCAGAAGACGCGCCTTGTTCACCATGTACGGGATCTCGGTGAAGATGATCGCCTGGCGGGTGCCCACGTCCTCGAAGTGGTGGCGCGCGCGCACCACGACCTTGCCGCGTCCGGTGAGCATGGCTTCGCGGGCGCCGGCGCGTCCGTAGATGATCGCTCCGGTGGGGAAGTCGGGACCCGACACGTACTGCAGCAGGTCTTCCACCGCGATGTCGGGGTTGGCGAGCACGGCCTTGCAGGCGGCCACGATCTCCTTGAGATTGTGGGGCGGCATGTTGGTGGCCATGCCCACGGCGATGCCGGTGGTGCCGTTCACCAACAGGTTGGGGATGGCCGCGGGCAGGACCGAAGGCTCCTTGAGCGATTCGTCGTAGTTGTTGACGAAATCCACCGTGTCGCGGTCCAGATCCTGCAGCATGAGCTCGGCGGCGCGGCGCATGCGGGCTTCGGTGTAACGCATCGCGGCGGGGCTGTCGCCGTCCACCGATCCGAAGTTGCCCTGGCCCATCACCAGCATGTAGCGCAAGGAGAAGTCCTGGGCCATGCGCACCAGCGAGTCGTACACCGCCACGTCGCCGTGGGGGTGGTACTTGCCGATCACGTCGCCCACGATGCGGGCGGACTTCTTGTAGGGCTTGTCGTGGTTGAGCGACAGTTCGTCCATCGCGAACAGCACGCGGCGATGCACGGGCTTGAGCCCGTCGCGCACGTCCGGCAGCGCGCGGGCCACGATCACGCTCATGGAGTAGCGCAGGTAGCTGACGGACAATTCCTTGTCGATCGCGACCGGAACGACGCGGCCCGTGAGGGTCTGGGCGGGCAGTTCCGTGACGGGAGTCTCGGGAAGATCTGATTCGGGAGGAACCGGAGTCTGTTCGTCGCTCATGTGAGGTCCTGTCTGTTGGGCGGCGCGGGAGGATTCCAGTCCATCCGCGCAAGGAGTTCAAAATCGGTCGGATCGGCGCGGTGGGGCACCATCGCCGGGTGCCCCGACTCGAGCCAGAAATCGTCGGTGTCGGGTTCGAATTCACCGTGGGGCTTGCGGCCTTCCAGTTGCCAGGTTCCGTCCGCCACGGGGCGGTATTGGTCCTTGAACATGGAGTTGGATCCGCGGCAAACCTTGACTTCGCCCCAGTCGCGGGGGTCGTGGTGCGGGAAGTTCACGTTCCAGAACGTGCCCGCCGGAGTGGGCGGCAAGGCGTTTTCGAGCAGGCGCACCGCCCAGGAAGCGATGGCGTGGTAATGCGCGTCGTCCATCCCCAGGCTGGACAGCGCCACGGCGGGAATCCCCCACAACGCCGCCTCGCGGGCGCAGGCGGCTGTTCCCGAGTAGGGGGCGCACACGCCGGCGTTCTCGCCGGGATTGATCCCCGCGAACACGATGTCGGGTCGCCAAGGCAACCCTTGGCAGACGGCGAACTTCACGGCGTCGGAGGGCAATCCACCGACCAGCAACGCGGGGACTCCCCAAAGCCGGGTGGATTCCACCTCCAGCGGCTGACAGAAAGTGAAGCCGTGCCCGGTCCCCGACCGCTGCTCGGAAGGCACTGCGATCGCGACTTGGAATCGAGGCGCCAACGCCTCGACGAGAATCTTCAACGCGGGGCTGCTCGGGCCGTCGTCGTTGGCCACCAGAACCTTCAGGCTGTCCTCCGGAAACTTCGTTTGAACCAGGATTTGACGATCATCGACCAAGACCTGCAAAGGTAGAACTTGGGGATGCAACCTGGCCTCCAAAGGTGATACTATCCTTTCAGTCGAGCTGCGCGACGCCCCTCAGCCACTCCCACCCTTGGGCCTGAGCCGTCCGCACCCCCTCCAAGGACCCGCTTATGCCTGCACATCCCTCTTCCAGAATCGCCTGCGTCCTGCTGTCCACCGGATTGGCCTGCGCCGCGCCCCCTCTGACGATCGATCTTGGAGCCACCGCTCCGGACGCCGCGGGCGGACATTTCGGGTTCTCGCACTACCTGGGCGACAACCTGTTCCTGCAAGCCCGGCTGGAAGAAGGCGTGCTGCGGTTCGATTCACGGCTGGTTTCGCTGCACCACGGCATCTTGGGTGTCGGATTCGAGCACGAATTCACCTCCAAGACCTACTTCCGCCTGACCGCCGGCGCGGGCGGCGGCCTGATCTACAACCCCGGCGAGAAGGCATCCGACCACTCCGAATGGCTCTACACGGCCCGGATTTCGCCCGAAGTCATGTGGTTCCCCACGGGCCGCTACCGTCGCCCCTCGGTAGGGCTGAACCTGGGACTGAACCTCCAGACCCGCCACAGCGCCGACCACCGCCCGGTCATGGGCGGG
>JAKPQQ010000206.1 GCA_029557215.1 Fibrobacterota bacterium | reverse complement strand
GAACAACCATGACGCGCAAGGTTCGGCCAATCGGTTGGCAAAAGCCAAATATGGATTCACCACCCGGGGATTGGCAATTCGGGCGGTTTTTGCGGCTAGGTTGGGTGTTTCTGCCGGTTTGTAAAGGTCGCTCCGACAAATTCGAGATCGCGACGCGGGACCAATTTTTGATTCATCGTAAAATAGTCCGGACCAATTTACGATCCGCGCGTTTTTGGTCCGATCGTGAAAGGGACGCGCAATCCAGAATCAGGTTTGCAGATCCAGATCTTCCGATCGCGCCCAAGCCAGCAATCCCAGCACCAGGGACGTGTTCCAAAACGCCACCTCGAAGTAGCCGCGATTGAGATCGTGCCAGCTTCCGTCCATCAGGATCGGCGCCATCAGCGTGAACATGGGTACGAACACCACCATGTAGGCCACGATCAACCGGTCGGAAACCGTCCGGATCGCGGCGCCCACCCACGGCGAAGCCAGCAGGATCGCCAGCGGCAGGATGGGCGACTGGATGGCTCCCTGGAATCGCATGGGGTTCCAATCGCGGAACACGGGCCATCCCCAGATGCCGATCAACCCCAGGAAGGGAAGGATCGCCACCAGGAACGCGACGCTCCCCCAGACCACCGCATCCTTCCAACGCCTCGGCAACAAGAACACGGATCCGGCCCACACCAGTACGGGGGCCACGAACGACGCCCGGGAGCAGAGCACGATTCCGGCCAACACGGCGTTGCGGACCACTTGCGAGGTCTTTTTCCCGGGGTCGGTTTGCAGGAAGGCTCCCACCAGCGCCGCGTTGGCCACGATGTTGGAGCGGACCGCGATCTCGTACCAAACGGGCAGCGACGTCGCCAGCGCCCAAGTCAGGCGTGGACGATACTTGTCCGGTGTGACCAGCACGAGAAGCCCGAGGCTCAGGAACGGAAACAACCCGATCTCGCCCACCGCCCAAGCGGGGATGCTGACCAGGTACAACCACGGGAACGGTACCGGAGGCGGCACGTTGAACCTTGACGAGGCGAGGTACGGATACTGCCCGTCGAACAGACGGTTCAGGAAATTGGACATCAATTCCCACCGATCCACGCGAAGCGTGTCGACCGGAATCTTGAACCACGAATAGACCGCGATGCCGACCGAGGCGATCGCCAGACCTTTCCAGGTCCTGCGCAGCCACCCTTCGGGCATGAAACACAGGAGAGGAAGCATGAATGCGAGCACGCAGAGGAACACCAACGCCCCACCATCCTGGACGCGGCTCAAATAGCGTTGCGCCGTGTCGAGGTTGGCGACGGCGGACATGAAGAACACGGAGGAAAGAACGATCTTCCTCCACGTGATCGATTTCGGCATCAGGCACGACAACTTAGGTGCCTGGAGAGTCCAAAGCAAGAGCACCGTCGCGAAAGCTCCGCTTATCAGGATTCAGGGAGGACCAGGCGAACTCCGGTCCGCGAATCTCAAACGCCTTCCCGCCCCACGAACCGGTACGCTTTCCGCTCCGCCTCGCGCGGGGGCAATCCCTTGAAATCCTCCCAGGCGATC
>JAKPQQ010000187.1 GCA_029557215.1 Fibrobacterota bacterium | reverse complement strand
GCCCTCTAAGGTCTGGGATCGGCAGCGGGAGTCGCGTCGATCAGCGCCGGGAAGGGCTTCCAAGGACGATGTCGCCCCAGACGCCCCAGCCCGCTGTTCCGGGGCCCCAACCTGCCCGCAGCGCGGGGCGAAGCGCGACCGGACCTGCGACGAGTTCGGTGCGCACGCCAAGTCCGAGATACTGCCTGGACTTCGCGTCGATGAGGCGATCTTCGCGCCAAAGGACGGGGCCGGTCTGGAGCAGTGGATGGAGCGCGTACCAGGCTTCCAGGCGCGACAGCAGTACGATGTTGCGCTCGTTGTTGACGTCCGACTCGACCTGGCCGATGGCCTTGTTCCAGCTTTCCTTGAACGCGGGATCGATCACCCTTGACTTGCGGTCCAGCGTGAGCGTGTTGCGAAGGCCGGATGTATCCACGGAAAGGATGCCCTGGTGGACCCAGCCCAGCATGGAGGTCTCGATTTCGAGGGGGATGCGGCTCGCGGGACGGAAGCGTCCCTCCAGCCGCCCCATGCCGCCGCCGCTGTACATGCGGGAGTTGGGCTTGCGGAACACCAGTCCGATGTCCAGCCACAGCTCGTTGCGGGGCGACGCCAGCAGGTTGGCGCCGACGAAGAACATCGGCCAGTCCTGTTCGATCCAGCCGTCCCAGAGGAACGTGCGTTCGAAATCGGTGACCAGGAATCCTGCGCGGGCGTTGTCCACCGACAGCCGGGCCTCCTGAGGGGCGGCGAGCGCATGGTGCTCGTACCGGACGGACCAGTCGATGCGGTGGGCGGGCTCCGCCTTCCAGGCGAGACTCTGTTCCTCGGACAGGCCGTTCGAGTCGATCGCGCTCAGGCGGACCACGATCCAGCCTGGTCGCGAGGGACGTACGGCCAGGGATTGTCCATCCCATGCGGTTCCGCGGGGTAGCGTGCCGACGGGAACGACCCGGATCGGGGAGCCTTCAGGGGAAGTCGCGATGGGGTGGTAGCGGAGCGTATCGCCGACCCGGATGTCCTGCGCCGCGCTGCGGGAATGCCAGACCGGGCGTCGAGCGGCACGTACGGGGAAGTGGTACTCCTTCACGATCCTGGAGCCTCCGACGCGGAAGTGGAAGCGCAGGTCGTGGGTTCCGGGGACGAAGGGAGCGATTCCGAGCGTGGTCCCGTTCCAGGATGTCTCCTGGGTGCCTTCCACGGAATCGAGGGTCGCTCCCAGCATGCGCCATGCTTCCGTGGAGGCGGCGACGGGCCACTTGTAGATGCGCCCGACGACGAGGGTGTCCCAAGGAAGACGTATCGCCAGACCGTCGGTGGAGATGCGCTGGTTGCGGTCGCCCACCAGCACCTCCTGCCGGATGCTCGTGGAGTCGCCCAGGGGGTCGATCGCGATGAATCCGAACGGGTATGTGTTGTTCGCCGCCGAATCCGGAGGCGTCCATCGCAAGGTGGAGGAACTGTCCTCCCAGGTGGCGCCGGGAGGGATGAGGGTGGGGCGGATGGACAGGGACTCGGCGGG
>JAKPQQ010000153.1 GCA_029557215.1 Fibrobacterota bacterium | reverse complement strand
CACACCGGTGGCGACCAGGAGCCACTCGATCCGCACGACGTCGGCCAACGGCCCGAACAACAGCATGCCCATGGGCATCATGGAACTTCCCAGCATGCCCATCACCCCGAAGACGCGGCCCAGGAATTCGGGTTCCACCTGTTCCTGCAGCATGACGGTGGACGGCGTGTTGAACAGGGGGATGCCCAATCCGCAGAACCCCATGACGACCAGATAGGCCCAGAACCACGGCACCAGACCCATGCCCACGGTGGTGACCCCGAACAAGGCGGTCGCCAGCACCATGGTCCAGACGCGATTCTGGAACCCACCCCACGCGGCGATGCCGAGCCCGCCGATCGTCATGCCCAGGAAGAACGCCACCTCGATCGCGCTGAGCCTCCAGACTTCGGGCCCGAAGCTGCGGGCCACCTGCAGCGGCGTCAGGAACGCGGCGGGTGCGGCCATGACGAAGAAGATGGTGCAGTAGGCGAAGAACCGCAGCACGTAGCTGTGGCTTCGCACGTACCGGATGCCTTCCCGCAGGTCGTGGAAATGGCTCGTCCCGGCAGGAGCGAGGGCCCGCGAATGGGCCGGCACCCGCACGGCCAATCCCAGCACCGCGATGGCCACCGCGGCGGTGGCGACGTCGATGTAGAAGATGGTCTGCAAGGGGAAGGCCGTGAGCAGGAAGGCAGCCGCCACTGGCGACAGCAACATGGTGGCTGCCTGGATGGATTGGTGGATCCCGTTGACCCGGGTCAACTGGTCGGCCGGGACGAACTGGGGCAGCAACGCCGCCACGGCCGGAGTCTGGACCGCGGTGCCCAGCGATCGCAGCGCCGAGGCCGCAAAGAACAACCAAAGGTCCCGGTGGCCCGCCTGGAACGCCAACGCGAGCCCCAGAGTGACCAGCGCGATGCCGCCATCGGCGAGCATCATCAGGCGGCGCCGGTCGTAGCGGTCGGCCCAGACCCCCGCGAACGGCGAGAGCAGGAAGTTGGGCAAAAAACCCGCCAGGATCGCGATGGTCTGGACCACGCCCGAGCGCGCGGTGAGCGTGATGTGCCAAAGGATGGCGTATTGCACCAGGGAGGTGCCCACCAGGCTGAGAGTCTGGCTCGACAGGAAGAACACCAGCGTGCGCTTCCAGGCCTGAGGTTCGGCTGGTTTGGTCGTGTCGTCCATTTCCGGCGCGAAACTACAAAGGAACGGGGTGTGATGTTTGTTCATCCGCTTTTTGTCGCCGCGACCTCTCCGCCCACGAGGAATGCACCGCGGTCCGCGAATTGGTAACATGAACGCACCATCGCGCCACCGCCCGCGCACCTTCGCGGGAATCCTGGATCGTTCGGAGAAACCATGTCCACGAACAAACCCTCGCTCGCCTACACCATCCTCATCGCCAGCGCCGCGGCCCTGGGAGGATTCCTGTTCGGGTTCGACACCGCCGTCATCAACGGCGCGGTGCTGGCCCTCAAGACGAATTTCGGCGCCGGCGACTGGGAGATCGGTTTGTCGGTCTCCCTGGCCCTGCTGGGCGCGGCCGGAGGCGCGTTCTTCGCGGGCCAACTGGCCGACCGGTTCGGGCGCGTCAAGTGCATGGTGGGGGCCAGCGTCCTGTTCTTCGTGAGCGCGATCGGATCGGGAATGCCGTTCACCATCTTCGATTTCATCTTCTGGCGCCTGGTGGGAGGTGTCGGGGTTGGCGCGGCCAGCGTGATCGCGCCCGCCTACATCGCCGAAACATCGCCGGCCCATCTGCGCGGCCGCATGGGAAGCCTGCAGCAGCTGGCGATCGTGACCGGGATCTTCGCGGCGCTTCTGAGCAACTACATGATCGTGGCCGTCGCCGGTTCGGCCGAAAACGTTTTCCTGGGGGGCTTCAAGGCCTGGCAGTGGATGTTCTGGATCGAGGCCATCCCCGCCGCGCTCTACGGGATCTTCGCGTTGCTGATCCCCGAAAGCCCCCGATTCCTGGTTGGACACCACAGGCTGGAAGAAGCCTCCCGCGTGCTGGAAAAGCTCATCGCCACCGACATCCCCCGCAAGATCCAGGATATCAGGGACACTCTCGTGAACGAGACCCACGCGCCTGGCCGAGCTTTGGGAAAACGCCGCGACCGGAGCTCGGCGCCTGCGGCCGATCGTATGGGCGGGATTGGGCCTTGCCGTCCTGCAGCAGTTCGTGGGCATCAACGTGATCTTCTACTACGGAAGCGCCTTGTGGCGGTCGGTGGGATTTTCCGAAAGCGACGCGTTGCTGCTGAACGTGGTGTCCAGCATCGTGAACATCGCCACCACGCTGGTGGCGATCGCCACGGTGGACAAATTCGGACGCAAGCCGCTGCTGTTGATCGGGAGCGTGGGCATGTTCGCCACCCTGGCCACCATGGCCGTGGTGTTCGCGACGGCGCCGGTGGTGGCGGGCCAGCCTTCCTTGACCGGCCTTGCCGCCTACGCGGGACTGGGTGCGGCCAACCTCTACATCGTGTTCTTCGGGATGAGCTGGGGACCGGTCATGTGGGTGATGCTGGGCGAAATGTTCAACAACCGCATCCGCGGCAGCGCCTTGGCCGTGGCGGGCCTGGCGCAGTGGATGGCCAATTTCCTGGTGAGCACCACCTTCCCGCCGCTGGCGACGGGAATCGGGCTGGGCGGCGCCTACGGACTGTACGCGTTCTTCGCGTTCGCGAGCATCGTCTTCGTGGTCAAGGTGGTGCAAGAGACAAAAGGCAAGGAACTGGAAGAGATGTGAATCGCTGCAGAGGCCAGGGAGATCCGTCGTACTCGGCGGCTGCGGTTTCGCAGGCCCAGACGGAGCTCGCGAAGCCAGCAGTGCGACTCCCCCGCTTGTCGGGGCCGCGACGGGCGCGTGGGGTGATGTTCGAGCGCAGGGAGCGGTCCGCGAAGCCGCAGTCGACGAAATCCGGGACATCGCTCCGACGATCGCGCGCCCCGAAGTCGGAACGGGCAAACCCAAGAAACAGAAACGCCACCTGCGATGCAGATGGCATTTCCGTTGAAGTAGAGCGTAGGGGAATCGAACCCCTGCTACCGCCGTGAGAGGGCGGTGTCCTAACCGCTAGACGAACGCTCCATTGATGCCTTGGGAGGGGAAATATTAAGCCCAATTCCACAAGGCGTCAACCGATTCCTGAGCGCACCCGCCCGACGCGCTCAACGCGCGATCAGATGCCGTCCGCTGGTCGATCCCGAAGGGCTCCTGGCCACCCAGGCGACGGCCCGCACCCTGCGAGGCGTACCTCGTCGTTCGGTTGATCCCGATACATCAATGACACCACAATTTCTCCATCAGTCAGCTACACAACGGATCGCTGGAGCAGTCACAATACCCATGGTATTGCGACTGAACGAGTGCCTACCTTTTACAAAGGAGACAATAGACATTCCACCCGACCAACGCGACCACATTTCACTATAGTCGTATGATTCGCTCACATGCCCAGGGGTCCAATTGCTCCGGGCAGTCGGCAACAAGTGGAATCCAATCGAATCATCACCTTGAACATTGTCGCCCCAAAACCAAGGCTCTGTGGGTTCTCCACAAGACCACACCAAAGGTGCATCTTCAGGGTAATTCATAGGGTCTTCATAGCCACACATTCTCTCTGCCGAATACCAATAATTAGTCATTAGATGGATCACCCCCTTTTCAGAACCTCCACCCAACGATGCATATTCAATCAAATTTTGCCAGTCAGATTCTTGTGGGATTCGCCATCCAACCGGGCACGCAACCACAGCATATTCCGGATTAAAAATCTTGGCTCCGGATGCATCGCAGTTTTCGCACTTGTAGCGTAGATTCTCTGTCATCCACGTGAGATCACCAAACCTTTTGAACCCATACAGTTCACCGTCGCGAACATCTACAAAGACGCCAGAATCGCCAATCGGTAAAAAACCCCTTGGGTATCCCACTTCAAGATACAATGGCTGGTTTGGCACAACGGAGCGCACATACGTATATTGCGAAGGATTGAGCCCTGATTCACCTCCAACCCATTTCAGTTTGAGCCGTGCGATCGAATCTTGCCCATATCGAATATACAGATTTGTATCACAAGAAAAGAGTTCCTTTTGAGCGCCAAAATATGACCCGTAAACGGAAACTCTCACCCATCTAGAAGCACTAGGAAGACGATATGAGTAGGAATAAAAAAGCTCTTGCGAAAGAATAATCGTATCTCCAGTGCGAACAGTGGAATCTATACTCCATGCAAAATCATCATTATCTCCCACCGAAACCTCTACTCGGCTAATTCCTTCAAAGGCCAACAACATCAAGCGTAGTTCATATTCCTTCGGATGGAGAGTGACATCAAGCGATGTCGATTCCTTTAATTTCGGCTGGAACGATTCCCCACCTTCATATCTCACTCTCCCTGAAGAATCTAATGCCTGCAGTTCGACTCTCCACTGGAAGCGAATATCCAACTCCATGCTGTGCGAAAAATAAAAGGGATCAGATACATCTATCGTATCGTGTTCCGTGGGCAGGGTATCCCCAGACTTAAGTAGCCGAAAGACCAGACGCTCGATCCGGTATTGACGAACAGCCTGTGCTCGCGCTAGAAACCCCGGGGCCCCCAGCTCCACCCTAAGTTGGACCGAACCAACTTCTTGCCCCGTGGCTTCAGTGGCCGGCGAATCGCCCGAACTCACCAAACGCGCATTCGTATTCGAATCGCAAGAAACCAGTCCCAAACACAGAAGCAAATATGCAACAAACGAAGGTCGGAACCCCATAAAAACCTCCCGAACCATGTGGAAATGGATCGACCCGTGCCAGTCGGGTCGAACTACGCGAAACAGGAATATAAGTCCACCTCAGATAATTGGATCACCTACAAAACAATCTTTGCGAGTCCGAGCAAACCTCAGCGACGCACGACCGCCGACTGCCACCAGCCCCACGAGCGTTCCAGATGACCGTCGTAATCCGGCGCGGCGGGGGATTTCAGGTTGTAGGTGTGCAGCTGGATCGGGCCGGCGTAACCGGCCTCGGACAGGGCGCGCAGGAAGATCCTGGAGTCGAACGAGCCGCGATCCAGCGGCATGATCGCCGAAGCCCAGTTGTCGTCGTCCTTGCCGTAGGTGTCGCTGTCGGCGCCGCTCACGGAAGCCAGCTCGAGCCGATGCGCCACCTTGCGCACCACTTGGGGCAGGCGATCCCGGTTCCCGGCCTTGAGCTCGTGGCAAAGATGGATCGACAGACCCACCTCGGGAATGCCTAGGCGATCGAGGCTGTCCAAGAGCGCAAGGCCTTCTTCGGCGGACGACACCACGCAACCACCATGCGGATACAGCACCAGGCGAACCCCTTTGGCTCTGCAGCGCAACGCCGCCTTGGCGGCCATGGAGACGGCCGTGGACCGGGAACGCTCCGATTTGTCGGGGCCATCCAGGACCATCCAGATCGCCATGTCCATCCTGCGGGCCTGGTCCAGCGTGGAATCGAACCAATGCGTGTCGATGACGGGTTCCGTCACCTTGGTCCACCACAGCGCGCTGTGGATCTTGAACTCCCCGGAAGCGACTTCCGGAAGCCCGGCGAACTCCCCCAGCACCCTGCCGCCCATGTCCTGCAGACCAAGACCGGAAAATCCGATCTTGCGGCAATAGGCCACCTGCTCGGACGGTTTCATGCCGCCCATGCACATCCCGAACGGAACGAACGGCCCCGCCAAAGCGATCGGCGGCTCCAATCGCGGTACCGGTCCTTCGTCGACGGAAATCGCGAACGCCACCAGAATCAGGATCGTGGCGGTTCGGAGCGACCAGCCGGAGTTCCCCTCCTGGCGGTCCGGGCTCAAGGACTTCCTAGGCACGATCGATGCGCGACCGCTTAAAAAACCACCATGGAACGCTCCGCGCGACCGCCTTGCACCCGCACGACCCGCGCGGCCATGGAACCGGCACCCGTGTATTCCCAGACACCGGCGACCGGGTGGATTTCGGGATGTTCCTTCCCGTCCAGATCGTACATGCGCACCCGCGATCCGTCGGGGATTCCCGTCAAGCGCACCCCTCCGTTGGGAAGCCGCTCCATCGCCAGGGACGGCAGCGGAATCTGGATCCCCGATGTCCCCCGTTCCGGAGGCGTGACCCGTTGCTTCCACCATTCCAGGGAACGCTCCAGATGACCGTCGTAATCGGCCGCGGCGGGACTCTTGAGGTTGTAGGTGTGCAGTTCGATCGGGCCCGCGTAGTTGACCGCGGCCAGCGCCTTCAGGAAGACGGTGGCGTCGAAGGTCCCCTGGTCCAAGGGCTTGATCGCCGAAGCCCAGTTGTCGTCGTCCTTGCCGTAGGTGTTGGAATCGGCCCCGCTCACGGTCGCGAAGTCCAGGTAGGAAGCCACCTTTGCGACCACCTGCGGCAGACGCGAGCGGTTCCCGGCCTTGAGTTCATGGCAAAGATGGATGGTGAGCCGGACATTGGTGGTGCCGCGCTTCTTGAGGCTGTCGATGATCTGGAGTCCTTCTTCGGCCGAGGAGATCACGCACCCGCCGTGGGGGTACAGCGCCAGCTTGACTCCCTTCGCCTTGCAGCGACGAGCGGCCTTGACGATCATGGAAACCGCCTTGGACTTGGACAAGTTCGTCTTGTCGCTGCCGTCCAGGACCATCCAGATCGTCAGTCCAAGTTTCTTGGCCTCGTCGAGCATTCCGTCCAGCGCGACGGTGTCGATCGCCGTGTCCTTCACGTTGGTCCACCACATCGCGCTGTGGATCTTGAATTCGCCCGAAGCCACGGCGGGGACCTTCTGGAACTTCTGGAACGTGGACTTGTTCATGTCCTGAAGTCCAAGTCCCCGGAACCCGATCTTCATGGCCGAGTCGACCTGGGCCTGCGGCGACATTCCTCCCATGCACATCCCGAACGGAACGAAGTCGCCGCGCAGACGGATCAGGGTGTCAGGAGCGGCCGCGGATGCGCTTCCCCCGAAGAATACGACCAAAACGCCCAAAGCGGCTCGGATCAGATGTGGGGTTTTCATCACTGGACCTCCGCAGTTCGTGGGTCGGCCGCACCTGGATCGGTTCGGCCTTCGTCCAGAAGGAAACCCTCCTGGACCAACACGACTGGCTCAACCTGGAATCATACCATTATTTCCGGCACATGCGCAGCACATGACGGTTTCCGTCATGTCCCCGGGCCACGAGCCCCGTCACTGGCCGACGGAAATCGGCACGAGGTTCGAGCGGGTGTCTTCCGTTCCGTCTCCCAGCGCCCCGAAGCTGTTGTTGCCCGTGCCGCCAACCCAGCCGTCTTCCGTGACCACCATCGTGTGCCACAATCCGGCCGCGAAATCGACGACGTTGGAAATGGCGACTCCGTCGCGGAGCATCGGCCTCCAGCCGTTGCCGGGGCCGCCAAGAGCGGACTGTTCCCCGCCGCTGGAAAGGATGCCGCCAGAGGGACTCTTCAAGAAGGTCTGGTCGCCACCGGCACGGATCGTCTCGACATCCGTCCCGACCTGGATCGGATCGACGACGAGATCGCCACCGACGAGACCGAACTGCTTGTAGGAATTGTCGCCCACCGCCAGGACCGTGCCGTCCACCAGAAGGAACACGGAGTGGTGGAACCCGGCGGCGATCGCCTTGACGCCGACCAACGGCGCGCCGTTCCTCTGGACGGTCCGGAACCAAGGGCTCGAGCCACCTCCGGCGATGCCGAGCTGCCCCAGATCGTTGCTGCCCGCGGCGAGCACGGTTCCGTCGGCCAGGAGAATCAAAGAATGTTCCATCCCACCGGCGATCGCGACGGCGTTGGTCACCGTTTCGGTTTCCGTGCGCGCCTCGCTCCAGGCGTACTGCGTCGCGGTGTTCCCCACTCCCAGCTGGCCGCCGCCGTTGCGTCCCGTCGTCAGCACCGTGCCGTCGGAAAGAAGGAGCAGGCTGTGGTAACGCCCGGCCGCGACCTGGCGGACACCGGAGATCGTTTCTCCGTCACGCCGCAATTTGACCATGGAAAGCACGTCGTCGGTTCCGCCCGTTCCCAGTTGTCCGTAGGCGTTCCAGCCCACCGCCGACACCGTGCCGTCGTACTTGAGGAACATGGAATGACCGCTCCCGACCGCGACGCGTTGGACATTGGCGATCTGGGTTCCGTTTTCCAGAACCGGAACCGGCAGCGAACGCGAAACGACCGTGTTGTCGCCAAGCTGGCCGAACTCGTTCCAGCCCGTCGCCCAGACCTTGCGCCCCGACGACACGAACAGGCTGTGGTGGCCGCCCGCGGCCACTTGGACAATTTTTGTGGAGGCCATCTTCCGGAGGAACAGTTCGAACAGGGAGTCCAGCGCCGAAGGAGCGAGGTGCTCGAATTGGATGGCCCCTGCGGTAAGAACGCTCGCACCAGCCGGCCCCTGCGGACCAACCTCGCCGCGCTCGCCCTGGAGACCCTGCGGGCCTTGTGGACCGACCGGACCCATCTCGCCTTGCAGGCCCTGAGGGCCCTGAGGACCCACCGCCCCGGAGTCACCCTTGTCGCCCTTCATGCCCATCGGACCCATCGGACCGGTCTCGCCGGGCAAACCTTGCGGACCTTGTGCACCAACCGGACCCATCTCGCCTTGGATTCCCTGCGGGCCTTGCGGACCAACCGGACCCATCTCCCCGCGTTCACCCTGCGGTCCTGCAGGACCCTGGGCACCGCTGTCGCCTTTGGGGCCCTGAGGACCAACCGCACCGGAATCGCCCTTGTCGCCTTTCAATCCCATAGGTCCCATCGGGCCGACTTCGCCGCGTTCGCCCGCCAAGCCCTGCGGACCAACCTCGCCGCGTTCGCCTTGAACACCTTGAGGACCAACCGGACCCATCTCGCCCTGGATTCCTTGCGGGCCCTGGGGGCCCATCACGCCCGCCTCGCCACGCTCGCCTCGCGGACCTTGCGGACCTTGCGGACCCGGCGCACCGCTATCCCCTTGTGGACCTTGCGGCCCCACCGCACCGGTATCGCCCTTGTCACCCTTCATACCCATCGGACCCATCGGGCCGACTTCGCCGCGTTCGCCCGCCAAGCCCTGCGGACCAACCTCGCCGCGTTCGCCTTGGACACCTTGTGGACCTTGCGGCCCCACCGCGCCGGTATCGCCCTTGTCGCCCTTCAATCCCATTGGCCCCATCGGGCCGACTTCGCCGCGTTCGCCCGGCAAACCTTGCGGGCCCGCCTCGCCACGTTCACCCTGCGGCCCTGGGAGCCCAGGCTCACCGCTGTCACCCTTGGGGCCTGCGGGACCCGCCTCGCCGGGCAAGCCATCCAACCCGTCCCGTCCCGGCGC
>JAKPQQ010000147.1 GCA_029557215.1 Fibrobacterota bacterium | reverse complement strand
AACCGACCGGGACGGGCTACCGCTGGATTCCGCCGTGGAAATGCTTCCATCGCGGAGACCTTCGACCCTGTGGCCGGAACAACTGGGACGGAAATCAAGTAATCGCCGACCCCCATCCACACAGATGGATCCAAGAAACTGGAAGACCGCCCCTGTTTCCGGAGCGGCCTTCTGTCGATGATCCCCGATTCAACGGGGGGTTGGAATGGATTCATCTGATCTCGATGGCGCGCGGCCCGACCTCGGGACGCGGAACAAGGGCGATCTCGAGCACGCCGTTCTCGAACCGGGCCTCGATGCGATCGCGGTCGATGGCCTGGGAGAGCCGGAAGGTGCGGGCGAACTTGCCGTAGCCCACCTCGCTCTGGCGGTACGAGACCTTCTCGGAGTAGGGGTCGAGCTTCTCGCCCGAGACCGACAACACGTTCTCCTTCACTTCGACCTTCACCGACTCCTTGGCGACGCCGGGGAGTTCCAGGCGCACGCGCCAGCCGTTGTCGACCTCGACCACGTCGGCGGCGGGCTGGAACGAAGGCGTCACGGCGGCCGAACGCTCGAAGTCGCGGAAGAATTCGTCGAGGAAGGAACGGGGGGTGGTGGTCATCGCGTACATGGCTTGTCTCCTGTGTTGTGGTGTGGTTTCCTGGCCTCCTCGAGGGAGACCTCCGAACGCCCAGAACACAAATCAATCCCCGTGCCAAACGCGTCGATCCGCGTTTCGGCCCCGATGCTCCCCTGTCTGCCCACCTCCTCGTTTCAAGTTGGATCCCGCCGCTGTTTCACGCGTCCCGAATGGATGCGCCGCCCGAAGTTGGTAGCTTGGTTTCCAGCCAAATGGAACGCCCGATCGGAATCCTCCTCTCCAACCTCGGCACCCCCGAGGCCCCGACCACTCCCGCCGTGCGGCGCTACCTGCGCCAGTTCCTCACCGACCCGCGCGTGATCGACATCCCCTGGCTCCCCCGCCAGATTCTCGTGAACTGCGTGATCGCCCCCTTCCGCGCACCCCGCAGCGCACGCGCCTACGCCTCCATCTGGAGCCCCGAGGGATCGCCCCTCATGGTCCACTCGTGCGCCCTGGGATCGGAGATCGCCAACCGCCTGGGACCCGACTACCGCGTGGCCCTCGGAATGCGCTATGGGAATCCCTCCATGGAAAACGCCTTCGGGTGGCTCGCCTCCGAAGGCTGCCGCGAAATCCGGCTGGTGCCGCTGTATCCACACGAAGCCGAGGCCACCACGGGCAGCACCCGCGCCGAGTTCGAGCGCGTGGCGCGCCGGACGGATCCTTCGATCCGCACATCCATCGCCGGAGAGTTCGCGGAGCTTCCGGGATTCGTCGAGGCCCAGGCCGACATCGCGCGTACCGTGCTTTCCAAGAGCCCTGCCGAAGACCGCCACGTCCTGTTCTCCTACCACGGACTCCCCGAGCGCCACGTGCTGCGCGGCGACCCGTCGG
>JAKPQQ010000142.1 GCA_029557215.1 Fibrobacterota bacterium | reverse complement strand
GCCGCCGTCTGCCGGATCCGGGTGCGACGCACCGATCTTCCGTCCCCTTCGTCGATCGCCGTCGATGGAACGATCGGTTCGCCACCATCCACCCCGGCGGCGAACGTGTCCGGCGGCATCTCCGGCCGGGGCATCCACGTGGTTCGCTACCGGCTCAAGAAGAACGAAAACCTGGGCCTGGTCGCCCAACGATTCTACGGGAACAAGGGGCTCGACTGGATCCTGATCCGCTGGAACGGCTATCGGATCTCCGCCGAGTGGCGGAACCTGCCGCAGGGAAGCGTCGTCGAAGTCCCCTTCTGGGATGGTTTCGAGTGGGGGACGCTGGATCCGGAACTGGCGATGAAGGCGATTCCATGGGACGAGGTGCGCACCAAGGAACACGCGCGATGAGCGGCGGCACGCCGATACGGACCGACCCGTGAATCTCCCGAAGCCGTTGCCGGGACTGGTCCTTTCGTCGCTCTTGGCTTGCGCGGCGAACGCGCAAGTCGCCGTGGTGGATGGATTCCAATGGAAGCGGTCGGGGGATTCGATCCGGATGGAGTTCCGGTTCGCCGATGGGGTGAGGCCCCGCTATCGGATCCGTTCGTGTGGACTGGAGGAATCCCCTCCATGTCTGCGCGTGGAGATCGCATCCGGTCGCCTGGCTCCGGAAGCTCTCGGCGGGAGGCCTTCCTGGCTGACGGTTCCGCAACAAGGCGATTCCGGGGTCCTCGATTTCCGCATCGCGCTCCGGGAGCCGACGCCTTGGAAGTTCGCCTGGACCGGAAACCGTCTGGACGTCGACATCCTCGATCGTGTGCAACGCGAGGGCGTCGCCAGGAACCCCTGGATGTACGGAGGTGTCGGGGCGGGAGTGGTCGCCGGAGGATTGCTGTTCTGGTTCTTCACCGCTGGATCCGAACCGACTTCCGCGCCGTCGGTCATTCCACCTCCGGATGTCGAGCTTCCGCGACGCTAGCGGGAATGGTCCATCGTGGAGCGAAGTTTTTGGATCACGACGAGATCATGGATTTGGTGGTTGCGCGCCGCTTAAAAAAACCATAAACTCATAGGGATGTGATCCATGCGGCCAATGCCGGATCGATCCCATCCAAGTCCCGGAGTTCGGGATTTGAGTTCGACCAACTCCCAGGCAGGGAGCCGGCGAAGAGTCGCGCGCGATGTGGCTGGAACATCGCACGAAGACGAGAAATGATGACGAATACTCCAGTTTCCACCAATGCGAGCGGACCAACCCACCAGGTCCGTTCCTGGATTCCGTTGCCGATGCGGAATCTGTAGACAGAAAATGACGTATGCGCGGGAGAGGTGCCCGCGTTCGAGGACGGACAGGATCCGGGAGGAAGAGGAAGGACGCAAGGCTGTGGATCGAACGCAATCAGGATGCCGAGGGTCGTTCCGGGGACTCATGTCCGCGGCCTGGATGCTGTTTGCGCTGTCGGCGGTTTCATGGGGCGCGCAGAAGCGCACGGTCGACAACGGCGCGACTTCCGGCGCGACCTACACCACCATCAACGCGGCGGTGGCGGCCTCCCAGTCGGGCGACACGATCTATCTCCAGGGCGCGGCGGCGCAGAGCTACAGCGAAGCCTGGCCGGCGAACATCAAATGGGAGCTCACCATCATGAGCAACCAGACGCTCCCGGACAATTTCCCTGTGATCACGATATCGACCTGGAGCAACTGGGATATCAACTGGAATGTCGCCCACATCTTCAAGAACGTCGCGCTCAGCGCCTGCGCTCCGTTCAGCATGAATAGCGCTGGAACATTCTCCTTCGACCGGGTCGTATTCAAGGGATACAGCTCGAACGTGTTCAACATGGGCGATCGCAGCAACTACATCACCATCAACAACAGCGTCTTCAAGAATAATACCGGTACAATCTTCGGAGTTCCTCCTTCCTACAACGCAGGCCCCTACGGCACCGCGTCGAACTGCACCTTCTACGGAAACAACACCGTGAGCGCGATGGCTCCGAGCGTATCCGGCCGGACGTTGAACATCCAGAACAGCATCTTCTCGGGGAACTCGACGATCAACTCGGGCGGCAACACCTTCGTGAAGGCAGCCTGGACCTACAACCTGCTCCCCACGTCGGAATCGGGATACGGGACAGGAACCGTCTACAGCAACTCTCCCGGTTTCACCAACGGCGGCGGATCCTACGCGTTGATCTCCGACCTGAACATCGGTTCCAGTTCGCCCGCCAAGGACGTGGGGACCAACACCGGCGCGCCTTCGACCGACATCGCCCGAAATCCGCGCCCCGCCAACGGCACCACGGACATGGGCGCCTACGAGCTCCAGGGGGCCAAGTACTACTCGAATTCCGCCGACATCTCCTCGACCGCGAACTGGTGGACGAACACCGACGGAACGGGCTCCAATCCATCCGGATTCACGAACTCCGCCGACTCCTTCTTCCTGCAGAGCGGGCAGACCTGCGCGGCCAATTCCAACCTATCCATGTCCGGAACCCTGGTGGTGAACGGTACCCTCGTTCCGGCCGCCGCCACGGTGGTTTCCGGAAGCGGAACCCTTTCCGGTTCCGGGACCGTGAAGGTGACCCGCACCAGCGCCACGGCCGATTTCGCGAGCCAGTACACGATCTCGACCAAGACGATCGCCAACCTCACGGTCGACTACGCCAACTCCACCGGCGGCCAGACCGTCACCAGTACGACCTACGGGAACCTCAGGTTTTCGAACACCAGCGGAACGCAGACCGCGGCGGGCAACCTGACCGTGAGCGGGTCCCTGACATTGACCAACGGCGGCACGCTGGCGCTGGGCACCTACACGCTGGGTTCCCCCACCAGCACGAGCATGGACGTGGGCGCGGCGATCACGGGTTCCGGCGCGGTCACCCTGGGCGGAAACGTCACGATCAATTCCACCACGAACTCCACGGGTGCGAGCATCGCCAATCCCGTCGTGCTGGGAACGGGAATCAACTTCGCCGTGGCCGACGGTTCCAACGCCGCGACCGACCTGACGCTTTCCGGCATCGTTTCCGGAGCGAACAATTTGACGAAATCCGGTGCGGGACTCCTCCTGCTCTCGGGGGCGAACACCTACGCGGGTGCCACGACGATCGGGGCGGGAACGCTGAAGGTCGGCAACGCCTCGGCGCTCGGCGGGACCGGTAGCGGAACCTCGGTGCAGTCGGGGGCGACCTTGGATCTCGGAGGCTTCGCCGTCGGGGCCGAGGTCGTCGACATCGCCGGTACGGGTGTGGGCGGCAACGGCGCGATCGTCAATTCCGGGG
>JAKPQQ010000134.1 GCA_029557215.1 Fibrobacterota bacterium | reverse complement strand
TGACCGCGTCGTGTCGGCAGGAGGTGGGGGAGCGCCTGGGTGTGCCCTGGCTCGTCGCCGGAAGGCTTGGTCAGCTGGGAGACAAGTGGCAGGTGCACGCCGAACTCGTGCGGGTCGACAGCGTGAAGAGCGCAAGGAGCGCCGTGGTCCAGTGCCAGGGAGCCCCTCTGCCATCGCTCAGGCTTGCGTCCGGGATCACGGCGCGTCAGCTTGCCGGCGTGGAAGCGCCGAGAAAGGATCTGGGAACGCCGGTCGCGAGGGAGCCTGCCCGTCCGGCATGGGCAAGGATTCTTGCGTTGGCTCTGGCGACCACGCTGGGGCTCGTCGGCGTCGTCCTCAGCTGGTGAACTTCAGGGCGCTGTGATCCGGGTCTGAAGTCGGCTCGATGCGGCGTCCAGCCGCACGTCCCATCCAGGGCGCGTCAGGATGCCTTCCAGGCGTTTTTCGTAGACGCCTGGCCCGAAGGACATGGGGCGCGTTCGAGCCCGCTCCCGGCCTGTCTCGTCCAGGATGCGCAGGACGTAATCGATGTGGCTGGGTACGGAAAGCCCGATCGTCAGGGTGCCTGCGCTGTCCGACTCCGCGGCCACCCATGGCAGCGGCCAGCGCGACGTCGCGTCCTTCCAGGAGCGGGTGGATCCACCAGGAAGCTGGAGCTGGAGTACGAGCGTGTCCTGGTGTTCGGCGACTTCCTGTATCGATCCGGCATCCAGCCAGCCACTCGTTGTCCGATGTGCATGGCGAAGGCGCCAGAAGGCCGTGCCGCAGGAGCCGTTCTTGCCGTGGGTCCAGGGGAGATCGCCGCACAGTACCGATTTTGCATCGCGGAATCGGATCCGACCTGTGGAATCCGCGAAGAGGGAGTCGGGACCTCCCTTGAAGGTGGTCCCGTAGGCCCGGATCGGGTTCGGGCGCCCCCTCCAGAGTTCGAAGAGGGCGCCGTTGGCAGGGCGCGCCGATGCATCCAGGGCTTCCAGGAACAGAGGCCGCGAGAGTGCTCGGGCGACCTGTTCCGCGAATCGCTTGGAATCGGAGTAGATGGGCCCCCGACCCGTCTGCATGCCTGCGATGGCCAAGCGGCATGCCGGTGCGAGGCTGCTGTCGGGGAGCAGGCTCCACGAGGGTCTGCGCACGACGCCTCCTTCGATGGGAAAATCCGCCGCATCCAGATGGTTTGCCGGGTGGTGGGGGAGCTGGAACATATCCCAGCCCACCAGGAATCCCCGCTCGTCCAGGCAGCCGAGATTGCTCAACCAGGTTCGCAGCGCAGCGGGGCGTGCGCTGGCCAGGTCATCCTGGAACGGGACTCCCCAGACGAGATCGAGCGATGTGTCGCGCAGGTCGGGGTGGTGGTGGGCATCTCCTCCCGAGAGGGGAAGCGCGCCGCGAGGAACCATGCGGAACGATGCCAGGTACGCGCGCACATTCAATCCGGACGATTGCATCCGTCGGTCCAGGTCGTCCACAGTGCGTTGCGCCCATGCCCGGAGAGCCGCGGAGTCTTCCTTGCGAGGCGATTCCGCCCAGATGCCGACACGGAGGGGCGTCGGATCGACGCCCGCGTGGACCGCTCGCGCCAGGGCGCAGATCGTCACCACGAGGCGGAGCATTGGCTTGGGCACGTTGCGATCTTTCCTCGGCTGGGTAGTTGCGCTGGAGGTGCGCGGAATGTATTCTCGATCCATGGAAATCCGGAACGAGAGTCTTCGCGGAATCCAGGGAGCATCGGACTCCATGGCCATCCGCTCCAGGAACATAGCCAACGTCAATACACCTGGCTACAAGGCCATGGACGCGGTGAATTCCGGGGGGAAAACCGTGGGGAGACCTTCGGCGCCTGCCGGAGGGAGCGTGGTTGCCGAAACCCCCTCCTCCAGCCAGGCTCCAAACAACGTGGACCTCGCCAAGGATCTGGTGGGTCTCAAGACCGACGAATTGAGTGCGGGATACAACCTGAAGGCGATCAAAGCCCAGGACCGCATGGCCGGAACCCTTCTCGACCTCGTCGGCTGATTTCAAGTTCGCCGACGGCCCGAGAAGTAAGTGGGCGCCGCCCCGATGAACTGAGGGGCGTTGGGGTGGATGCCCACGCCACGCCCGAGGGCCTAGAGCGTACGCGTTCGGTACGCCGACGGCCCGAGAAGTAAGTGGACGCCGCCCCGACGCCCCTCAGACGGCTGAGCGGCCGACGCTGATGTAGTTGAATCCCTGGGCCTTCATCCGTTCCGGGTTGTAGATGTTGCGGCCATCGATGATGATGGGATTCTTGAGCAGGCTTTGAACGCTCTC
>JAKPQQ010000133.1 GCA_029557215.1 Fibrobacterota bacterium | reverse complement strand
GCAGGAAATGGCGGATGCCCTTCTGGCGCGTGATGCGGCCCACGAAGAGCGCGTAGGGACGGAACGGGTCGATGCCGTGCTTGCGCAGCACCGAGACGTCGGGCTCGGAGGGGAATTCGTCGGGGTCCACCCCGTTGTGGATCACGCGCACCTTGTGGGGATCGATTCCGTAGGCTTCGATCACGTCGCGGGCCATCTCCTTGGAGACGGCGATCACGCCGTCGGCGTTCTGGTAGGCGGTGCGTTCCACCCAGCACGAGAGGCGGTAGCCTCCTTCGCCAAGCTGCTCGGATTTCCAGGGGCGGCTGGGCTCCAGGGAATGCGTGGTGAGCACCAGCGGGACATTCTGGGTCTGCTTCACGAGGATGCCGCCGAAGTGGGCGTACCAGGTGTGGCAGTGCACGACTTCGCAGGCGCGGGCCGATGCCGACATGTCGAGGTTGCGCAGGATGGCGTTGTAGGCGCTGCCGTGGGCCGGGGTCTGCGGCAGGATCGGATTTTCCAGTTTGATGCCCTTCACGGAAAGCGATTCCGTGAAGCTCTTCTGGTCTCCGAAGCACAGCACCTCCACCTTGCAGAGCTTGGCGAGTTCGCGGCTCAGGTGGTCGATGTGGACGCCGGCGCCGCCGTAGACGCGGGGGGGGTATTCGTTGGTCAGCTGGAGGACGCGCATGGAACCACGAAGGTAAGCCGAAAATGGGGGGATTGGCTACGAAACTCGAGTGGCGAAAAAAAGGAAAGCCACCCCTCCGACGAGAGGTGGCTTGACGATCGGGTCCGGATCGGGGTCAGTCCAGCTTGCGGATCAGGGTGCTTGCATCCTGGAAACGGGCGAAATAGAGGCCCCGGGGCAGGGGGGCGAGATCCAGTCGGGTCGCCGAGCGGATCTCGCGGCGCAGGATCGTCTTCCCGCGGGCATCCAGCAGGACCAGCGTCCCGGTTCCGTCCACGACCAGCTGGCTGCCCTGCTGGAACAGGCTGGCGGTCCTGGCGCCCTTGCCGACGACCCCGGTGCCGGAAGAGGCGACGATGGACACGTTGTCGAGCTGGAACGTGGAGCCCGCGCTGCCTGCGCCGCCGATGTCGAAGGAGAGCTTGCCCG
>JAKPQQ010000131.1 GCA_029557215.1 Fibrobacterota bacterium | reverse complement strand
AAGATCCGGTTGCGTTCGGGTTTAGGGGGCAAGGCGCCGAAGCCGGATTCGCTCGCCACCTGGGCGCGGATCCCGCAGGAATTCCGCGACATGTGGACTTCCACCTTGGTCGACGATTTTGAAGACCGCAACGACACCACGCAGCTCCCCAATCGGAGCCGATGGCGATTGGCTTCTGTCGGGACCCAGGCGCTGAGCGGGCCGTTCTTCGAGGTGGCAGGATCGGGCCGCAACGGGAATGCGATGCGATTCCGGTATTCTTCGCCCGGTGGCGACTATACCGTATTGGGGACCACCTTGAGCCGCAAGCCAAGCTGCTTCAGGGGCCTCGATTCGATCGTCTTCCATGTGAAAGGCAGCGGGACGTTCCACCTGGCGTTGGAGCATCTGACCAACGGTTCCGGTCCCAAAGCCTGGAAACAATTCACGCTGTCCACGACCTGGACGCGGATCCGGGTTCGTCCGCAGGACTTCGATGCTCCCGGGGCTCCCGGCAACATCCTCAACAACTACGGCTGGGTGGGGATCCGGGATTCGGTCACGGACCTCAGCTTCATCGCCCAGAACGGATCCGAATTCTGGATCGACGACATCCGGTTGTACGGAGTCGATCGGGAGGAGGTTCCGTGACTGTTGTGTTTTTCGCAACACATGGTCGCCGCAACGGGACGTCCTCGCGGTCGATCGTTCGCATCATCCACGAACTGGCATTGCGGCTTGGATGCATGCCTCGAGTGGCGGACCTGTTCGCCCCCGGAGTCGTCCTGGCTCCACGAACGCGGCTCGGCAAACCGACGGAAATTGCCTTTCATCCTCAGGAGTTGACCCATGCTTGACAACGTGTTCTTCCGAGCCACTGGGCTTTCCGCATTGCTCGCCGCCGCCGCCGCGCACGCCGGTCCCGTCACGACTGTCCCCTGGAACGGGTACACGGGGGCAACATCGTTCGGTTACGATGACACGAGACCTTCCCAGCTCTCAACCGCGATTCCTGCGCTCGATAAGTTAGGCATGAAGGGCACCTTCTTCCTGACCAACGGAGCTGGATATAAGGTTTCTACAAGCCAGTCCCAGTGGATTGCCGCTGGGAAAAATGGGCACGAACTCGCCTCGCATACGTTAGGCCATCAAAATACGTCGGAGGGAGATGACCAGATCGCGAAAATGGTCACCCTCATCCAAGGGCTTGATCCTTCCTTCGAAGCCGTGACTTTCGCTTACCCCAATTGTGCCGTTGGTGGGCAGAATACCGTCGGGCAGGTGGCGTTCCTCGGGCGAGGCTGTCAAGGAATCGGGTCGACCAACAAGACGTATTACAATTGGTCTGCAGGCTCGGAGCCGACGTGGATGAATATTCTGGGTTACTGCATTCAACCCAGCAATGCGGGCGAGGTGAAAACGTTCCTTGATGGGGCTAAGACCAACAATAGCTGGGCTCCGATATTCACCCACGATGTGAGTACTAGCCCCGACCAGTACAGCGCTACCACAAGTGACCACCAAGCTATTCTGCAAAGAGCGGCTGACAATAAGTTGTGGGTGGGAACCTGGGCAGAAGTCGGCGCCTACTACCGCGCACACTTCACGATGGACAAGTTGACGGCCAATTCCGGCGCAGGTCCGTGGAATCTCAAGTGGACTTCGCCCCATTCGAAGATGCCCAAGAGCGTGAAGCTCAAGGTCAAGTTGGATGCCGCCACGTTCGGCAGCGACATCACGGTCTCGCAAAGCGGGACGGTCATTCCCAAGAACACCGACGGTTCGTACACCATCGACTTCATGAAGCTGGCCATGGATGTCAAGAAGGGAACATCGGGCGTCGCAAATCGGGCGATCAACCTGGAAGGCGTCAAGTTCCGTCGGGAAGCCAACGGGCTCGCGATCTCGGGCGCTCCGCAGGCCAGGATCTCGGTCTGGACGCTTTCCGGCACGCAGGTCGGATTGACCGAAATGGATGCCTATGGCACTGGCTGGCTGGCACTGGGCAATGCGGCGAGCGGAAGCCTGGTCGTGCGGGTCGCGGCTCCGGACGGCGCCTCGAGCGCGCTGGTCCTCCCTCCGATGCGGTAAAGACTCCGATTCCCCGCGTAGGAGGGGGATCGATCAGAGATCAAAACCGGAAGCGCTCAAACGCTTCTGGTTTTTTGTTGGTGACAGGTGCGTCCCCATTTTGGGGGTGATCGTGTGAGGGGGATCACAGCGGATTGTCGGTGGGAATCTCTACGTTTTGCCAAAACCACGTTCCTGCCGCTACCCGAGGTCCAAGATGTCCATAGCATTCTCCCGGCGTATTTTCCATCGAATCCCCCTTTTCCTGATTGTGGTGGTTGGCCTTTTTTCCTGCCAGAGCGAAACGTCCACCCGTTCGGATCCGGGTGGAGCCTTCCAGGTCCAGCAGCAGTGGTCCGTCGAATCGGAGCGCTACCCGGATTCCGTCGCCTGGATCCACAAGGAATCGAGCGGAGCGTTTCTCATCGAGCGCATGAGCGCCACGGCCTTCCAAGTCACCGCGACGTTCCCGCGTTCGATCGCCTTCGACTCCATGGAAGTGGAGCTTTGGACGTTGGGGGTGCGGACGACGGTGGTGCAGGTCAAGGTCACGGCGAAAGGCGAGCTGGAAGTCAACAAGGAAATCCGGAACGTGGACGAGCAGGCGGTGGCCTTGCTGAAAGGTTTCGATTCGGTCCGTTTCGAATCCGGCGCTTACGGCAGTGCTTCCGATCCGGTCGCGATCCAGATCGCGGCCTTGCAGCGGTATTTGGCTTCGCGGATCCTTTCCGGAGCATTTTCCGTCAAGTCGCTTCCGTACGGTGTCGATTCGTCGGCGGTCATGGCGAAGATTCTGGTCCTGGGAGCCTCGGAGGGGATCAGCGTCGCCAGGATCGCGTCGGTGGTCCAGGTCGACTTTTCCCAGCTCCGACTTCGCGCCGAAGTTATGATCCGCTCGGGCGATCTGCAAGGCTCCGACAGTCTGGTCCTGTTTCCGCCCGATCCGATCCGCATCGTCAACGCGCTGTCCGTCGATGGCGCCGTCGAAGCCGGTGGCGGGACGATTGCCGTTCGAGGGAGCTTCGCCTGGAACAAAGGTGTGAAGGTTGGGAATCCGCAGTACCAGGTGCGTGGGCCGCTGGGGCGA
This sequence comes from Fibrobacterota bacterium, assembly GCA_029557215.1. Classification (GTDB taxonomy): domain Bacteria; phylum Fibrobacterota; class Fibrobacteria; order UBA5070; family UBA5070; genus UBA5070. Next base: position 31,117 of record JAKPQQ010000131.1, on the reverse strand, counting down.
TCGGACGATTTCCTGTTCCAGGTGCAGCAGCTTCCCGGGAACACCGATACGTCCTGGATCCTGGATGGGAATTTCTCGATCCAGGCAAAGGCCTCCGCCGCAGCGGGGACCGATACACTTTTCGTGACCCTGCAGGACGATTCCGGCCGTTCCGTGACCGCCGCCGCGACGTTCGTGGTTCTTGCCCGAGACACCACGACTCCGGTCGTGCGGTTCGTGGAGCCGTCCCAAGACACATCGGTTCCCAACGGAACCCGCGAGATCGAGGTGGTCGCCGCCGCGACCGACCCTGCCGGGATTTCTTCCATCCAGGTCGGTAGCCAATCCTGCACGGGCTCGCCGTGCAGCGTCTCGGTATCGCTCGCGGTTGGCGAAAACGTCGTTCTGGTGGATGCTTGGGACAAGGCTGGCAACCACCTGCCATCGCCGCTTCGGCTGAAGGTCACGAGGGCGAACGATCCCGGTGACACCGTTCCTCCGCGCATCGAGCGGGTGGCTCCTGTCGCACGCGAGGTCGTCGTGGGGTATTCCACCAAGGTGCTCGCCCTGAACTACAAGGTGACCGACGACTCGTTGGATCTGGTTTCGCTGAATGGTCGGATCCTGACGGGAGCGTCGGGAATCTTCCAGACCTCGGTCGACCTCGAGGTCGGAATCGATACGCTGGTCCTGCAGGCAACGGACAGACGCGGGAACCCCGCCAGGGACACCGTCTTTGTGACCCGCGACCGGGACAGCACCAAGCCTGCCATCGAGATCTTGTCGCCAGCGACGGACACCCAGGTGGCGTTCGCCATGTCCAGCCTGCGGGTGCTCGTTTCCGCCGACGATCCGGCAGGGATCGACACCGTCCGGGTGGGTGGCGTGCGTTCCGAATCATCCGCGTCGCCCTACGCGACGATCGTGCCGCTGGCTCCTGGCAGGAACATCTTTGTGATCGAAGCGGTCGACTCCTACGGGAACCGTTCCGGCAAGGAACTTGTGATCGTTCGTGCCGCCGCCTTCGACAGCATCGCGCCCAAGATCGAAAAGGCGGCCCCTCGGGTGGACACCACGGTCGCGTCGACCACGTCTTCGCTCAAATTGTCCTGGAAGGTGACCGATGATTCGACCCTAAGCCAGGTTTCGGTGAACGGCACGAAGCTGATCGTCGGGACGGACGGGTTGTACTCCACCACGCAGCCACTGACCGTGGGGCCGAATGCGTTCGTGCTGGAAGCCAAGGATGCTCGTGGGAACACGAGGCTCGACACCCTCAAGGTCTCCAGGTTGGCCGACGCCACCGGACCGAAGATTGCCTACAAGGGAGGTTCCAAGGATTCGGCGGTATGGGCCTTCGTCCCGAGCATGGTCGTGTCGTGGGAAGTGACCGACGATGCTTTGAAGTCGGTATCCATCAATGGAGCATTGGTATCGGGCCAATCCGGGGTGTTTTCCGCGACGGTATCGCTGACCACGGACACCACGATGGTTCGATTGATCGCCACCGACGAGGCCGGCAACATCGCCACGGATTCCGTTCGGGTGGTTCGCAAATACGACAAGAGCGCCCCGGTGGTGGCGTTCCAGAAGCAGAAGTACCGCCTGGTGGCCAACGCCGTGACCGCCGATACCTTGGTCTGGAAGGTCTCCGACAACCTGAAGCTGAGGTCGGTGACCGTGAATGGAACGGTCGTCCCGGCATCGAACGGAGCCTTCACGCACATCGTCGCGAGTCTGCCTGTCGGTACACGCAGCTACATCCTGACCGCAACGGACAGCGCAGGTAACACCGCCAAGGATACCGCGGTCGTCGCTCGGACGGCCTTGGCCCCGACCCACTCGGCTCCGGCGGGCAACTACATCGGGACCGTGTACGATACGATTCGCTCAGAGGGGGCTGACGCGATCGAGTATTCACTCGATGGAAATGCCTGGACCCCTCTGAATGGCCCGTTATCTGTTCAACAGACTGGACTGATAACTGTGTTCGCGAGATCTCAGCCAGGAGGGCTTGTCAGCTCTGTCAACTTGAAAATTTCAAAAGTTATTTCAATGTCAATTGGTGGAAATGAAATGAGTGGAATGGCTTATGCATTGTATTTGATGTCGGATGGTAGAGTGCTTGCCTCTGGCTCCAATGCAGGTGCAGGGTTCGGTTTTGTTTCTGGGGGGAGTGATTATGCAAATTTGACTCCAAGGGAAATTGCGAACAATGTAAAATGGATTTCAGCAACAACGGCAAGCGGTCAATCGACATATATCATGAAAAACACCGGGGAGCTGATAGGTGCAGGTTACCTCAGCCCTGGACAGCTTGGTGGGACGGTAATCAATACGGCCTTCCCAGGAGCGCCCCTTCCATTCCAAACCATTGCTATTTCTGGGGTCTCATCATTGGTCGTTTCAGGAAGCACAACCCTCTTTCGAAAGAATGATGGGACAGTCTTGACTGGCGGAAGCTCGATTCTTGGAGGGTGGCACGAAGATACATTGCCAGCACGAATTCAAGGCCTGGAACATGTTGCAATGGTTGATGCGTCTCAATCAAATGCTGGGTTGGCTTTAGATTCGTCCGGTAGGCTTTGGGCTTGGGGTTCCATATTCGGGCAGGATTACGACAGCATTGCTTTGCTTGAGACGGGTGTGAGATCTTTTGCAGTTGGAAATGGGCATATCCATTTGCTGAATCCTGACGGAACCGTGCGTGGTGCTGGGACAAATGACTTTGGACAACTTGGACAAGGATCGATCTCAACAGGGGTTGGTAATTTCTTCGTGCAGATCCAAAATCTCGTAAATGTTGTTTCCGTAAAGGCACGTAACAATTACAGTCTCTTCCTACAGAAAGATGGGACTCTTCTTATGAGTGGGCAGCTGCCGGTTAGTTTTCAAACTGGGCCGATTTATAACAAACCAACGATTGTAGCTACAGATGTGGCGGATATGTTTCCAGGGCTTGACGGATTTATGTATCTGAAAAAAGACGGAACGTTATGGGGTGCCGGCGCGAAGGTTTTTGGGGAAGAGCCCAATTACACGACGGCAGAAGCACCAAGGCAAGTCAACTTCTGACGAGGTAGAGTACTCCGTTGTTGAATTAGCAACGCCGACAGCTTCAACTCTTGTCTGAAACTGAGGTCGAAACCGGATCTTCCATCAAGCAAGGTGGGAGATCCCGTTCGTTTGTTCGGATGATCCCACCAGTCTAGGGACGACTTGGCTCAAAGGGAGCATCCATATGAGTTCTCGGCAGCATTTTCTCAAACTGGCGATGGGAGTGACCCTGGCGTCGGCCTGTGGTGTCCACGCGGCTGCGGACCCGAATTTTCATGTCTACCTCGCCTTCGGGCAGTCGAACATGGAAGGGGTTGCTCCGGCAGAGGCGAAGGACCAGACTGCTCATCCTCGGTACAAGGTGCTGTCCCCGGTAACATGTTCCCAAATGAGCGATGGGAAAAATGTGAGTCGGACCCAGAATCAATGGGCACCAGCAGTGGCTCCGATCGTTCGGTGCGATACCCATCTGTCGATTCTCGACTGGTTTGGGCGAAATCTGGCCGACAGCTTGCCTTCGTCCATCACAATCGGTGTCGTGCCCGTTGCAGTTGGGGGGACCGCAATAACCGGGTTCATTGAAAATGAGGCGGCAAGCTATTACAAAACTCAACCAACGTGGATGCAACAGTTCGCAGCGAATTACGGCAGCAATCCATACACGAGGCTTGTTGCAACCGCGAAGATCGCTCAGCAGTCAGGTGTGATCAAAGGAATTTTGTTTCATCAAGGAGAAACCGATGCGGGACCTGGTACATGGGGGGACAAGGTCAAGTCGATTTATGAAAAATTGCTGGTTGATCTGGGCTTGAATGCACGCGATGTTCCATTTCTTGCTGGTGAGGTATACAATAATCCTTCAAAGAATAGCGCAATTGGAGCACTGTCGAAAAGTATTCCCACAGCCTATGTTATTTCCGCAAATGGGCTCACTATAGGGACGTATGCGAATAACCAGGGGGTTCATTTCAGTGCTGATTCGTATCGGGAATTCGGCAAACGATATGCCCAGCAGATGCTCAAGCTGCTGAAGATGTCTTCGGTCGACCATTCGGGTCGCGCGACAACCTTCTCTGCAGGAGAGTTCATCGTCTACGACGCCAAAGGGACCCGCATGGGTGGTTTCAATGCGACTGATCTTGCCTCGATGGAAGTCGGTTGGTCGGGATTGAGCAAGACCTTGCCGAACGGGATCTATTGGGTGCGGAATGCCGCCACCGGTTCGGCTCTGAAATTCGTGACCGGAATCTGAGCGGGGCCGGGACGGATCAGGGGGCGCAGCTCTTCGCTGTCCCTCAATTGTCCAGGCCGATGATCGTAGGGTGATGGCTCTGCACCTGTGGTGCGTTCTGGTGAGGTGACGCCAGTGGTGGTCCTGCTCACGGTTGGCGGGTGAAGTATCTTTGGTTCTTCATTCCCGTATTTACCGTTTCCGCGATGCCCCCATTCGAGGAATCCTGATGTCATCGAGTCCGCGCGCCAACAATCCTTTTGGAGTTTCGTTCCTCGACAAGTCCACCGCCCACCCCGGCAGCTTGGACAAATCGATTTTCGAGAAGAAGTCGAGTCGTTCAGGCAATGGAAACACTTCTGGCGAAGGAAGCGTCAATCCCAATTATCTCAAGGAATGCCGCGAAGACAACCCGGAACCCGCGGGCCAATCGGCAACCGCGAAGGTCACCCTGTCCAATTGCCGCATCACGACTGATCCAGCCCAGCTCGCCACCGACCAGCCCTTCGCGATGGAAGTGATCCTCCAGGGACCCGCCGAAGCGACGACAGGATCCGTCTCGTTCAGGCTGTTCTGCACGATCCCCAAGCCTGACGGCACCACGACCGTGGAAGACCAGTCGGCAAATTTTGACGGCCTCGTGAAAGACGGCAAGGCCACCGCCACGGGCAAGTTGCTCTCGCCCAAGACCCTCGTGAAGCCGGGCACGCCGTTGGAATACCATGTGCTGGCTCAGCACCCCAACGCTAAGGAAAAGCTGGATAGCCCCAAGGTGCAGGTCGCAGCCCACCAGCCGCCCAAGCCGTTGGCGGTCTGGTCGCTGGGCCCGACCCACTTCGCGTTCGGGTCGTCGTTCCCGCTTCCGTCGTCGTGCCAGGAACTGGACAAGCTCAAGGCGCTCCATGAGCAAAACCCGGACGCCGTCGCGGCCATCTTCGGGCATGCCGACCAGATGCCCGAACCCGCCGACAACAAGGCGCTTTCCGACCGACGCGCACGGGCGGTGCACGGATTGCTCACGCGCGATCTAGATGGATGGCTCAAACTCTCCCAAGGTACGAAGTTCGATCCATGGGATCTGGATACCACCCAAGCCGCTCTGGCCACCTTGAAGCATCGATCGGGAGCGCCGTACTACTCCGGTGCCGTGGACGGAATCCTGGGCCCCAAGACCGACCAGGCGATCCGGTCCTACCAAGCCGACAACGGCTTGAAGGTGGATGGCATCGCAGGCCCAATGACCAAGACCAAACTGTACTTGGCCTACATGGACGCGATCTGTTCGGTGAAGCTCAAGCCCGAAAACTTCGTGGGAGACCCACCCGACGCCAAAAGGCAATGGGCCTGCTGCGGCTGCGGCGCGACCAATCCCGCATTGGTTCCGTCCAAGCCCGACGCCGACAATCTTCAGGCATCCAAGGACAAGACGGCGTTGCGGGAAAAGGTCTCGCCCAACCAACGCGCGAACGTGTTCCTGTTCCCCTCCACCTGCAAGGGAGCGGGGAACATCACATTCCCGTGTCCGGCATGCGGCGACGGCGCACAAGACTGCCAAGCCCAATGCCACGAAGACGCCGCGACACGACAGAATCCGACCGACCGCGAACGCACCTGGGACGCCGACAAGGACACCTTTGGCTGTGCGTTCTACGCGCAGCTCGCCGACCTGGAAAAGATTCCGCAACCGGCCAAGCAGGTGACCAAGCCCACCATCACCACGTTGCACCTGGGCATCTTCAACGACGGTACCGGGAACAATCTGGAACACGACCTGAAGACCGGGTCGGTGACCAACATCGGGAAGCTGTTCCAGCTCTATCCGCAGACCACCGAAGGGAATGAGCTGTGGGATGCTCACTATGTGGAAGGCATCGGAACCGATGGCGAGTTCGATGGACTCAAACAGGGGCTTGCCATCGGGTTTGGAAAGCGAATCCGCAAATCGATGGACTGGCTTCGCGTGATGACGAAGACCCACCCCGACGCTGAACTGAAGCTTCACATTTTCGGGTTCAGCCGAGGTGCCGCCATCGCGCGGGCCCTGGTGAATACACTGTTCGACGACGACGACCTCAAGAAATACGAGCTGTCCAAGACCTCGATCACGATCGAAACACTGGGCATCTTCGATACGGTCGGATCGGTGGGGGTACCCGGCAACGGGATCGACATCGGGTTCGATCTGTCGGTGCATGCGAGCCGGGTCAAGAAAGTCGTCCACCTGGTGGCGCAGTCGGAGGTGCGGGCGAGTTTCGACCTTTGGAGCATCCGGTGCCAGCCGGATCTGAAGACCGATTGGACCCTGGAACGGGTGCTCAAGGATGGCCCGCGAGCCGTCGGGCCGGAAGACTGGGAGGACGTGCGGGGGCGCGCCCCGATGCCGAATCCCGACTGGGAGGAATGGATCGTGCCGGGGATGCACGCCGATGTAGGCGGCGGTTACGGTCCGGAAGAATGGATCCCCGACTTGCCGGTGGCCGAGCCCGAACCCGGGGAGAGCGTGAACGACTACGTGTACCGCGTCCTGAACGAACGCTTGGACAATGGCGGCACTCCGCGTGGGTTGGCCGGCACCACGACCGAATCGAAGAGCCAGGTTGCGCAGCGCGTGAAGGAGTTGCACGAGCGACGCTACCTTCAGGAAATGGCGGAATTCGAACGGGTGCGCCGGGAAACGCTGGCGACAGGGCAACCGGGAGCGATCCCGGAGCGCTATCGATCGATGCCTGTGCTGAAAATTCCCGGAATCCGTCAACTGGGGAATGATCTATCGCGGTTGGCCTTGGAGGTCATGCGTGACCGCACCGCGAAGGCGGGAGTGAGGTGGAAAACATCAGAGAAAGCTTCGCCTGAAGTTCGAAATCTGTTTGCACCCCTTGCACCGGATCACATCATACATCGATTTACCACCCATGCAGGGAGCATGGATGTACTCGAATCGTCGGTGCAAGTCGGCTCGACAGATTTCCAACGGCTGGTGGCAGAATATTTCCACGACTCTCGCTGGTTCTTGGATCTACCACGGCGCAAACGAGACGTCTATTTCGGAGGACGAAAATCTTGATGTCCAAGTTTACCCAGTTTGTGATGCTCCTATTGGTCGTTGGGTGCGCAAATCGAACTCATCAAAAAATGGTCTACTACGATCTGGAAGGTATCAATCACGCACCAGGCATGATTTGGGTTTCTCTCATGAGACCAGGGAAATATGGGGAGCGAGAAATTGTCAAGTTGGTTGGCCATTTCGGAACGTCTTCGATCGAAATTGCATCAAGGACGATCTTGGATCCTCCGCTCATCGTTCAATGGTCAGATTCCAGTGGAATTGACTATTCTCGCCCCTTCCCGTTCCACATCTTGCCGCCGCTGGATACGGCGAACCAGAAATACCATCTCCGGTTCACGTTCTACCCAGGCGATTCGGTGAAAATCCAGGCCAGGGCGGTAGCCAAATCAAGCTGCAGGCACATCCTGAATCCTGGGAAAGCATCCTTCCCCGCGTTTGGTCCTTGCATCAGTGATGACGGATACTCAAAGACTCTGGATTCCATTCGGACCGGCCTGATCCACCATCCCTGGAAAGGCCCCATGGATATTCCTGGGTGGGATTGAGTAGGCGCTGGTTACGGTCTCCGGAGGAATTGATCCATATCCCCAAGAAAGCAGTTCACCCACCCGTCGGGGAGCCGAGGGTAGGCTTATATCCCCAAGAAAGCAGAAGCCCACCCCCGGGGAACCGAGGGTGGGCTTATATCCCCATGGGGATTCGAACCCCAGTTAGCGGACTGAAAACCCGCCGTCCTAGGCCTCTGGACGATGGGGACCTAGAGAGCGGAAAATATATGGTGAACGTTGGCGGTTGTCTAGGGGGGCGATCGGAATTTTTTGAAGTGTGGATCGATCAGGGCCAGCGATCAGCACCCACAGGTGGGTTTAGCGGCGGCGGCCACCCGGTAGTGGTAGGGGTGGTGTTCGGCGAACCCCAGCGATTCGTACAAACGGCGCGCCACCAGGTTCGACTCCAGGACCTGGAGCGCCATGGTCCGGGTGCCGCATTGGGCGGCCCAGCTCATGGCCGCGTTGCAGAAGGCGCGTCCGATGCCGCGACCGCGGCGCTCGGGGTGGACCACGACGTCGTACAGGAACGAATCCATTCCGTCCATGGACACCAACCCCACGGCCAGGATGCCCTCGGCAGTGGTCCAGCGCAGGAATCCACCCGAGTGCACGCGCATGGCGAGCTCGGCGTGGCGACGTGCCTTGTCCGGCGGTTCGCCGTCCCACAGCGACACGGTGCGCAGCCAATCCGAATCGGGAATGGCCGACACGGAAACCTCCGGCGGAAGCTTGGGGTGGTCCTGCCCGAGTTCGCGAGCCAAGGTGAGGCTGGGCGTGGCGATGGTCCATCCGCGCGATTCCAGCAGAGAATCGAGATCGGAGGGGGAACCCGGCACGATCTTGACGCAAGGCTCCAGGTCGCGCGACCGGTACCAGGATTCCACGAGATCCGCCGCCTGCTCCGGAACCACGCCGGGATCCCCGACAGCTAGACAAGAATTGGCACGCCGCGTGAATCCGCCGGACTCGCGCAGGATCCAGTTCCCCAGGAGGGCTTCGGTGCGGCAGGGCCAGGTGCGGTGGGCCAGGAGTTCGAGCGAGTGGATGGGCATCAAACCTTCAAGACCGCAAGTTCCAGACCCGGTACCGGGCGGAAGTGCTTGGCGTTGGATGTGCAGAGAGGTTCGGCGGACTCGATGGCCGTGGCGGCGATGATCGCGTCGTTGGCGCGCACGCCGTGGCTCAGTGCCAGTTGTTCGACGTAGACTGCCGCGCGATGTCCGATCGATTCGGTGAGCGGCAGGATTCGGAAGTCGAATTCGGCCAAGAACGAGCGCAGGACATGGGCTTCCTTCTTGTCTCGGACACCCTGCATCAGTTCCATCTGGGTCAGGATCGAGATTCGACGGCGGGGAGCGTCTTCGATCGCCTTGGCGGCCTTGGTGTTGCCTCGCTGCACCCAGATGAGGATGTCCGTGTCAAAGAGCACGGTGGCGCCCGCCGCGCAATTCGTCCATGATCTCAGACACGGGAGCTTGGTCCTTGCCGCGGAAGCCGAAGAAAGGATGGCTGCTCACCCGATTGGATGCGGCGCCCCCTTCGGGAACGATTCGCCCCTTGGGTTTGCCGTGGTACAGGACCCGGACCTCCTCGCGGCGGTCCAGGGCCTCCAATACGCTCGACATCCGGTAGCGCAGATCGAGGATGGTCGCGTCCATGGGATCTCCTGTAAAATGTACAGATCAACTATACATTTTAACGTTGCTCTTCGCCATGCAACCGCTACGCCGGCTTGGCCACCAGGTTCACGATCTTTCCGGGAACCACGATCTCCTTCACGATGCTCTGGCCTTCCAGGAACTTGGCCACCTTGGGATTGGCCTTGGCCAATGCGAGGAGCTCGTCCTTGGTGGCGGTCTTGGAAACGCGCGCGTTGTCGCGCAGCTTGCCGTTGACCTGGAGCGCGATCTCCACCGAATCGTCTTCGGCCTTCTTCGGGTCGCCCACCGGCCATGGTTCGTAGGCCAAGGTCTGGCCGTGGCCCAGCAGGTTCCAAAGCTCTTCGGACAGGTGCGGCGCGAAGGGGGCGAGGAGCAGAACCAGGGTTTCCGCAGCGACGCGCGGAGTGGCCCCGGCTTCGAACAGTCCGTTCACGTACACCATCAACTGCGAGATGGCGGTGTTGAAGCGCATGGCCTCGATGTCGTCCTGCACCTTGAGGATGGTCTGGTGGCGCAGGCGCTCGAGCTCGGGCGATTCCGCCTCGGTCAGCGGCTTGAGCAGCACGTCTTCCGCGTCTTCGTCGACCAGCAGGCGCCACACGCGCGCCAGGAACCGGGCCACGCCTTCGATGCCGTTGGACTGCCAAGGCTTGGCGCGGTCCAACGGGCCCATGAACATCAGGTACAGGCGCATGGCGTCGGCGCCGTGGCTGGCCACGACCTCGTCGGGCGTCACCACGTTGCCCAAGGTCTTGGACATCTTGGCCACGATCTGGTTAAGCTTCTCGCCGGTTTCCTTGTGGTAGAACCCGCCATCGCGCTCCTCGACAAGACTTGTCTGGACGGTGGCCTTGCGCGAATCCTCGTAGGCGAACGCCAGGATCATGCCTTGGTTGTAGAGCTTGTGGAAGGGTTCGGCGTGTTCCACCACGCCCAGATCGAACAAGACCTTGTGCCAGAAACGGCTGTACAAAAGGTGAAGCACGGCGTGCTCAGCGCCGCCCACGTACAGGTCCACTGGAAGCCAGTACTTGGCGAGCGCGTTGTCGATCAGGCTTTCGCTGTTGCGCGGATCGATGTAGCGGATGTAGTACCAGCACGATCCCGCCCACTGCGGCATGGTGTTGGTTTCGCGGCGGCCTTTCCTGCCTGTGACGGGATCCGTCACGTTCAGCCACTCGGTCGCGTTGGCCAGAGGCGATTCACCGGTGCCCGAAGGCTCGAATCGTTCCATCTCCGGCAAGCGCACGGGCAGTTCGGAATCCGGAACCAACGAGATGGAGCCGTCTTCCCAATGGATGAGCGGGAACGGTTCGCCCCAGTAGCGCTGGCGGGAAAAGAGCCAGTCGCGCAGGCGGTAGTTGACCTTCGGTTCCCCGGCCCCCTTGGCGACCAGGAAGGCGGTGATCTTCTCGACGGATTCCGTCAGACCGAGCCCATCGAGCGAGATCTCGGCATTGGAACTGTTGATGTGGGGGCCGTCTTCTTCCCAGTACTCGTCGGGGTTGCCGCCGTCCAGCACGCGGATGATGGGCAGGTCGAACGTCTTGGCGAACTCCCAGTCGCGGGAGTCGTGGGCGGGCACGGCCATGATGGCGCCGGTACCGTAGGTGGCCAGCACATAGTCGGAGATCCACACCGGGATTTCCACGCCGTTGACCGGGTTGACAGCTTTTGCCCCGGTCCAGACGCCGGTCTTGCCTTTGGCGAGGTCGGTGCGCTCCAGGTCGCTCTTGCGCGCGGCCTGTTCCTTGTAGGCGGCGACGGCAGCCTTCTGTTCCGGGCTGGTGATGGAATCCACCAGGGCGTGTTCGGGCGCGAGCACCATGTAGGTGGCTCCGAACAGCGTGTCGGGGCGGGTGGTGTAGACGCGGATCTTCTCGGTGCGGCCTGCCACCTGGAAATCGACTTCGGCGCCGTGGCTCTTGCCGATCCAGTTGCGCTGCATCTCCTTGATCGCGTCGGGCCAATCCACCAGCGAGAGGTCTTCGATCAGGCGTTCGGCGTACAGCGGAATCCGCAGCATCCACTGCTTGAGCGGGCGCTTGACCACGGGATGGTTGCCTTCCACCGAACGGCCTTCGGCGGTCACTTCCTCGTTGGCCAGCACGGCCTTCATGGCCTCGCACCAGTTCACGCTGACTTCGGCGGTGTACGCCAGACGCTTGGAGCCCACGAATTCGGCCACGGCCTTCTCGCCCTGGGCCTTCACGTCGGCGGGGATTTCCAGCTCGGCGATGGGCCGGCCCTTGCGGCTGGTGGGATCGTACCAGGTTTCGTAGAGCTTGCAGAAGATCCACTGCGTCCAGCGGTAGTAGCTGGGGTCGGTGGTGTCCACTTCGCGGTCCCAGTCGTAGGAAAGCCCCAGCGATTGGATCTGGCGACGGAACGTGTCCACATTCTTCTTGGTGGTCACCGAAGGATGCGTGCCGGTGCGCAGGGCGTATTGTTCCGCAGGCAGACCAAATGCGTCCCATCCCATGGGGTGCAGGACGTTGAAGCCCTTCATGCGCTTGAATCGCGACACGATGTCGGTGGCGGTGTAGCCCTCGGGGTGCCCCACGTGCAGGCCCGCACCCGACGGGTAGGGGAACATGTCCAGGATGTACGCCTTGGGCTTGGACCGGTCGAGCGTATCGAGGCCGGGAGTGCGGAAGGTCTTCTGGTCGAGCCAGACCTTCTGCCACTTGGGTTCGATGGACTGCGGATTGTAACGAGGCACTGGCGCTCTCCGGTCGAAATGAGGTAAGGAAGGAAATTTAACCCATCGGATCGGTCGTCGTCGCGCCTGGATGCTCTGTAGATTGGGGAGAGAGGGAGGGTACCGCTTCATGGACGCTCGAACCGGTTCCAACGACGACCTCGTCGAGGTCGGCAACTATCCCGATGCGCTTTCGGCCGAGTCGGTGCGATCCTGCCTGGAAATGGAAGGAATCCGCGCGTTCGTGTTCGGTGGCGAGATTTCCCGGATGCAGGGACTGTACACCAACGCGTTCGGCGGCGTGAAGGTCGTGGTCTCCCGGGAGGACGAATCCCGCGCCTTGCGGATCCTCGCCGAATCCGAGATCGAGGATTCCCCGGAGGTCGTGGGACAAGCCGACGAGATCGCCCCCGACGGCATCCACTGCGTCTTCTGCCATTCACCCAGGGTGCGCTCGCGCGAGACCTGGAACCTGCCCGCCGATCCGCTGCACCGGTTCTTCGTCAGGTTGCTCGGGCGCACGAGCGTCACGTATTGTCCGGATTGCAAGGCGGTCACCCGCTCCTGACCCGGTCCGAATCAGGGCTTTTCGCGGCGCGATTCGAACCAGTCCAGCCGCTTCTTGAGTTCGCGCTCGAACCCGCGTTCCACGGGTTCCCAGAACACGCTGCCGCGCAGGGCCTCGGGCAGGTGGTCCTGGCCCGAATAGGCGTCGGGGCTGTCGTGGTCGTACCTGTAGCCCTCGCCCACGTTCCGGCGCTTGTCGAATTTTGTCACGGCGTTCTGGAAGCGCAGCGGGATCGGGAGCTGCCCGTGCTTCTTCACGGCGTCCAGGGCGGCGGCCCAGCCGGTCTCGAGCTTGTTGCTCTTGGGGGCCAGCGCCAGGTAGAGGGCCGATTCGGCCAGGGCCAGCCCGCATTCGGGGAGCCCCAGGTGCTCGCAGGCGTCGCGCGCGGCGATCGCCAGCGGCAACGCCTGGGGGTCGGCCAATCCGATGTCTTCGCTGGCCATGCGGATCAGGCGCCGGGCGATGTAGACGGGGTCTTCGCCCGCGTCGACCATGCGCGCCAGCCAGTAGATCGTGGCCTGGGGGTCGGATCCGCGCACCGATTTGTGCAGGGCCGAGATCATCTGGTAGCGCCCGTCGCCGGTGCGGTCGTAGGCGGGCGGGCGGCGTCCAGCGGCGCGTGCGACGGCTTCCGGCGTGAGCTGGCTACCGGGCTCCAGCGAGGCCACGGTCCATTCCAGCAGGTTCAAGGCCGCGCGCAGGTCGCCGTCGGCGGCCTGCGTCACGGCGGCCAGCGCTTCGGTGGCGGGAGCAAGGTCTTCGCGTCCCAACCCCTTGACGGAATCTGTTAGCGCCAGGGAAAGCAGGGAGGAAAGGTCTTCTTCGGGAGGGGATGAAAGCTGGAACACCTGGCAACGCGACACCAGCGCGGGATTCAGCGAATACGAGGGGTTCTCGGTGGTGGCGCCCAGCAATCGGATGTTGCCCGATTCCACCGCGGGCAGCAGCGCGTCCTGCTGGGCCTTGTTGTAGCGGTGGATCTCGTCGATGAACAGCCGCAGCGGACCGAACCCGGCGCGCACGCGCTTGGCGGCTTCTTCCAGGACGCCGCGAAGTTCCGGGATTCCCGACGACACGGCGGAAAGTGTCCGGAACGGGAGTTTGGTGTGGCGCTTGAGGATTCCGGCCACGGTGGTCTTGCCGCAGCCGGGCGGTCCCCACAGGATGGCCGACGACAAGGTGTCTTCCTCCACGCCGCGGCGCAGCGGAGCGCCTTCGCCGAACAGTCCGGGCGATCCCGCGAGTCCCTCGAAGACGGAGGGGCGCATCCGCTCGGCCAGCGGGGCCAGGGCGGTCGCGGAGCGTTCCGACGGCGCTTCGGGTTCGAAGAGATCGTCGGACATGCCAGGTCAGTCCACCGCCCAGACCAGCACCTTGAGGTACTGGGTTTCGGGCATGGAAGGATGCAACGGGTGGTCGGGCGCCGCGCCCAGGCGGGCGATCAACCGGGCGGAGCGTTTCTTTTGGCGCAACGCGCGCACCACGGCCTGGTGGAAGTCGCCTTCGTCCACGAGCCCGGAACACGAGCAGGTCACAAGGATTCCGCCGGGAGCGAGCGTTTCCAGTCCCAGTCGTGACAGATTCTGGTAACCGATCAGCGCCTGGTCCACGGTCTTGCGGCTTTTCGCGAAGGCGGGAGGGTCCAGCACGACCACGTCGAACTTGCGGCCGTCCTCGGCGAGCTTGCGCAGCCCGTCGAAGACGTCGTCGTGGTGCAACCCGAAGTTCCCGCGGAACGACGCGCGTTCCCAGCCTTGCTTCACCCAATCCAGGGCGGTGGCGTCGCTGTCCAGGAAGTCGCAACCGGATGCTCCGGCGCCGGCCATGGCCAGGCCCCAGCCACCGGTGTACGAGCAGGCGTCCAGCACGGTCTTGCCGGCGGCAAGCGTTGCGATGCGCTTGCGGTTTTCCGTCTGGTCCAGGAAGAATCCCGTTTTTTGTCCGGCGCCGATCGGTGCCGCGGCGCACACGCCGTCGGCGACCGGGACCCAGGCGACATCCAGAGGAGTGCCGAACCATCGGTCGTCCTGTGGGAGTTCCTCCAGCTCGCGCGAGTGGCTCTTGCCCGAAAGCTTCACGCCCTCGAATCCCATTTCCAGCAGGGCCTGGGCGATCACGGGTGCGCGCTTGTCCATGGCGGCGGTCTGCGCCTGCACCACGGCGTGGCTGCCGTAGAGATCGATGGTCAGGCCGGGCAGGCGGTCGCCGTCGGCGTTCACGAGTCGGCAGTAGTCGCCCGAACCCACCCAAAGGCGACGCTCGTCGCGGGCACGGGAAAGACGTTCCTTCCAAAAAGCCACATCGGGAGACATGGTCGGAAGTTCTGGCTGGAGGCGAGCCGCGATCAGCGTGTGCGGATGGCAATCGACCATGCCCAACGGGCGACCGTTGGAGGCGACAAGCATGCGGGATTCGCCCGGCTCGGGACGAGCAGAGCGTTTCCAGTCCACTTCGTTCGAGAAGATCCAGAGATGCCCGGCGAGCACCCGGCGTTCTTCACGCGGCAACAAAAAGAGAGAGTCCATAAACGAAAAGACGCCTCCCGAACGGATTCGGAAGGCGTCGGAGTGGGCAATGCAGGGCTCGAACCTGCGACCCGGTGATTAAGAGTCACCTGCTCTACCAACTGAGCTAATTGCCCGACGAGGAGAGAAAATTTAAGCGAAAGTCACGCTTCGTCAAGGGCTGAGGTCCAAGAAATTGCCCAATCGCGAAAATCGAATCGGAAGCGGCTCGAACGGATGCTTCCGTGATTGTACCATCAAGGCACAAATGATCTCCTTCCGCGATCGAGCAGAACTCGCCGCCGTCCAGAACAAGGTCGTGGACGTGACTCACCTGGTCAGCTTGTTCTTCGCGAGCTTGGCGATGATCCCGGGCTTTCTGCGTTCCAAGGCGCTGGGGAACTACCAGGCCACCTGGGTGGCCGTGGTTTTCGTGATCCTGTCCCTGGTCTTGTATTATCTGCGCCGCAGGATTCCCGTGTGGATCCGCGCCGTCTACATGGTTGGCGCCTTCGCTGGATACGGAGCCTACGTCCTCTACGAAGCCGGCATCGTGGCTGCGGCGGGATTCTTCGTTCCGACTTCCGTCATGCTGGCCTGGCTCCTTTGGAGGCCGGCCTACGCATGGACGGTCACGGCCGTCGCCTTCCTGGTCTTCGCCCTGGCGGCGATCAAGAACGTCCGGCATGGCGGGGCGTTCGAGTCGCAGATGGCGGTCTACAACCGCCTGCCCGAGACATGGATCAACATGTTCGGGATCTATCTCATGACCGGAGCCGTGATCCTGGTGACCACGCGGGTGTTGCTGGGATCGGTCCGTGCCAATCTGGAAAGGGTTGGCAAGAGCGAGGCCGATGCGAAATCCGAGCGGGAAAGGTTGGGAGGGATCCTCCAGGGGGTGCACGACGCGATCTTCCTTCTGGACCCGGAGTCGGGGCGGGTGCTCGAAGTCTTCGGTCGGTTCGAGGGAATGTACGGATTCCGGAAAGAAGAACTGGAAGGCGGCGACATGGAGCGCATCTCGGCGGGGATCACCCCTTGGACGGCCGCCGAGGCGAAGCTCTGGATCGGCAAGAGCCTGAAAGAAGGACAGAAGACCTTCTCGTGGCGCGCGCGGCGCAGGAACGGCGAATTGTTCTGGGTGGAAATCTCGATCATGCCGATCACCCTGCAGGGCCAGGGACGCATGCTGGTCACCATCCGCGACATCGATTCGTCCATGCGGACCCAGCTGGAGCTGGCCAACCTGAACGCCGACCTGGAGCGCCGGGTGTTGTTGCGCACGATGGAGATCGAACGCTCGCGCGCCGCGATGGAAACCTTCTCCTACACGGTTTCGCACGATCTGCGCGCCCCGTTGCGGGCGATCGACGGATTCGCCCGCGTTCTCGAGGAAGACCACAAGGAAGCCCTTCCAGAAGAAGGCAAGGTCGCCTTGGAGCGCATCGTGGCGGGAGCGGGACGGATGTCGCGCCTGATCGACGCGCTGCTTTCTTTGTCCCGGCTGGACCGTCGGAAGATCGATTCCATCCCGGTGGATGTCGCGAAGCTCGTGCAGGAAGTGCGCGACGAGCTGATGGCCGATCCGTGCCACGCCCAACGCGGGATCGAGTGGGTGCTGGGGGAGCTGCCCGCGATCCGCTCCGACGCCGACTTCCTCCGCCAGGTGTTCGCCAACCTGATGGGCAACGCCTGCAAGTTCACGCGCGGGGTTCCCGATCCCCGGATCTCGATCCGCACGATCGAACGCGATGACGGAATCTGGTTCGAAGTCGCCGACAACGGGATCGGGTTCGACATGGCCCAGTCGGGCAAGCTGTTCCAGGTGTTCCAGCGCCTGCACGGCGAAAGCGTCGACGGTCTGGGGATCGGTCTGGCCACGGTGAAGAAGATCGTGGATCGGATGGAAGGCGCGATCGAAGCGGAAGGGGCCCCGGGGGAGGGCGCGACGTTCCGGTTCCGCCTGGAACCGGCGAAGACGGAATCCGTCCAGGCCGGTTGAGCGTCAGATCCTGACGGGAAGCCCCGCGTCGGAAATGGCTTTCTTGAGCTGGGCCACCGTGTAGCCGTCGATGTGCGTGAGGCTGGCCACCAGGGCCGCGTCGGCGCCCACCTGCGGCTGCAGGACTTCGGCCAGGTGCTCGGGGCTGCCCGCACCGCCCGAAGCGATCACGGGAATGGACACCGCGCGCGCGATCTTGCCGGTGATCTCCAGCTCGAACCCGGCCTTGGTCCCGTCGGCGTCGATGGAGTTCAGGCAGATTTCGCCGGCGCCCAGTTCTTCGGCGCGCCTGGCCCAAGCCACGGCGTCGATCCCGGTGCGCTCGCGACCGCCCTTGACCACGACTTCGTAGCCGCTGGGCGTGATTTCCGATTCGCCCACCTTGAGCGCGTCCATGCCCAGCACGATGCACTGGTTCCCGAACGCCTTGGCGCCGTCGGAAATGATGGACGGATTCTTGACCGCCAGCGAATTGACGGAAACCTTCTCGGCACCGGCCAGCAGCACGTCGCGCATGTCCTGCAGGTTGCGGATGCCGCCGCCCACGGAAAACGGGATGAACACGTTCTTGGCCACGCCTCGCACCATTTCGATGTCGATGGCGCGGTTTTCGGCCGACGCGGTGATGTCGTAGAACACGAGTTCGTCGACGCCTTGGCGGTAGTATTCGGCGCCCATCTCGACCGGGTCGCCCAGGTCGCGGTTGCCTTCGAACTTCACCCCTTTGGTGACTTTTCCGTTTCGAACGTCCAGGCAGACGATCACGCGTTTGGCGAGCATGTCAGGGTTCCTTGGATGTGGCGATGGGGTGGGCCCCCGAGAGTCGGGACATGGCTTTGTCGAAGGTGAGGAAGCCGTCGGCGCATTGGCCGTACCGATGGGCGATCAGGCGGTCGCCGAATCCCGCCTTCGACTGGATCCGAAACACGTCGGACTTCAGGATCGAACCGGGCTCGGTTTCGAAGTGTCCTGATTCCAGAAAGCGATCCATGGCCTTGATCGCCTCGGACTTGGGCATGAGATAGCTGTTCTGGAGAGCGAAGTAGGCCTCCAGGAGAACCAGGTCGGCCACGACGAGCTTCACGTTCCGGGCCTGCAGCGATTGAATGTGTTCCAAGGCGGCCATATGTTGGTCCAGCGGCTCGCCGACCAGCAGACGGATGACCACGGACGTGTCGAGTCCGATCCGTTTCATTTCAAGGAGTGGCGACGTGCATCGACCAGTCTCGCGCTTTCGATCTCGGATTTGATGGTTTCCCAGTCGTGGTTCTTCCGCTTGACCCATGGCCGAGTGATCTCGAGCCAGGGCAAGGAGAGCGCTTCCTGCTTCCTCAATACCCACACATCCTTGCCGCGGACCCGGATCTTCTCGAGCTCGAGCTGATCTCCGGGGCCGACTCCCAACTCTTCGCAGGTGGAAGCTGGGAAAGTGGCCTGGCGCTTGGAGGTGAGCTTGAGAGTGGTCATGCCTTGAAGATACTCGCCTTACACAGGAAAGGAAATAGTAAGGCGAATAGTTACGGTTTCCACGACCCGAAGTTTTTCAGGAGGCGCACGCCCGGTTCGCCGCTCTTTTCGGTGTGGAACTGGGTGGCGACCACGTTGCCGCCGTCCAGGACCGATGTGAACGAGAGTCCGCCGTATTCGGTGGTACCCAATGTGTTCTTGGCGTTGGTCGGCGCCGGGTAGAACGAATGCACGAAGTAGAAGTGCGTGCCGTTGGCGATGCCATCGAACAGCGGATGGGGCCGCAGGAATTCGACCGGGTTCCAGCCCATGTGCGGCACCTTGGGGCGCGGCACGGGAAGATGCGAGAAGTCGAACCGCTTCACCTTGCCGGGCAGGACACCCAGGCATTCCACGCCGCCGTCCTCTTCCGACGACTCCAGCAGAATTTGGCACCCGATGCAGATTCCCAGCACCGGATCGCCGCGACGCACGACCTCAAGCAACGCCTTGTCCAGGCCCGTGGAGCGGAGATTGGACATCGCCTGTCCCGCCGCGCCCACGCCGGGGAACACCAGGCGATCGGCCTTGCGGACCAGATCGGGGTCGTCGGAGATCGTGTGCGCCACGCCCACCTTGGAAAGCGCCAGCGACACCGAGGTCAGGTTGCCCGCCTTGTAGTCGATCAGGACCGTGCCGGGACCGGCCGTGGCCGTCACGGAGTTCTCCGGGGTTTGGCGACCTTGGTGGGCCGGGATGCCGGGCGCGCCCTGCGTGCCGTGGGTTTCGCGTTCGCCTGGGGTTGCACGGCGGCTTTGGCCGCAGGCAGGCGCAGGCGAATGGCTTCGCCGTGATGGAAGAATCCTTCGGCATCGGCCAGCGCGGAAATGTGCGGACCGTCGGCGGCCAGCGCCTGGGGGCCGTACAGGATGAGGCTGGTGCGCTTGAGGAAATCGTAGACGCCCAAGGGCGACCCGAACCGGGCCGTGCCGCTGGTGGGCAGCACGTGGTTGGGGCCCGCGATGTAGTCTCCCACCGATTCGGCGCTCCACGGTCCCACGAAGATGGCTCCCGCGTTGCGCAGGCCTTCCAGGATCTCCTTGACGTTTTCCGTCATGATCTCGGCGTGCTCGGGGGCGATCCGGTTGGCGATCGCCAGGGCTTCCGTCCAGCTGGGGCAGACCATGAGCAGGCCGTAGCGGCCCAGCGAGGCTTCCAGTTCCTTGCGACGCGGCGATGTTTCCATCTGGCGCTGGACGGCTTCCGATACGGCTTTGGCCGCGGCGGTGCTGGTGGTCAGGCCCACCGCCGACTCGAATCCCGATCCGTGTTCGGCCTGCGACAGCAGGTCGGCCGCCACCCATTCGGGATTGGCGGAATCGTCGAAGCACACCAGGATTTCGCTGGGACCCGCGATGTTGTCGATGTCCACGGTGCCGAACACTTCGCGCTTGGCCACGGAGGCCCAGACGTTGGACGGCCCGACGATCTTGTCGACCCGCTCGACGCCCTTGGCGCCGTAGGCGAGCAATCCCACTGCCTGGGCGCCGCCCACGGAATAGATCTCGTCGATGCCCAGCTCGCGCAGCGCGAACGCCACGGCAGGATCGAGTCCGCGCGGACACGGCGTGACCACCACGATTTCCTGGACTCCGGCCACGCGGGCCGGGATCGCGTTCATGATCACCGTGCTGGGATAAGATCCCGCACCGCCCGGCACATAAAGTCCCACGCGGCGCAGCGGAGTCACCCGCATCCCCAGCCACTGCCCCGATGCCCCCTCGAGGACCCACGATTCTTCCGCCTGCCGTTCATGGAAGGCGCGCACCTGGCGGATCGCGCGTTTGATGGCTTCCTGCACGGGCTTGGGGCACTTGTTGGCGGCGGCGTCCACCGTCTTGGCGGCCACGCGCAAGGGCTGCTTGGCGCCCAGGCCGTCCAGCGACCGGGCGTACTCCGTCACCGCGGGGAGCCCGCGATCGCGCACGTTGGCGAGGATCGCGCGGACCTTCGCTTCGATCTCGGGAGAAGGCGCGGCTCCTCGCGACAGGATCTGCTTGAGGCGCGCGGCGGCCTTGGTTCCGGAAAGAAGCGGGAGGATCATGCCAGCCCCGGAATCGGCGCGCCGTCGACCTTGACCAGCGCGTGGAAGTCTTCCAAAAGCCCCTTGAACACCGGTCCCACGCCGCCCATTCCGATCTGGCGACCGTCGACCTTGACCACGGGGATCAGTTCGGCGCCGGTGCCGGTGAGGAACATCTCGTCGGCGGTGTAGATGTCGAAGCGCGACATGCGCTCTTCCCGCACGTCCAGCCCCTTCTTGCGGGCCAGCTCGATCACGGCGTTGCGCGTGATGCCTTCCAGCGCGCCTTCGGTGGCGGGAGGTGTGCGCAGTTTGCCTTCGCGCACGATGAAGATGTTGTCGCCCGTGCATTCGGCCACGTAGCCCTGCAGGTTGAGCATGATGGCTTCCTGGACGCCGGCGCGGATGGCTTCCATCTTGGCCATGATGTTGTTCAGGTAGTTGAGGCTCTTGATGCGCGGATTCAGGGCTTCAGGGTGGTTGCGAGGCGTGGCGACGGTCACGATGTCCAGGCCGGTTTCGTAGAGCGCGGCGGGGTAGAGCTGGATGGTGGCCGCGATGCAGATCACGCTGGCCTTGGGGCACAGGTAGGGATTGAGTCCCAGGTCGCCCACGCCGCGGGAAACCACCAGCCGGATGTATCCGTTGGCGATGCCGTTGCGGCGGCAGCTTTCCACGACCACGTTGGACATCTCTTCGGGAGGCATGGGGATCACGAGTCCGATCGCCTTGGCCGATTCGTAGAGGCGCTTGATGTGGGCATCGAGCTTGAAGACCTTGCCGTGGTAGGCGCGGATGCCTTCGAAGACGCCGTCG
Source organism: Fibrobacterota bacterium (assembly GCA_029557215.1). Taxonomy (GTDB): domain Bacteria; phylum Fibrobacterota; class Fibrobacteria; order UBA5070; family UBA5070; genus UBA5070. Next base: position 9,451 of record JAKPQQ010000131.1, on the reverse strand, counting down.
CCGTAGAGGAATCCATGGTCGAAGACCGACACCTTGGCCTCGGCCTTGGGGTGGAAGACGCCGTCGATGTAGATCAACTGTTCGGACATGGATGGTTACCTCGGTCGGGATTGACAGGACTTGAACAGCAGGAAAATCTAAGTCAGGCGAGCATCGGCCGGGATCGCGGGCGTTCGCGTCTGGCGCACGACGACGGTTCCCGACCACAGGTCGTAGATGGCGCGGCGGTCGGGGCGCAGCAGGATCAGCATCATCGAGCCCCAGAGGACCGCCAGCCCGACGTTTCCGGCCAGCGCCCAGGAGCCTGGATTTTGCGAGGCGATCCGCTCCAGGTAGGACTCCAGGGTCGAGTCGGGCGCTGCGCCGGGGAGCGCGGCGGCGTGCTGGAGGATCGCCAGCGCCTGGAGCACGATGTACAGGAGCTGGCGGTTGATGGCGTCGAGCCATCCGACCCTGGCGCCGTCGACGCGCACGATCCGCAAGCCCATCAGGCGTTTTCCGGGCGTGCCTTGGAACTGGACGATCAGCCACAATGTCATCCATGTCCAGACGATGGCGATGCCGAACAGCGGCGCGGGGCTCTGCCAGCGGATGGCGGTCTCGAGGACTGGAATCAGCAGCAAGGCCAACGGGGAGAAGAACACCTGGTCGGCGAGGGTGGCCAGAAGGCGGCGCCAAGGCTCGCCGGGAGTCCAGGCTTGGGTGGATATTTCGATGTTCACGACGATGCAATCTACCTAGATCGCGCGGCGTCCGGTGGCGGATGCGGTCGTCGCGCTGCGCGAGTCCCGGGAAAATGCGATCTTTTCCGACGATGACCTTGTTTTTTGGCAACACGACGTTCCGTTCGAACCTTCGCCATCGGTTCGATGTTCTGGCGAAGGGGTGTCTGGTCGCGGTGGCCGTCGCATTTTCGGGCGAGGTTCTTCGCGCGGATTTCGAGAACGATCCGACAGGCCCCTATTCGCGGGCGATGTGCCAACTGGCGTTCCCCGGCGTGACCTGGGACAACGGGCTCACTGGCGAGAGCCGCGTGTCGGTGGTCGCGGGAGGCGATACCGCAGGGGGCGGCAAGGCGATCCGGGTGCTCTACCCGTTGAACTCGCTGGGGCCAGGGGGTACCGGCGGCAATCCCGCGGGCGGAGCCCAGTGGAAATCGATGTTCGGTGGCGAGGCCGACACCTTGTACGCCCGGTACAGGTTGTACTTCCCGGTGGGGTTCGGGTGGACCAAGGGCGGCAAGCTGCCGGGGCTTTGCGGTTCGCAATGCAACACCGGTGGGAACCCGCCAACGGGCCGGGATGGTTGGTCGGCGCGGTTGATGTGGAGATCGGGAGCTTCGTTGGTCCAGTACGTGTATTCCGCAGGTCAGGCAGGCACCTACGGGACCGATCTGGTCTGGAAGAAGAACGGCGCGCCGTTGGTGGTGGAACCCGGAAAATGGCACGAGGTCCAGGTGAGGATCTGCCTGAACACGCCGGGAACCGATGGCGGACAAGGCAAGTACGACGGGCGCGTGACGGGCTGGTACGACGGAGAACTCGCGATCGATACGGTCGGGTTCCGGTTCCGGGACCTGGACACCATGCACATCGACCAGTTCTACTTCTCGACGTTTTTTGGTGGGAGCACCAACGACTTCCGGCCCACCAAGGACGAACGGATCTTCTTCGACGATTTCGCGGTCTCCGACGCGTTCATCGCCTCGTCTTCGGCTTCCCTCGCGGGTCGGGGGCAGGGCTGGGGATTGCGATCCACCCGTGGGCGCTCGCTGGAGATGCTCTCCGTGCCGGACGGCGAAACCGCCGTGTTCCAGGACATGGCCGGGCGGGAATTGGCGACCGTGCCGGTGTCGGGAGGACGCGTGGAGGTCCCCCTGGGCGTGCACGGGTTGGCCACGGTGACGATTTCCGGAAGGTCCGGCGGAGCGCGGCTCTTCCTTCCCTGAAACGACGATCCTTCGTCACCCGCCGATGCCGCGGGTATCTTTGGCCGGCACATTTCGAACCACGCTTGCGGGGAAGTTCCGCAAGGGACGGAACCAACGGAGACCGCGACATGGAACTCACGATTTCGACGCCGGCGCTGCTGTTCCCGACGGTGTCGCTCCTGATGCTCGCCTACACCAACCGGTTCCTGGGGTTGGCGGCGATCATCCGCAAGCTCCATGCGGATTGGAAGGCTTCGCCCGATCCCATCTTCCTGGACCAGATCCAGAACCTGCGGCGGCGATTGCGATTGATCCGCGACATGCAGACCATGGGGATCCTGGCTCTGCTGCTTTGCGTCGTGTGCATGATCCTGCTGCTGATGGGGCTCGTCGTGGCGGCCAAGTGGGTGTTCGGTGCCAGTCTGGCCCTCATGACCGCCTCCCTGGGGTTGTCGCTGGTGGAAATCCAGCTTTCGGGCGGCGCCCTGAGCCTGCACCTGCGCGACATCGAGTCCAACGACAAGAAATGACTTCGTCCGGGGACAAGGCTTCCGATCGAGGCGGTGCGGCGGGGCGCGGGGTCTTCAGGGCCCTGGGTTCCAGGAACTTCCGGCTGTTCTTCGTGGGGCAGGGAATCTCGCTGGTGGGCACGTTCCTTCAACAGGTCGCCCTGGGCTGGTTCCTGTACCGCGTCACCGATTCCAAGACCCTGCTGGGCGCCTTGGCGTTCTTCAGTCAGATTCCGTCCCTGGTGTTCGCTCCGTTGGCGGGTGCCCTGGCCGATCGCTGGGACCGCAAACGGGCATTGATCGCGATCCAGGCATTGGCCGGAATCCAAGCGTTGGCTCTGGCGATCGTGGTGGGAAGCGGGAACGCTCCGGTCTGGTCGCTGCTGTTCCTGGCCACGGTGCTCGGCGTCTTGAACGCCTTCGAGATCCCGTTCCGGCAGGCGTTCGTGTCGCAGATGATCGACGACAAGGCGATGCTTCCCAACGCCATCGCGCTCAATTCGGCGCTGTTCAACGCGGCCCGGCTGGTCGGACCTTCCATCGGAGGGGTGCTGGTCGCCACCATCGGCGAAGACCGGTGCTTCTACCTGAACGCCGCGAGCTACGTCGCCGTGGTGCTCGCCCTGGTGGCCATCCGTCCGAACCCGACGCAGCCATCCGCGCACCATCGGTTGGGCAGGGAAATCATGGACGGAATCCGGTACGTGCGTTCGCACGAACCCATCCGCGACCTTCTTCTGCTGGTGTCGGCCGTGGGCATGTTCGGCCTGGCCTACACCGTCCTGCTGCCCGTGATGGCTCGCGACATGTTGCAAGGCGACGCGAGGACCTTGGGGTTCCTGATGGGCTCGGGCGGGGTCGGCGCCCTGACCGCGGCGTTGTATCTGGCCTCGCGCAGGAGCGTGAAGGGTCTGCTTTCGCGGATCGCGGTCATGGGGGGCTTGGCGGGCGTGGCCGTGGTGGGGCTTTCGCTGGCGCGCCACCAGGCGGCCTGCATGCTTCTGATCGCCGTCGGAGGGTTCGGGTTCGTGTCGGCGGCAAGCGGCGCCAACGCCCTGATCCAGACGTTGGTCGACAATCGGTATCGGGGGCGGGTCATGTCGCTCTACACGTTGGCCTTCCTGGGAACATCGACCTTCGGGAGTCTGGCGATCGGCTGGGTGTCGGATCGCCGGGGATTCCCGGAGGCCGTGTTCCTGTTCGGGGGCGCGTTCCTCGCCTGCGCGGCGGTGTTCGCTTCGCGGGTGCCCGCCTTGCGCGCCGACATGCGCGACCGGCTGGCGAGAGCCTCCGACCCGGGGACGATCTGATCCGACCACGAGCCATCCTTGGGAAACCCGTTTTGGCGGCTTCGCTGCACCGGATCGGCCCGCGATGTCGGGGTGGTGACATGGCGTCACGAGGAATGTGGCTGGGTGGTGACAAACGGGCCGCGAAGGGCCGGACTGTCGGGGTAGGTTAGCGGAGATCGATTCTTGGATACCGGGAGATGCGCATGTCGGAATGGATGTCGAAGGGGTGGATGGTCGCGGCGGCGATGGCTTCGTCGACCGGGGCCTGGGAATTCGACAAGGCCTACGCGTTGCCCGAAATGCCCGTCCTGGCCCAATCGGGCGGTCTGGAAACGCCGTTTTTCTTCGCGACCGAGAAGACGGGCTCGCCCAAGAACTACGCGCGACTGGCCACACCCGTGCGGCTGTCCGGGTTCGGTTGCCTGGCGCGCGATCCGGACGATCCCACTGGATCCACGTTCTGGACGCTGGATGATCGCGGATTGTCGAGCGCCTACGAGACGAGCTCCATGAAGGCCCGGGTGTTCGCGCTGCCTGACTACCACCACAAGCTCGTGAAATTGAAGGTGGACGGCGGGACCCTGAAGGTGCTGGAGATCGATTCGATCGCTTCGCTGGAGTCGGCCACGGTGTTCACCACGGGGTTGCCCAACAGCAGACTGGATCCCGACGAGATCGCCTTGAAGGGAAACCTGGCCGTGGCGTCGGTGGACGAAGCCGCGAAGCTCGCCGCGGTGCCCAACGGATACGACTTCGAGGCCTTGAGGATTCTTCCTTCGGGGAACTTCCTGGCCTCCGACGAACTGGGGCCGTCCATTGTCGAGATCGACAAGGCCACCAAGCGGATCGTGAAGGAGTGGCATCCGGGCAACGGGCTTCCCAAGGTGTTCGCCAAACGTCGCGACAACCGCGGGTTCGAGGCGATGGCGGTCACGCCTTCGGGCAAGGTCGTGGCGATGCTGCAGTCGCCGGCCGACAATTCGTCGAGCGCCAACACGAAGGATTCCAGGATGGTCCGCGTCCTGTGGTTGGATCCTGCCACCGGGAAAAGCCGCGAACACGTCTACTTGGTCGATCTCAAGGGGGCTTCCAAGCGCCTGGCTTCGGAGACCAAGATCGGCGACATGGTGGCGCTTTCCGAGACCCGATTCCTGGCGATCGAACACGGCGAGGACGGACTGGGAAAATACTGGGTCGATCTGGTGGAGTTCGACATCGCAGGCGCCACCGACATCCGCGATCCGGAAGACCACGGCAAGGGGCTGACCTTCTGGAAGTCCGACGTTTCCAAGCTCCTCACGCCCGAAGAGATCGGGATGGACACTGCGACCTCGGTGTGGAGCGCGGTGGGGATCGTGCCGGTGGCGAGAACCGTGCGGATGGGGGATCTGTTGTCGGGTGGCGGGGCCTGGACCAGCCGCAAGCCCGAAGGGCTGGAGCTGCTGGGCGACACGGCGGTCGCGCTGTTGAACGACAACGACTACGGCGCGCAGGACAGGAATTCCGACGGGATCCCGCACATCCTGCCAGACGCCGAGCGGGTGGAATCCATCGTGTACCTGAAGCTCCCGGCGGGGACCGGCGTGCGCGGGACCGGATCGTCCCGACCGGCATTGAGGATCGGGACGATCGGTCGAACGATTCGGGTGTTCGGCGAACGGCACGAGATCGCGTCGCTCGCGCTTCGCGACCCATACGGTCGGATTCTGGCGCGCGGTGCGATGCGCGGAGGGGTCGGGGAAGTCCCGCTCGAAGGGGTGCCTTCCGGTGTGCACGTGCTGGAGTCGACGGGAAGCCGTTCGCGGACCACGGTCCTGGTGCAAGTGGTCCGGTAGCGTCGGCGACTTCCATCCCTGCCAGAAGCTTCGGGGGAACGCCTACATTGACAAAAAGCGTGGAATGGGCCGGTCTGGTTCGAGGATCGTTCGATTCTCCAGTGGTTCCCCGGGTGATGGAGGCGTTTCGTGAAGACATCCCTTTTCGTTCTTTCGATCGTGGCGATCGGACTCTTGGCTTGCGACCCGGAGTCTCCTGTCGGCACCGGAGCGACGACCGCCGATCCTGCCGGGAAGTCGGATTCCGTCCAGGACCCCACTGCGGCGGAAGCTCCCCTCGACACGCTGCGGTTCCGGGTCGAAGAGGGGATCGCGGGTCGCGTCATGCTCGCAAAGTGGTACCACGCGTCGTTTTCCTAGCCGATCCTTCCGAAGTCACTGGCCGATCGGCCTGTCATGCAGGCTTTCGCGTTGCCAGGGGAATCCGGGTGGTTGGCTCTTCCTGCGCGGGTCGATTCTTCCTTCGAGTTCTACGCAAGGATCAGGCAGATCGACGCCAACGATGCCGGGGGGAAGATCGACGACGACACCGTGGCCCACTACGAGACCGAGCATCGCTGGGCGCTGGCTCCGCTTTTGGTGGCCGCGACCGACGAAATCGCCAAAATGACCATCGGGCAAATGGCAGCGGGAGCCGAACCTTCGGATGGCGAGGCGTATTTTTCCGCCCACGTGTTGTTCTGGGTGCGCGATTCGATCGTGGCCGATGACGATGGGTTGTTGCGCAAACGGAAATTGACGGGCCGCTTCGGGCGCGGTTGGCATCTGCTCCAGTATCGGGACTCGGGGCGTTCGCTGACACCTGTGCCGTTCACCGACACGGTGCGGTTCCGGAAGTCGTTCCCGAATCCGAACCTGGTGTGAGGCGCTCGTCGTGATCCGGGAGCGGTCGAGCGGCGGGCTGGACGTGGAAGTCGTCGAAGAACCCGGACGGGAATTGCTCGAAAGCCTTTCCGAGTCCCTGTTCGAGCACAACTGCCGCGTCACGGGGACCCGGGATTTCCGGTGGTTCGCCGTGGTGCTGCGCGATGCCGCCGGAGAGGTGGCGGGAGGCTCCACGGGTTGGACCCGGTGGGGCTGGTTGCATCTGGACGTCTTGTGGATCCGGGAATCCAGCCGGGGCGAAGGATACGGGAGCAGATTGCTGCGCGAGACGGAAAATGTTGCCAGCGCCAGAGGCTGTTCGCTCGTAACTTTGGAAACGGCGTCGTTCCAGGCGCCAGGGTTCTACAGGTGCCACGGCTACGAGGAGATGTTCGCGCACGACGTTCCCGGACACGGGATCCGGAAGCACTTCTTCCGGAAGGTGCTCGTGCCGATGGAGGTCGACCGGGATTCCCGGTGACCTCCACTGCCGACCGGCGAACGAGTCCGTGCAGCCGCGCCTTCGGTGCAATGGAGGTCCTGCCATGAAAACTCCGATCCACGACGCGGTCGTCCGCCAGACCGACGTGCTGCTGGCCAACGTGCAGGTTCTGGTCGACATCCACCGGCCCGATCCCTCCGACTCCTCCGAATGGGGGTTCGACGAGCAGTTGTTCCATCTGGCGACCTCGCTGGACAAGTGGTTCGTCGATCCCGGCTCGGAACGGGCCAAGGCGGTCGACGCTCTTCGCGCGCGACGCAAACGGCTGGATCCCGGCGAGATGTCGGCCTATTTCGCCGAAGTCGCCGACGGAATCCGTCGGCACCTGGACTCCCGGCCCGACTGGGAGGGCCATCCCGACGGCTGCGCCTGGAGCCGCCTGGAACTCGTGATGGCGCAGGATCGGCACGCCATGCACCATGTGGGATACCTGCACGCATGGCTCAAGCAGCGAGGATGCGAAGCGCCGGCTTGGAAGGGACTGGATTGACGACGGGACGGTCGGGAAACCCGCCGCCATCGGGATGGCTCGCGCGGGCCGCCTGCGTCGTCCTCGCCCTTGCGGGATGCGCGACAGATCCTGGCGGGGGGCTTCGCGTGGTCCTCTGCGGCGACAGCACCATGTCGCACTACGCCGCCGAAGGCGGGATCGTCGGGTGGGGCGAGGTCCTCCACGGATTCCTGGATCCGGACGCGGCGTTGTTCGATCTCGCCATTCCCGGTGCCACAGCGGAATCCTTCCTGCGCGAAGGGCTGCCCGGCGCTCTGGCCGCCAACGCCGACATCGCGATCGTCCAGTTCGGGCACAACGGCAACGACAGCCTTCGCGAGGCGCGCGCCGTCGATTCGATGGTCTCGGCGTTCCGCGCGAGGCGGACGCGAACGATCCTGGTCACCCCCATGGAATCGCGGGACGGGATCGCGGGGGCCGGCACCCTGGCTGCCGGAATCCGTCAGGCCGGCGCGCGGCTGGATCTCCCGGTCGTGCCTCTGGACAGCCTGAGCCATCTGGCCTGGGCGGCCGCGGGTCCGGATTCCATGGAATTGTTCTTCCACGACCACGTCCACCTCACGGGCGCCGGAGCCTTGCGCATCGCCGCCTTGGCCGCGGAGTGGATCGCGCGGTTCGAACCGGAGTTGCGTCCATGACACGTCCAGCGTTCCTGCTTTTGCTGTTGCTTCCCGCGGTGCTCCGGGCGGGATGGAGCGATTCGCTTTCCATTCGGTTCGGCGGAGGCCTGTCCAAGCCATTCTTGGAACAGCGTGTGCGCGGTTCCGTCCCGGGAACCGACTTTTCCCGCGATATCCCGGCTTTGTTCACGGCCGTGGTGGACCTGGAGGCCGCGCTTCGCCAGGATCGCTGGGAGGGGGCTCTGGTCCTGGGGATCGATGGCGAGGTGCTGTCGGTCCATCGGCTCGACGCCACGGGGTTTTCCGTCGCCCACGCGTCGCTGGTGGGCGGTTTTCGTCTGCTGAGGATCGGGCCTTCGCAGCTGTGGATTCGTGCGGGGGCGGGCGTGGCGGTTCCCGCCCTGGTCCACGACGAGGCGGCCAGCGCCGAGAGCGGACCTGGTTGGCGGGCAGGTTCCGGTCTGGCCTTCGCGCGTGGCGGCACGCGGGTCGTCCTGGAAGGCACGATCTGCGAGGTTTCGTTCCGCTCCAGGAACAGGGTGGCTTCGTCGACCAGCGAATGGACGCTCGGGCAGGCGGTCGCGAAGGTCCAGTGGGATTGGATGTAGGCAAAAAATGATGCAAACGCGCGCCGCGGGCGGGCGCGGCTTCCCAATCCCCCGATTTCGTCCGGAGGACTTCTCGATCGCACCAGATTTTCCCGCGCGGTTCGACGCGCATTGCCATCTGTTCGAGAGCCTGAAGGATGCTTGCGCGGGAAGCGAAGAGGAGCATCTGGACGTCGTGCTGTCCGCCGCGCGACGGCATTGGCGCGACGGCTACAGGGTCGCTGCCATGCCCCTCATTTTTGCGCCGAGGATCTGATCCAGATGACATCCACCACGCCGCGATGCTTCCTGGCGGGGGTGTTGTGATGCAGTTCTTTTTACAAGCAGACTTAAGTGTGCTTAGTTTGATATATTTAAGGCTAAAATTGTTTGCTTATTTTTGTTGATCTAGGTGTGTTTAAGTGTGTTTATCTTGATATCAGAAGAGCGGAAGGGAGGGGGATCACATGGCTTTGATGGAGATCTCCGAGCGCGAGGTGATCGAGCGGCTGCGGTTCGACAACCCGTGGTGGCAGGCAGGGCGGGGGGTGGATGCCGAATATCGCGACGCTCCCAAGCGCGCCTATTTCACGGACTTCCATCGCCTGGTGAGCCAAAGCGAGGTGAACCGCAGCGTCTTGGTGCTGGGGCCCCGGCGCGTGGGCAAGACCTGGATGATGTTCCAGTGCATCGACGCGCTCCTGAGGAGCGGAGTGTCGGGGGCGCAAATCCTGTTCGCTTCGCTGGAAACGCCGTTGTACACGGGGCTGTCGCTGGAGGCTCTGCTCAAGTTGTTCCTGC
>JAKPQQ010000109.1 GCA_029557215.1 Fibrobacterota bacterium | reverse complement strand
ATTCAACATCGGAACCCTGGGAGCCTTGGCTCTCGGGGTTTTCTGTTCGTGCTCCACGGACGAGGTCTCCGAACCGTTCGCCCAGGATCGCAACATTTCCGCGATCGACCTTCCCGAGATCGATTCCCTCGTCAACGATTCCATCCAGAAGGGTCTGTATCCAGACAGCCTGTCCGGCTGGGAACTGCGCTGGTCCCCACCGTTCGATGCCGGGGGAGCACCACGCGTCTATATCCTGGGCGACTCCCTCCTCGATCAGGGTCGGATCGACGCGTTGCAGAACGGCGCGGGAGATTTCGACTTCGGTGCAGCCGGCATGGGCCCACCGCTGGCGGTTCTCTCCCTTCGGGACACCGTCTGGAGAATCCCCGCATCCCTCTTCGCGGGCAAGGGACACAGTGGTCGCGGTCGGGATCTGCGGGCCGACACCGTCTACTGGTTCTCGGTTTGGGTGCGCTACGCCGACGGCGCGGTCGGAGCCCCCGTACGCTACCGTTTCTTCCTGGGCGACGAGTTCCCCCCCGAAATCCCGGAAATCGACACCGTCGTGGGCCAGACGTTCTTCCAGATCGACTTCGACCGCCCGCGCGACATGATCGGGCGCTTCGACGAGACCTTCCAGGGGCGGATCGATTCCATCCGCGCCATCTGGTGGAAGGGAACGCGAATCAAGGACTCCGCGACCACGGCCAAGTCCCGCCCCGAAACCCTCTACGTGCCCGCGTCGCAGTTGCGCGACACGTCCGTCCACAGGTTCAGTCTGACACTTTCCGGCATGCCCTACGAGACGTCCCACCTCGTGCTGCTCCAGTTCTTCGATTCCGTCGGCAACCGTTCCTCCCTCGGACCGTTCCCGGTCAAGACGCGGGATGCGCGTGTTCCCGCTTCCGCGCGCGCCGGGAGTTCCACTGCACTCTCAAGCAACAAGGCCTCCGTCTCGTGGTCCGCCGCTACCGACAGCTTCGCCAATGGCGCCTACCAGTACGCGATCGCGAACCACCGGATCGGCAGCTACCGCGTGTTG
>JAKPQQ010000101.1 GCA_029557215.1 Fibrobacterota bacterium | reverse complement strand
GAGATCGCCGCGCGTCTATCCCCCGATCGCTCCGCTGTCGACGCCGCCGTGGCATTCCACCGGAAGTCCGGTGCGTTCCAAGACGCGTGCCGCGACCTCCTGCAGCCAATCGATCGGCATCGGGCGGCATCCGGGTTGACTGGTCTTGCGGGCCACCGTGTGCAGTTGCAGCCCGATCGGCCGACCCACCGCGCAGACCTCGTCCAGTCGATCAAGCCACGCGTCGACTTCGGAGCGTTCCGGCACATGATCGTCCTTGATGAAGAACAAGGTCTGGATGCGCAGTGGAAACTTCGCCGCGGTCGCCCCGAGGTTCGCCACCACGCGAGCGAGCGGCGTGCGCGACACGTTCACCCGCTGGTAGTGTTCTTCGGTTCCGGCATCGAGTTTGCCCCAGATCTCTCCGGCACCTCGAGAGCACAACTCGCCCAAGCCTTCGACCACCCACGGACGATCCAACATGGTCGCGTTGGTGATGAGCACCAGCTTGAACGGATCCCCTCCGGCCGAGATCCATTCGTCCCGAAGATTCCACAGGATCCGGCAGACCTCGGGGAATTCGCGGCGAAGCGTGGGTTCGCCGTCGCCGGACAGCGCGATGTCAGACAATTTCCGTCCAGACGGTTCCACCCCCGGGAAGGTCTCGGCGAGCCCGGTGGCGGCGATGCGGGCGAGCAGTTCACGGGCTTCCTCGCCCACGCCCTGCGGATCCACGTGCCCCGACGGGATCGGGCCGCGGCGGTCGACCTGGCAGTAGGGACAATCGAAATTGCAGACGCCGTCGGGGTTGATGTTCACCCCCAGCGAAAGACCGCCCGAACGGCGGGACAACACCGGGTAGACCCATCGGAACGCCTCGAAGCGGCGGGGGTGGCTCGCGAAGGCGGCCGTCAAGGCATCGATGGGCGCAGTCATTTTCCGACCTTTCGCATTTGGAGAGTCGTCCCTCCCGGATCGCGGGATCCGTCTCGATTCCCGCTGGTGGGGAATCTACTCATCGAGTATCGTTGCTCGCATGGATCCGAAGATCGCGTCGAAATGGATGGAAGATGCTTTCGCCTTGGCGACGGAGGCCCGAGGCACCACCCTCCCCAACCCCGCGGTGGGGTGCATCGTGCTCGACAAGGCGGGCAAACCCGTCGCGAAGGCGGCGACCTCCAAGGATGGGCGTCCCCATGCCGAGCGCAAGGCGCTCGACCTTGCGGGATCCAAAGCGAGCGGCGGAACGCTCGTGGTGACCTTGGAGCCTTGCGTGGCGTTTCCCGGAAAGAAGAGCCCCCCTTGCGCCGCCGCCGCCATCCTGTCGGGCATCGAGACGGTGATCGTGGGGACGTCGGACCCCAATCCCCATGTGGCTGGACGCGGCATCCACGCCCTGCGCAAGGCCGGGATGAAGGTGGTCGAATGCCCGCTGGAAGATCGCGTCCCCGACTTCTACGCCGGATTCGGACGTTTTTTGGCGACCGGAACCCCCAGGGTCACCGTGAAGATCGCGGTATCCAGCGACGGAAACGTGGCCGCCAAGCCCGGCCAGCGCACCGCCATCACCGGCGCCGAGTCGCGTCGGTTCGTGCACTCCCTGCGTTCGCGCTCCGACGCCATCCTGGTGGGCGGCAGGACGGTGCTCGTCGACGACCCGAAACTCACCGTCCGCGATGTGGCAGGGCGCTCGCCGCATCGCCTGGTGTTGTGGCCGTCGGCTGGATTGCCCGACACCGCGCAGATCTGGACAAATTCCGCCCGGACGACAGCCTTCGGCATCCAGGAACGTCCGGCCAAGCTCCCTTCGTCGGTGGATTGGGTTCGGCTCCCGGCGGACGGCGACCATGTGGATCTGGCGGCACTGGTCGCCTGGTGCGGCAAGCAGGGCATGCACGACCTGTTGGTGGAACCCGGTCCGACCTTGCTCCAATCGATCCTCGCCAAGGAAATCTGGGACGATTTGTGGGTGTTGCGCTCCGACGCACCGCTTGCCGGCGGGGTGCCCGCCGACCCGCGACACCTGCTCCCCAAAGAAACTCCACAGGCATCGCGTACCTTGGGCCCCGATCAAGGCCGGTTTTGGCGACAACCGAATCGACTTATTCCAATTCCCCCCTTGTCATAGAAAAACCGACACTCTATTTTTCCTGACCCAATGAACTTCCTTTTCTGGACTTTGATTCTCGTTCACGTATTCGGGTGCGTGGTCCTCATCGGCCTCGTCCTGGTGCAGAACGACAAAGCCGGCGGCCTTTCCGGCGCGCTCGGCGGTGGAGGCGGAAGCCAAGCGTTCACCAGCGCTGGTGCCAATACGTTCGTATCCAAGCTGACCAAATGGTGGGCTGTGGGTTTGATCGTGGTGGTGTTCAGCATCAATCTGATGGTTTCCCGTCTTCATGTCGGACAGCAGTCCGGCGGGTCGGCGGTCAAGCAAGCCATCCAGACGGAAGGTGCGGCGAAGGTCCTTCGCGATATGGGAGCTCCTCAGGGTCCCATCGTTCCGGGTGGCATTCCCGGAGTCCCAGGCGTTCCTCAAGCGCCGGGTCAATAAGGACTCGGATAGACATTTCGCGGTCGTGGTGGAATTGGTAGACACGCTACTTTGAGGTGGTAGTGGGGCGACCCGTGGGAGTTCAAATCTCCCCGACCGCATTTCAGAAAAGCTCCAGGCGCTGCCCTGGAGCTTTTCTGTTTCTTGCCCCAAGACCGACAACGACATCCTTCCTCGGCAAGCCTAGAGCCGCCATCTGCTCACCTGGCATCCACCCTCGTGCTTCGCGGAAGAAGATCTAGATCTCCTCGCCACGACAGCGCGACGTTCTGGAATTCGCGGAGGAGGGTAAAACAGAAAAGCGGACCTGCTGTCGCAGATCCGCTTTTCTTATGCCACCGGTCGGGGTCGAACCGACGTACTCCGGATTTTCAGTCCAGCGCTTGAACCAACTCAGCTACAGTGGCGTAGGGTCAGCAAAGTTAGGCCAAACCCGACGGAATGGCAATGGTCGCTCTGCAGAAAAGCTTCGCATTTGGAACAAACGCCTGTACCGCTCCATCGCCCATTCCGCGTGTCACCTAACCCGACCAGTTCGCATTTCTGCCGGGAAGACCTCGCATTTCCCATATTTGTTGAAAAAATCAAGGATCCAGCCGCAATTCCCAACACCTGCAAGCGACTTCCAGCGACAACTTGTAGAACGAACCTCGGTTCGAGATCTGCGGCCCACCCTCATCGATCCAATGGATCCCTGGACACAAAATGTTGGAATCGTCTTCCGCCTTCCCTGTTCAGAAGAATCGTTCGAGTCCATCGACGGTCCCTCACCGACGACCAGGCACTGGACTCTCCGGCCCCCATAACCATTCCCAGGATAAACCCGCGATGAACCGTTCTTCCCTTCTTCGATGGCTGGCTCCGTTGGCCCTAGGGTTGCCCTGGATGGTCGGATGCACCTCCGAAACCACATCTCCCCAATCCACGAGCCGTCTGGTGGTTTCCCAGTTTCTGTTCCGCAACGGAATCGACAGCCTGGAGTGGCTGGAACTGCGCAACGACGGCGCAAGCCCGGCCAAGATGGCGGGAATCAAGATCAAGGCCGTTGGGTACGAGTTCGGCGCGTCCGCGGCCGACCTGCCCCCCGATGGCAAGATCATCCTGACCAACAGCGAAGCGCTGTTCGCCAAGCATCACCCGGGCGTCAAGATCAACGGCGTCTACACCGGACGCCTGGCCGACGAAGGCGAGAAGATCGGTTTGGATGGCGCCGAACAGAAGTTCGAATTCACCTACTCCGATCGCGAGCCCTGGCCCGCCGGGGCATCTGCGGTCGGAGCCAGTCTGGTCTACACCGGTGGCGATCCCGGGTCCCCGGGTTCGTGGAGCGCCTCCCGGAAGATCGGAGGCGAGCCGCGGCAAGAACCGGACCTCGCCGTCGACAAGGGAATCCGGATCTCCGAGGTGGGTCCCGCCGACGCGACCGGCAGCGGCTTCGTGGAGATCGCCTCGAGTTCTTCGCAAGCGGTGGACGTGTCGGGATGGATCCTGGCGCCTTCGCCCGGGGCGAGCCGCTCGGACACGCTGGCTCCGGGTACGATCCTTCCCGCCCGCGGGCGGATCGTGCTGCGCCAATCCCCTGGCGAAGGACAGACCGGCTGGGGAGACCTCCTCCCGTTGGCGACGGGCGGCGAGCTCCTGCTGCTGGAACCCGCTCCCGACGGCGGCTTGACGGGTTCCGTCAGCGCCTTCGCCTGGAACGTGGTGCCCCAAGGATCGTCGGCCGCGCGCATCGGGCCGACGGGGACGGAATCCGACATCGCGACGGCGGTCCCCACCCCTGGCGCCCCGACCTCGAACCGCACCCCGGGGACGGTTTCGATCGCCGAGATCTGCTACGCCCCGCCCCCCGGCGACGCGGAATTCGTCGAACTCCGCAACGAAACGGATTCCGTCGTCCACCTGGGGTTCGCGCAAGACCCGTCGCGCTCCTGGAGCCTGGCTGGAACCGGCAAGATCTTCGCTGCGTCGGATTCGCTCCGGCCGGGCGGCACCCTGGTGCTGGTGTCGGAATCCGACATGACCCCGGCCGCGTTCCGGGCGAAGTGGGGCATCCCCGATTCGGTGCCCGTGGTGGCCTACTCCGGACGCCTGGACAACGCCGGGGAGACCATCCGCCTGCGCCGCCCCGCGACCCCGGTCGCCGGGAACAACGGGTCCACCTCGTGGGCCGACATCGTCGTCGACGCCGCCGCCTGGCTCCCCTCTTCGCCGTGGCCGGTCGCCGCGGACGGCGCGGGAGCCTGCCTGCGAAGGATCGCCAGCGACATTCCAGGAACCTCATCCAACGCCTGGACCTCCGCCCAGCCGACACCGGGGAAGTGAACCGTGAACCACGTCCACCTGAAGATCGCCTCCCTGCTTGCGGCTTGCGCCGCGTTGTCCGGATGCTTCGATGAAGCCAAGCTCCTGGGAGCGCCCGCCACACCCGACACGGCCGGGTACCTGCCGGCCGCAAGAGCCGACAGCCTTCCCGTCGTGTTCAGCGAAATCTGTCCCGGAAACGCCGCGCTGGAAGACGAATTCGGCGACGATCCGGGCTGGATCGAAGTGACGAACCGTTCGAGCGATTCAGTCGACCTGAAAGCGTATCGGATCCGTGGAGACTCCAAAGACGGGTCCGGTTGGAGGCTTCCCGACACCACCCTCCCTCCCGGAGGAAGCGTGCTGGTGTTCATGTCGGGACGCGACAAGCGAACCAGCGAACCAGCGTCGGTGGCGACGGAAGCTCGACTGACCTCGGCATGGAGCTGGTCTGATTCCCTGAACGAAAACCCCGGCCCCGGCTTCAGCGCGGTTCGGCCTGATCGTTTCAAGCGACTCACCGGAAAGGACCCTGATGGAAGCATAGCCATCAGCGCCAAACTCCTGCTGATGGACAATGCCGAGGCAGGACTGGAGTGGTCGAGCGCGAGCGTGGGCGCCGGCATACAGGAAATCGACGCCAGCGATTTGGATCGGCTGCTCCTGCGCGGCACGTTCCCCGCCAACCAGAAGTTGATGCTTCGACTGTGCTTCGACTCGGAGTGCTGGAAACATGGGGCCGTGCCGTTCTTCGGCACAGGCGTCGAAAACGACGAATACGTGCTGCGAATCGCATCGTTCGACGTCGACCCCTCCCGGATCAACGGATTCCAGATGGATCCGCCCGCCAACGCCCTCGGAACATATTCCGTCCACGTGAACAGAGTGGCATTCTTCCGTGCGGCAAGGAACTTCCATTCGAATTTCAAGCTCGATCGCGACGGAGGCCGGCTGGGACTGGAAGACACGACAGGAACTGCGGCGACGGAGATCGACTACCCGGCCATCCCGCCCACCGGAACATGGGCGAGAGATCCTTCTTCCGGCCGCTGGGCGTTCGCCTCCTCGGGCACCCCTGGCCGGGCGAACCCCTCCGGAGCGCTCCCGGACCTGCTGGATTCCCCCGTCTTCCTGACCGCTCCGGGATTCCACGCCAGCCCGTTGACCGTCAAGGTCTCGAAGCTCCCTGGTCAGTCGACCCGCTGCGAAACGGGCGGTCGCTCCCCGACTCCGACCTCGCCTTCGGCCGACTCCGGAATCAGGCTGGACAGCACCGCCTCGGTCAGTTGCGCCGCCTTCGCCGCCGATGGCCGGAGAGGCCCCGTCCGCACCGCCACCTTCCTCCTGGACGAGAACATCCGCCTGCCGGTCGTCTCGCTCACGGTGGATCCCGACCGGATGTTCGATCCGGACTCCGGGATCCATTCCCTCGGGCCCAACGCCTCCGAGGAAATCCCGAACTTCGGCGCCAATTTCTGGCACGACATCGAACTTCCCGCCAACATCGAACTGTTCGACGGAGGATCGCACGCGTTTTCGCTCCCTGCCGGGGTCGGAATCTACGGCAACTGGACCCGCGCGCAGCCCAAAAAGGCCTTTTCCATCCAGTTCCGCGAGAAGTACGGCGTCACCCAGGCGGAATGGCCTCTCTTTCCGCACCACCCGCAGTTCCAGAAATTCAAGGGGTTCGGGCTGCGCGCCAACGGCAGCAACGCAAGCACGGACTACGTGCGCGACGGCATGATGCAGAGCTTCACCGAAAGCCGAGGGCTGGAATACCAGTTGTCCCGGCACGTGGTGTTCTTCATCAACGGACGCTACTGGGGCATCTACGAGATCCGGGAAAAGCTCGACCCCGACTACTTCGAAACCCGGTTCGGGATCGACAAGTCGGAAATCGACCTGGTGAAGAACAACAGCGAGGTCCAGGCGGGATCTTCCAGCGACTGGAACGCCCTGCGGAGGACCGTCGAAGATCTCGCACCCGACGACGAGGCGGGATGGGCATCGGTCGCGAGCCGGATCGATCTCGACAACCACATGGACTACGTGGCCACCGAGCTGTTCGCGAACAACGACGACTGGCCCGCCAACAACGTCCGCTGCTGGAGGCGCAACGGTTCGGCGGCTTCGCGATGGCGGATGATGCTGTTCGACCTGGACGGCGGCCTGGGCGCGTTCAGCGGATCGTACACCAAGAACCTGTTCCCCTTCGTGGCGGATTCCTCGTTGGGCTGGGACGAATACCCCAACGGCAGAGGTTCGAACGTGTTCGTACGGCGGATCTTCGGACGCAAGGTCCTGCGGGACCGCTTCATCAACCGGTTCCTGGTGCAACTGGCCACCAACCTGTCCCCGACGACGACCTTGCGCGCCATGGACAGCATCGTGGGCTCCATTTCGTCGGAAGTGCCGCGCGACGTGGCGCGTTGGAAATTCAGCGCATCCAAGCAGACGCAGCAGGACGGCGTGATCCGGACCTTCCTGCAGAAACGCCCCGAGACGATCATCGGCCAGATGAAGAACTTCTTCAAACTGGATTCGACGACCACCCTGAGCCTGTCGGCGACGGGCGGGACGATCCGGATCGAAGACATCGCGGTGGGATCCGGCTATTCGGGCCCCCACTACCGAGGGCTCCCCGTCGTCGTGGAGGCCGTGTCGTCCGGCGGCCGCGCTTTCCTGGGTTGGAGCGACGGAACCGCCATCGCACGGCGCGTCCTGGTGCCCGGAACCGATCCCACGACCCTGGTCGCCCGGTTCGAGTGAACCTGCCTCGCCGCTGGGGAGGGCGCAGGCCTTCTCCGGCGGCACCGGGGGACATGTTCTGTCCCGATCGATCACCACTGGCCCGCGGGCGCGGGCGATGATACTTTCTGTTCATCTTGGACGCGCCCGAAACTCGAACCAGACAAATTCCCGGTGTCCCGAAGGAAGCCTCGGCGATCCTCGAGACGACCTTCCAGCGGATCCTCGCCGAGGCGACGTTCGCCGACGCATGGACCTTGCCTTCCGGTTCGTCGACCACCGAATCGCTCGCATCCGCCGACCTGAAGCTCGTGGTGCCGCTGGCCGGTCCTTGGAACGGTTCGATCCTGATCGGCGCATCCGAAGAGACCGCGCGGGATCTGGCGGCCGGGTTCCACAGCCTGCCCGACGCGATGGTCGACCGGGCGCTGGCGCTGGAATTCCTGGCCGAACTGGCCGAAATGCTGGCCAAGGATCTCTTCTGCGCCTCCGACATTCCCGTCGAACTCCGACAACCGTTCGAGCCTCGAGCGGAATCCGTCGCATCGATGTGGGCGCAAGCCATCGGATCTCGGACATTCCTGGGATGCAACGGAACGGGCCGGATCCTGGCCGCGCTGGTCGCGAACACGGAATGACAACATCTTCGAGCAGGAAGTCCCGGATTTTGCGGAACCTACCCATCGTACGCACCCTCGCATCGCTCAAACTCGCCGTGGTGACCATGGGATCGCTCGCCGCGATCCTCGCGGTCGGCACCTTGATCGAATCCCGCTACAACGCCGACATGGCCCGCCTGCTGGTCTACGACCGATGGTGGTTCGACCTCCTCCTGGCGTTCCTTTTCCTGAACATCCTGTTTTCCGTGCTGATCCGGATGCCGTTGAAGCGGCACCAGTACGCCTTCGGGTGCATCCACCTGGGAATGCTCGTCCTGCTCGCCGGGGCGTTCGGGACCCGGTTGGGCGGATTGGACGGGACCATCGAGATCCCCGAAGGTTCGGCGAGCATGGCGGTCCGGTTGCCGGAAACCGTCCTGCGCTCCTACCTGGACGAGCGGTTCGAATCCGAGGTTCCCCTGGACAGGAGTCTGGTCTCCGATTCGGGCGATCTGGGCCCGGTGCCCGGATTTCCCGGCAACGGCCCCCGCATCGTCCAATCGATCCCGTTTTCCAAGATCTACCAGAAGACCTCGCCGACCCCCGACGGCACCCCGATCGTGGAACTCGCGCTGATGGCCGGCGAATCGGAACCGATCGCGCTCCGGCTGGCCCTTGACCATCCCGCGCTGCCTTCCAGACAGGACGCGGCCTCGCTCCACGTCTCGCTGGAACCGGTGGGGTCGGTGGCGGCGTTCCTGGACACCACGCCGAACATCCCCGCCGCCCTTTCCCTGGAATGCCGACACGGGAAGAATTCCGTCGAGTTCGCGTTGGGCGAACTCGTCCCGGGTCGGACAAAAAACGACGGCATGTTGGAAGTCGGCGTGGTCGAATTCCTCCCCGACGCCAGGATCGGCGATTCGGGTCTGGCCAACCAGTCCGGCAACCTCGTGAACCCCGCCGTGCGCCTGAAGGTGTCGACCGGGAACGCCACCTGGGAAGAGATCCTCTACGGACGCGTTCCCGGATTCCGTTTCACGGGCGACGCCCATCCCGAAGTCTCCTGGAAGATCGAGTACCGTCCCCACGGAGGCGCGGCACAGGCGCCCACGCTCCGACTCGGGGCCGCGGGAGATTCCCTGCTGGCCCGCTGCGAACGCGACGGCCGCATCCTGGCCGCCTTCCACGTCCTCCCGGGGCGGAGCATGCGTTTGCCTCTGGAGGGCGTCCACGCGTCGGTGGGCACCTGGTTGCCGCGGGCCGACCTGAGGGACTCCTGCGTGGAGGTCGATCCGGCACCCGGTGCCGCGCTGCCGCCACCGGCGATCCGCGTCGGCCAAGGCCCCTGGGGGGCGCCGCGATGGATCCCCTTGGGAGGATTCTTCGGATGGAGCGAAGCAGGACACCGCCGCATCCTTTCCCACGAGGAGCGCCGCACCGCCTTGCCGTTCGGAATCCGCCTCGACAGCTTCAAGGTCGGAACCAACCCGGGAACCATGGATGCGGCCTCCTACGAGTCGTTCGTGACCGTGGTGGACAGCCTGGGCGCCCCTCTGGACACCGCCCGCATCGCCATGAACGAACCCCTCCAACACGGCGGCTACACCTTCTACCAGGCCAGTTTCGTGCAGCGCCCCGGCGCTCCCTCGACCACGATCCTTTCCGTGAATCGCGATCCCGGGCGCCCCTTCAAATACCTGGGGTCGCTCCTGGCCGTGATCAGCATCGGGTGGTACGCCGCCGAACGCCTGCGCAAGCGCACGGAGACCCCAGCATGAAGAAGTTCCTCGCCCTGGCGCTGTGCATGGCCGGCCTGTCCCGGTCGGCCGAACCCGAGGTGCGCCTCCCCGCTTCCGTCCAGAAGCTCGACCTCGCGAGCGCAGAAGGAATCGCGGTCCTCGCGGGCGGGCGCGTCAAGCCCCTTCTGGTGGCGGCCACCGAAGGCGTCCAGGAGATCCGCGGTCGCGCCGGCCTGACCCGCGAACTGGGACCGATGCGTTCCTGGTTCGCCTTGGCGCTCCACGGCGAATCGCTGTCCGGCCAGAAGATCATCTACTGCCCGAACAAGACCCTGCGCAAGGAAATCGGGCTGGACCCGCAAGGCCAGTTCGCGAGCTTCGACGAATTGGCCTCCAACGCGAAACTGCAAGCACTCGCCGAGTCCGCCGACGAAAAGGACCGTTCCAGATTGCGGCCGACCCCGCTGGAACGGGCCGCCCGGGAAACCCGGCGCCGCCTGGAAAAATTCCTGGACGCCCGGGCCGGAGCCACGTGGCGGCTGCTTCCGGGGCCAGCCGGACTCGAAGGCGAATGGCGGCTTCCGCAGGAAGTCCCGGTGCATGAGATCGCGGTGAATCCCGCCCTGGTGGGACGCGTCGAAGCCGTCCGGAACCTGTTCGCCGCCTTCGCGACGGGAAACCAGGCCCTGTTCGATTCGTCGGCGAGGGGCTTGTCGGAAAACGACCTCCTCACCGATTCGCTTTCGGGCCTGGGGAACGGACAATTCCTGCGCACCCGTCCCGCCCACGTGGAGGCCGAGCTCGCGCTGGCGAAGTTCCATCCCTTCCGGTGGGCGTGGATCGCGCTGCTGGTGTCGTTCCTGGCCGCCTGGATCTCGCGCAGCACCGCCGACACCTCCCCCCCGAAATCCAGGGCCGCCCTGGTGGCATCGGCCGGCGCCATGGGGCTCGCCGCGGTGTTCCTTCTGGCCGGGTTCGCGCTGCGGGTCTTCGTGTCCGGACGGGCGCCGGTCACGAACATGTACGAGACCACCTTGTGGGTGGGATTCGGCGTGGTGCTGTTCGGCGGTCCGCTTTCGTGGATCTACCGTTCCCGCGCGCTGCTGGCCTCCGTGGCGGCGGCCGGCTGCGTGGTGTTCGTGCTGGCCGACAACCTCCCCACGGTGCTCGATCCTTCCATCAAACCCCTGGTACCGGTCCTGCGCAGCAATTTCTGGCTTTCCCTGCACGTGCTGACGATCACGATCTCGTACGCGGCCTTCCTGCTGGCCATGGCCGTGGGGAACCTCGGCATCGCGCAGGTCTTCCGCAAGGATTCGGAACCGTTCCAGAAGACGCTCGCCCACTACGCCTACCGATCGATGCAGCTGGGCCTGCTGCTGCTGGTGGCCGGCATCGTGCTCGGCGGCGTATGGGCCGATTATTCATGGGGACGGTTCTGGGGTTGGGACCCCAAGGAGACCTGGTCGCTCATCGCCGCGCTGGGGTACCTCATCGTGCTCCACGGCCGGTTCAGCGGTTGGATCGGGGTGTTCGGGACCCTCATGGGGGGGGTGCTCGCGTTCTTCGGGGTCGTGATGGCCTGGTACGGAGTCAACTTCATCCTGGCCTCCGGGCTCCATTCCTACGGGTTCTCCGAAGGCGGCACCGCCGCGATGGGCGCGTTCGTGGCGATCCAAGGCGCCTTCGCGGCCGCCTGCGCCGCCAGGCACCGCAAGGCGAACCCGCAGCGATGAAGCCCTCGCCGTTCTTCCTGCTTCTGGTCGGCGTCGGCGCGATGGCGCAGACGCTCCCCCAGGACCGCCTGCGCACGGGAATGGCCGAAGCCGGACTGCGCGCCTGGAGCGTGAACCTGGAGGACCGGGGATCCGAACGCGTGGCCACCCTCGTCGGAGGATCGATCGCGCGGTTCGTGACCGACAACATCTCGGTGGGAGCCCTGGTCGCGGCGGAAACGAGCGGCTCCCCGCTGGACGCGTTCTGTCTGGACGCCACCGCCCGCGCGTACTTCTTCCCGCTGCAGAGGTCCACCCCTTGGATGGAGCTGCGGTTGGGCGGCAGGATCCAGCCCGCGGAGGGATCGGGAGCCACCCACCTGGGGCTCGGGTTCGGCTGGCGCTGGCGCCCCTGGGCGCCGCTTGCGATCGACCTCCAGATCGCGGGAATCGAACGCTGGGGATACGACGACCCTTCCGAGTACACCAACGGCACCGCCGATTGGACCGTGCAGCGGAGCCCGTTTCCCCTCCCCTGGGTCGACGACGAATTCCGTCTTTGGCTCGTGCCTTCCATCCATTTCCTATTCTGAATCCACCATGCTCGACCTGCCCAGGCGTCCACGCCGCAATCGCCGCAACGCGGCCATCCGTTCGATGGTCCGCGAAACCAGCCTTTCCCCCGCGAACCTGATCATGCCCTGCTTCGTGCGGGAAGGACAGGGATTGTCGGAACCCGTCGCCTCGATGCCCGGATGCCACCGCCACAGCCTGGACCGGCTGGTGGAGGCGGCCCGCGAATGGGCGGCGCTCGGCATCCCGGCCATCGCGTTGTTCCCTGTAACGCCCCCGCAGGCCAAGACCGGCGACGCCAAGGCGGCGCTGGATCCCGACGGACTGGTTCCGCGCGCCCTGAAATCGGTCAAGGACGCTCTGCCCGAGCTCCAGCTGATCACCGATCTCGCGTTGGATCCCTTCACCGACCACGGCCACGACGGATTGATGTCGGTCGATGGTCGGATCCTGAACGACGAAACGGTCGAGGTCCTGTGCGGCATGGCCGCCCTGCACGCCCGGTGCGGCGCCGACATCGTGGCCCCCTCCGACATGATGGACGGCCGGGTCGGCGAAATCCGCTCGAGCCTGGATTCCGAAGGATTCGAGAACACCGGGATCATGGCCTACACGGCCAAGTACGCCAGCGGGTTCTACGGCCCTTTCCGCGACGCGTTGGACTCGGCGCCGCGATCGGGCGACAAGAAGACCTACCAGATGGACCCCGCCAACCGCCGCGAAGCCTTGCTGGAAGCCGATCTGGACGAAGCCGAAGGCGCCGACATCCTCATGGTCAAGCCGGGGCTTCCCTACCTGGACGTCCTGCGCGAACTGCGCGACCGCACCACCCTCCCGCTGGCGGCCTACCACGTGTCGGGCGAGTTCGCCATGCTCAAGGCCGCCGCCGCCAACGGCTGGCTGGACTACGACCGCTGCCTCATGGAGGCCATGATCTGCTTCCGGCGCGCCGGCGCCGACATGGTCCTGACCTACGGCGCCGCCGACGCCGCGAGGCTCATGGGGTGAGGTTCGCCCGCGCAGTCGGAATCTGTCTCGCGGTCGCTTCCGCCGCGCTTTGCGCGCCGCCGGGAATGCCGCTTGGCCGCGCTCCGGTGCGGGAGGTTCCACACGAACTGAAGGCCCGCCTCGCGTCGTCGCACCTGGACATCGCGGACTCCATCCATTGGGTGGGCACCGCCGAGGTCGACGGGATCCGGGTCGCGATCCATTCCTGGATCCCCTCGCACGCCACCGCGACGGTGTTCCTGCTGCACGGCTACTACGACCACAGCGGGGTCTGGGAGCCGCATGTCCGCAGACTGCTCGCCCGAAATGTGGCCGTGGTGGCCATGGACCTGCCCGGACACGGATTGTCGGAAGGGCGCCCGATGGACGTGGATTCGTTCGGTGTCTACGCCCGGGCCTTGCGGGCCGTGGAAGACTCCCTTCGCTCCGTCGCGCCGCGCCCCTGGTCGCTGGCCGGGCACAGCCTGGGCGGAGCCGTGGCCCTGGAACGCGCCCGCCGTCCCGACTACCCCTACGCAAAGACCCTGCTCCTGGCCCCCATGGTCCGCTACGCCGGATGGGCCTGGACCGGAGCCGCGATCCCCGTCGTGTCCCTGTTCAAGGACGATCTCGCGCGCAACCGAAAATTGGTTTCGTCGTCGGATTCGTCGTTCCTGGCGCGGCTCTCCACCGATCCGATGGAAGGCTGGACCACTTCGCTGCACTGGCTGAAGCAAGTCAGGAAATGGCACGGATCCATGGACGAGGCGACCTTCGCGCCCACCGACTGGATGATCCTTCAGGGTGGCCTGGACGGGACCGTCGACTGGAAGTACGGTCTCCCTTGGCTCCGGAGCCGTCTTCCCGGCGCCAAGGCCCTGATGGCCCCGCTTGCGCGCCACCACCTGCACAACGAGGGGGGCAGGACCGGTATCGCCGTCCGCCAGGCTTTCGACGACTTCTTGTCGTCCCCTCCTTCCCAGCGGCCCAAAATAGGGTTACCCTTAGGGGGATGACTGGCCCCAGCGCAATCCTTGCCGGCAAGGCGATCCTCGTGGTGGAAGACGACCGCCTGCTTTCGCCTTTGCTCCAGACCATCCTCGAAGACGCCGGCGCCAAGGTCAAGACGGCGGGCGATCCCAACGAAGCGGTTCGCTTGGCCAAGGCCATGTCGCGGATCGACGTGCTCGTGAGCGACGTCGTGCTTCCTTCGCGTTCGGGATTCCAGCTCGCCGAAGAAATCGTCGAACTCCAACGTGGCGTCCGCGTGCTTTTCATCTCCGGGTTCGGCGATCCGGAAATCGGGGCGCGCGACATCGTGGTCCCCTACGACGCGCTGATCAAGCCGTTCCTTCCGGAAGACTTCGTCGCCAAGATCGTCGCCCTGATCGCACGCCCCAGGAAGTGACGCTCCCGCGTTCCCGGTCGGAACGCGAGGCGCCAGACGCCTGGGTGCCGTACAGGATCAGGTCGCGGAAGCTCCGCGGGCCATGAGGATCTTGCCGGAACGGACCATTTCCACCACGCCGTAGGGAGCCAGAAGCCCCAGCACGTGATCGATCTTGTCCGAGCCACCCGCCATCTGGAGGATGAGCGATTCGGACCCGAAATCGACCGTGACCCCTTTGAAATGCTCCACGATCTGCAGCACCTGGGTGCGGTTTTCGGGAGGGCACTTGACCTTCACCAGGGCGAGTTCCTTCTCGATGACCTGGTCGCCGGTGTGGTCGATGGCGCGGACCACGTCGACCAGCTTGAACAGCTGCTTGATGATCTGGTCCAGCGTGCCCGGGTCGCCCGAGCAGGTGATGGTCATGCGCGAGAAATCGGAGTCCTGCTGCGGGCTCACCACCAGGCTGTCGATGTTGTAGCCGCGGCGGGCGAACACCAGCGCCACGCGCACGAGCACGCCCGGCTTGTTGGAAACCAGGACCGAGATCGTGTGGCTTGCGGTCGGGTTTGGCGTACTCATGTCAGGTGCTCCCCGTGGGCTTGGCCATCTTCTGCTTGGGCCGTTCGATCAGCATGTCCTTGTAGCCCGCTCCGGCGGGGACCATCGGGAAGACGTTGTCTTCCTTGACGACTTCCGCGTCGATCAGGCACGGACCGTCGTTGTAGGCCATCGCCTGCTTGAGGATGCGCTTGACGTCGCCGTTGCGGCGGATGCGCCAGGCCTTGACCCCGTAGGCCTCGGCGAGCTTGACGAAATCCGGATTGCCCACCATGTCGACGCCGGAATAGCGGTTGTCGAAGAACAGCTCCTGCCACTGGCGGACCATGCCCAGGTAGTTGTTGTTGATGATCAGGATCTTGAGCGGCACCTTCTGCAGCGCGGCCGTGGCCAGCTCGCAGAGGGTCATCTGGAATCCGCCGTCGCCGACGATCGCCCAGACCGGGGTGTCGGGCACGCCCAGCTGCGCACCGATGGCCGCCGGGAATCCGAACCCCATGGTGCCCGCGCCGCCGGAGGAAATCCAGGAGCGGTTGAACGTGCTGCGGATGAACTGCGCCGCCCACATCTGGTGCTGGCCCACGTCGGTGGTCACGATCGCCTTGCCGCGCGTGAGCTTGTCCAGTTCATCGAGCACCATCTGGGCCTTGAGACCGCCCTGCTTGCCGTAGCGCAGCGGGTACTGCTTGCGCCAGGCCGCGCACTCCTTGACCCAATCGGCCGAATCGAGCTTGCGCACCAGCGGAAGCAGCGCTTCCACCCCGCGCCGGGCGTCGCCCACCAGCGAGACGTCGGGCTGGATGATCTTGCCGAATTCGGCCGGGTCGATGTCCAGGTGGATCTTGGTCGCGTTGGGACAGAATTCGGACAGCTTCCCGATGATGCGGTCGTCCCAGCGCGCGCCGATCGAGAAGATCAGGTCGCAGTTCATGACCGCCTTGTTGGCGTAGGCGGTCCCGTGCATGCCCAGCATGCCCAGGTGCAGCGCGTGGTCTTCGGGCATCGCCCCCTTGCCCAGCAGCGTGTTCACCACCGGGGCGTTGAGCTTTTCCGCCAGCTGCGCCACGGCCTTGCCCGCGCCCGAGATCACCGCGCCCTGCCCGATGTAGAGCAGCGGCTTGCGCGACTTGGCGATGAGGGCGGCGGCCTTCTGCAGGTCGGCGCGATCGGGAACGCCCGGGATCTCGTAGCCCGGAAGATCCACGCTGTCCACCATGGGAGCCGCGCACGGCCCGCCGGTCACGTCCTTGGGAAGATCCAGCAGCACAGGTCCGGGGCGGCCCGTGGTGGCGATGTGGAACGCCTCCTTCATGATCCGCGGGAGGTCGTTGGTCTTCTTGACCAGGTAGGAATGCTTGACCACCGGGTACGTGATGCCCGTGACGTCCGCTTCCTGGAACGCGTCCTTGCCCAGCATGGGAGAGATGGTCTGGCCGCACAGCACGATCAACGGAGCGGAATCCATCTGGGCGGTGAGGATGCCGGTGACGGTATTTGTCGCACCGGGACCGGAGGTGACCAGCACCACCCCGGGCTTGCCGGTGGCGCGCGCGTAGCCGTCGGCCATGTGCGTGGCGCCCTGCTCGTGGCGCACCAGGACGAGCTTGATCTGGGGAGCGTCGACGAGCGCGTCGAACAGGGGGATGGCCGCGCCGCCGGGATACCCGAAGACGTACTCCACCCCTTCGCGGATGAGGCACTGGATGATGACCTCGGCCCCGGTGGGGATCTTCTTGTCCATTGTCTACGTTCCTCCATTGGATCCATTTCCGTTCCTTCGTGCGCAACCGGTTTGGACGGAGGAGTGCACGACGAAATGGATCGCTCGGCAAATATCTACAAGTTTCCCATCCATTTTGCAACATCCAACTACTCTTTGGCTAGAAAAAGCACAAAAGCGAGGCCAATTCCATGAGAAACAACGAAGACTCACCAAAAAACGAGAATCCTGGCGGAAATTTTTGGGACTTCCTCCAAAAGACGCCACGAACAATCCCGATCTTGACCGCGATCTCCATCTTGGCGCTTGTGCTCATGCTGGAGAGCGTCCTGGCTCCGTTCATTTTCGCTTGCGTTTTGGCCACACTGACCTGGCCACTGCGCGAAACCATCCTGAAATGGACCAACGGACGGCGCGGATTGACATCGTTCATTTTGATCTTCGGGATGATTTTCCTGATCGGCGCCCCGATCGCCGGAGTCCTCCTGCTGGCGATCAGCCAAGCTCAGGAATTTCTGCGTGGAATCAAACCAGCCCAGGTGCAGGAATGGTTCTTTTTGCAAAGCGACCGCTTGGACAGCCTCTCCGTCGCCCAGAACCTGGGAGTCACCAGCCAGAGTCTCCAGGATAAATTGCAGGACGGCATCGCCAACCTGGCAAGCTGGAGCATGAACATGGCCGTGAGCTTCGGATCCAACGTCCTCCACTCGATGGTGCAGCTCGGGATCACGCTCATGAGCCTGTTCTACCTGTACGTTTCCGGAGACACCTTCGTGCGGAGGGTCAAAAACCTCGTCCCGTTGGCCGAATCGCAGGTGGAAGACCTGTTGGACGTGTTCCGCCGCACCTCCAAGGCCATCTTCAAAGGGAATTTCGTGATCGGAGCCATCCAAGGATTCCTCACCGGGCTTCTGTTTCTGTTCACCGGACTCCCCTCGGCCGTGTTTTTCGGGGTGGTCGCCGCCATGGCGAGCCTGATCCCCGCCATCGGATCCAGTCTCGTGTGGGCGCCGGCCGCCATCTACCTCTTGGCCACGGGCGAGATCGTGCGCGGGTTGGTCATGATCGGGTTCGGTGCGGGCATGATTTCCTCGGTCGACAACCTGATGCGCCCTGTGCTGGTGGGACGCGACGCGGGAATGCACGATCTGATGGTGCTTCTCACCACCATCGGGGGGCTCACCTACTTCGGGCCGGTCGGTCTGCTGTTCGGACCGCTGGTGGGAGCCGGCGTGCTGGCCATGATCCGGTTGTACGAAGAAACCAAGGAAGTCGAACGACCGGAACCGCCCACCCCGGCTTGAATCCTTTCGGATCGCGCATTCGTCCCTCGATGCCCACCTCGAATCCTCGCATCCGTTCGCGGGCCTGCTGAGCGGGTGGGCAGCGACACTCGCGCCTTGGAAAACGAAACGGGCTCCGCTGGAAAACGGAGCCCGTGCAGGGACGAAGACAACGGGCCCATTCGGGGCCCATTCGGATCACGTCAATTCTTGGGAGCCGGAACGGCCGCAGGGACCGGGGTGCTGGCGGGAGCCGGAGCGACCACCGGAGCGATGGCGGGCTTGGGCTCTTCGAACAGCGAGGGTTCCCGGTAGGTGGTGTCCAGGAACTGGCACTTGTGGGCCTTGAGCAGGCTGCGGTACCAGGCCGGAACCACGCGCTCGGCGATCTGGTTCTTCAGGATGCCTTCGATCATGGGCTTCACGGAATCCAGAACCGGAGCCTTGCCCGACTTGCGGTCCTGGATCTGGATGATGTGCCAGCCGAACTGGGTGCGGACAGGTTCCGACACCTTGCCCGGCTCCAACCGGTTCACGGCCGCGGCGAATTCCGGGACCATGTCCTTGGGGTCGAACCAGCCCAAGTCGCCGCCGGTACCCTTGGAACCCGGATCGTCGGATTCGGCCTTGGCGATGGCGCCGAAATCGCCACCCTTGGCGAGCTTGGCGGCGATCGCGACGATCGCCTTGCGGGCGGCGGCGGTGTCGTCCTTGGCCAGCTTCAGGATGTGGCGTCCGCGGACCTTGCCGGCTTCGCCGAGCTTGTCCTGGTTGGCCTTGTAGAAGCTGTCGATGCTCGCCTGCGAAACCTTGAGCGAATCGGCCAAGGCCTTTTCCATCAAAGCGTTGGCGGCCACCTGCTGGGTCAGCTTCTCGCGCAGGGATTCGGGGGTGTCGCCGGCCTGGGCCATGGCGGCCATGAGCTTGGCGGAATCGCCGTACTGCTTGGCGATCGAGTTGTAGATGCTGTCGACCTTCTTGGGGTCGGCCACGATCTTCTGCTTGGCGATTTCGGCCTTGACCACTTCCTGGATCAGAAGCTGGGCGGTGGCCTGGCGGCGCAGCGGAGCGGCGACGGCGTCGTAGGACTGGCCGGTGGCCTGCGCCTGCTGGGCGATCTGCATGACCATGGGCTGCAGCAGCTTGTCGATCTGCCCCTTGGTGATGCCGACCGTGTCGATTCCCACGACGATCGGGGTGGAATCGCCCGCGGGGGCCTTGAACGCGTTCGCCGACGATTTGGCGCCGGTACGGCACGCGGCGAACATCATTGCGAGAGACAGGAGTAGGAACGATTTGCGCACTTGACGATTTCCTTCTTTGAGGGGCACGGGCCAAATAAAGTACTCTACGGGAGAACAAGAACACGCACCGAGGATGCCGCCGGCGCGCGACGCGCATCCCGCAGGTGGTATATTCCTGGCAACACCCCTGTTTCGGCAGTGATACCACACAATGGAGCAACAGATGTCCCTCCGACAGACTTTGGCTTGGCTGGCCGTGTTGGCGGTGTCGGTGCTGGCCGCCGAAGGAAAGCCCTACCTGATCTCCAAGGACGGCAAGGTGCCGGTCTGGCTGACCCCCGAACGCCGCCAGGGCGAAGTCCCCCTGCACATGGCCGACGAGACCGAACTCCTCCTGCGCGAGGACGCCCGGGGAGACCACGTCTACGTGGTGACCAAGAACGGCGCCAAGGGATGGGTCGAAGCCTCGAAGGTCCGCCCCTACGAACAGAAGACCGGAACCACCGTCGACCTGGGCGAAGGCAAGCTCGACGGCTACATCGACAATCCCGGCGACGTGTACATCCTGACCGACGACAGCAAGATCCCGCCCGAGGGATTCTTCATCATGCGCGACCTCACCGGGTTCATCCTGGCCGACAACATCGACCGGGAAACCCTGGAACGGAGAAACCAGGAGAACTTCTGACCGGATCCGCGCCGGGCTCCCGCGCGGTTGGGCCCTCGTGAACCAGGCCGCGTTCCGCAATGACGGCGAGCGTGTCCGCGTCCCGACCCCGCTTCGCGCCTGCAGCCCCGCATGGCGGGTCTTCCGGCGCCGGGGCTTCGGTCCCTTCCGGGATCAGACCACGCGCACCGCCGTGCCGGTGGCCACCACCAGCACCACGCCGTGGTCCATGGTCGTGGCCACGTGCGACCCCACCACCGCGTTGCCACCCAATTTGTCGGCTTCCAGTTTCATTTCCGCCACCACCAGCTGCTGCAGCGACTTCAGCTTCTGCTGCGAGGTCTTGTAGCGCGAAAACCGCCCCGTCCGCTCGGCGCCTTCCAGCAGGGTGTCGGTGGGAACCAGCGCTTCGGCGGTCACCAACCCCAGGTACTGTTCCACCAGGCGTCCCTGCAGCGAATCGGTGGTGGTCACCAGGATCGCCTTGAGCCGATCCACCAGATCGTTGCCGCTGGACGTGGTGGCGAGCAACGCCCCCGATCCGTGGCCACCCGGCGCGAACGGGTCTTCGCCGCCGCCGGCCAGGTACATGGGAAACGACGAGATCGAATCCTGCACGACCCGCCCGTAGCCGGGAATCGGGGGCGGGGCCTGGACGGCCAGATGGCTGGAAGGCGAACGCGCGAGGGCCTGGGTGGCGCTCGCCGAGGCGAGCACGGAAGCGCTGGGCGGCGGGAACTGGCTCAGACCCGAAGGCGGCTCCGGAGGCGTCCTCGGAATCGCGGGAGGAGGAGCGCTGTGCTCGCCGTGGTCGGACAAGAACGGCGATTCTTCCGGCAAAGGCAACGGGCCTTCGGTCGCCGATGGCGCCTGCGTCTCGGGCGTGGCGGAATGGAACGATGAAGCGGAATCTGTCGGCATGTTGGTGGGTACTCCGTCGTTCATTGTCGCACTAGAACCAGCGGTTCTTCAAGCGTCCCGCTTCCAGCTGGATCCGGCGGTGCGGAAGCCGCTCCAGGAGCTGGAGGTCGTGGGTGGCCATCACGATGGTCGTGCCCGCCGCATGGAGCTGGCGAAAGATTTCCAGGACGCCTTCGGCGTTCTCGCGGTCCAGATTGCCCGTGGGCTCGTCGGCCAGCACGATGCGGGGCTCGCCGGCGATCGCCCTGGCGATGGACACCCTTTGCTGTTCGCCGCCGGACAGTTCGTTGGGGTGGGCGTGGCGGCGGTGCGTGAGGTGGGCGCGCTCCAGGACGTCCTCCACCCTGCGCCGAAGATACCTGCCGCCCTGCCCCCGCACGCGCAGGGCGAAGGCCACGTTTTCCCAGACGTCGCGATCGGTCAGAAGCCGGAAATCCTGGAACACCACCCCGATCTCGCGGCGCAGGCTCTGGATGCGGGACAGGTTCACCCTGCTGGAATCGTAGACCTCCACGCCCGGAACGCTCACCACCACGCGGCCGCCGCGCCCGGAATCGGGGAGCTCCTCCATGTAGATGTGCTTCATGAGCGTGGTCTTGCCCGCCCCCGACGCCCCGGTGAGGAACACGAACTCGCCGGCCTCGATGCGGAAGGTGATGTCTTCGATCCCCTTCCAGGTTCCGTCGTAGGTATGGCTCACGTGAAGGAACTGGATCACCCGTCCAAAGGTAACGCGCCGTCAGGATTTGGAAGCCGGCGCGATGGTACGATGGGCTTCGCATGCCCCTCCACCCGGAATCGGACCTTGCCCTGGAACGCCTTTGCGCCGGGCTCGAACCCGCCCAGCGGGCGGTCCTCGCCCATGATTTCGCCTCCGAGGGACCTCTGCTGGTGCTGGCCGGGGCCGGGACGGGCAAGACCACCACCCTCACCCGGCGGCTGGCCCTGGAGCTTGCGCGCAACCACCCCGCCGACCAGATCCTGGCCCTCACGTTCACGCGCAAGGCCGCGCACGAAATGCGCGAACGTGTGGCCGGCCTGCTCGCGGCGGGTTCGGCTCTTCCGGAGATCAGGACGTTCCACTCGCTGGGGCTGGCCATCCTGAGCGAAGACGGCGCCCGCGGCTGGAAGAGCGCGGGATGGGCGTTCCGCCCCAAGCTGCTGTCGGAAGAGACCGAGGCCGACGAATCGGCCAAATTCTGGCGCGAACGGTTCCGCGAAGGCGCCCTTTCGGCACCCACCGCCAAGGCCTGGACCCGCATGCTCGCCGAATGGGGCGATCCCCAACGCTGCGCGCAAGCGGGAGGCCATCCGTCGCTGGAGGCCTGGAGGGAGTGGGAAGCCTGGAAGCGCCGCCTGGGCGTCGCGGAAATGCACGATCTGATCTCGGCCTCCCTGCTGGCGCTGGAATCCGACCCCGGCCTTCTGGAACGCTGGCGCGCCAGGGCCCGGACCCTGTTCGTGGACGAATACCAGGACACCGACCGCACCCAGTACCGCCTGGTCTCGCTGCTGGCCGGCGATTCGCGGCGCGTCATGGCCGTCGGCGACGACGACCAGTCGATCTACGGATTCCGCGGCGCCGACATGCGCAACATCCTGGATTGGAGGTCCGACCGGCCCGATGGACGGATTCTGACATTGACGGGGAACCACCGCAGCCGCGCCCCGATCCTGGCCGCCGCCAACCGCGTGTTCCCCGACAAGCCGCCCGATTTCCGCAAGGAGCTCCAGCCGCGCCGCAAGGAGCGCGGCGAACCGCCGTTGTGGTTCCAGGCGCGCGAACCCGCGGAGGAACTCGCCTGGATCCGCAAGCGGATGGAACAGGAACTGCGCCAAGGGACACCGGGATCGGACCTGTGCGCCCTGTTCCGGGGCAACCGGGAAGAAGCCCCTCTCCGGAAGGCCCTGCGCGGGCTTCCCGTGTCGCGCGGCGACGACCAGGATGGAATCCGCCTGCTCACCATCCATGCCGCCAAGGGCCTGGAATGGCCGGCCGTGTTCGTCTGCGGGCAGGACCGCGAAGCCCGGGAAGGACGCTCCCTGGCGCCCTACCAGGACGACGAGGAACGCAGGCTGTTCTACGTGGCCTGCACCCGGGCCCGCGACCGGCTCTACCTGTCCAGCTGCGCCTCGCGCCCCAAGGGAAAGTCGCCGCGGGAACACGTGCCGCATCCGTGGATGGACCTGGTCGAACCGGATGTCGGAATCCGTCCTCGTTGGCTTGTGCGGACCTTGCGGCGGTTCTGGCATCCGGCGGCCGCGCGCGCCATCGGCGACGCCTGATCGGGCCGGTTCAGTCCGGCTTGCGCGGCGGACGCCGCAGGGTCGCCCGGACGAACCTAGCGGTCGTCGCGCGATCGAACCCCTCCCCCACCACGACTTCGGACCCGCGCACCAGGACCTTCGGCGCACTTCCGGTCGGCAGGAACCCGCTCGACATTGGGCAACGAACGGAACGTCACCCCCCGGACCCGCTCCACGCGTTGGCGAACCTGGGCGACCTTGCGCTCCAGCTCCAGCGCAGGATCGACGGATCCCAAAACCGGCGCCGGAGCCGGTGGAACCATGCGGCAGCCCGCCAAGAAGAGCGGCACCCAGATCCAATGCACAAATCTCGGACAACGCACGGATTCATCATCGCATAGCGCGAGGGCGGACTCGCGCAACGCGGCGATCCGACCGTGGCTCGACGGGGTTCGGGGCGGCCGCCCCGGAGACGGGGGTGCGCGCAGGATCAAACGCCGCCGGGGTTCGACTCCGCTCACCCAACGGCGGTGTTTAGCCGCAGCGCATGGGGAAAACTTCCCCCATCCGCCCGATGAACTAGACCGCGACCGCCATGCGCTGTCCAAAGGCCCAGGCCTCGTGGTTCCAACGCGGACAGTGTTCGTCCAGCAGCGCGCGCCCGGGAACCCCGGTGACGGGACAGACGAAGTCGGGTTCCAGATCCAGCAGCGGGACCAGCACGAACGAACGCGCAGCCCAACCCGGATGCGGAACCCGCAGGTGCGGCATGTTGAGATCGGTTTCGCCGTAGAACAGCAAGTCGATGTCGATCTCGCGCGGATGCAGACGTGGCCGACTGCGCCGTCCCAGCCAGTTCTCCACTTCCTTGAAGAAGACGAGCATCTGGTCGGGGGTCAGGACCGTTTCGAACCGGACCACCTGGTTGAGGTGGCATTCCTGGACTCCCGGCCCGACAGGCAAGGTCTCGAAAATGCGACTTTCTTCGAGTCGATCGTCCAGGGCGATCTTGGAAAGCCAATTTCGGGCTCTCGAGAGGGCCAAGGACCGGTCTCCCAGGTTACTCCCGAGAGCGACATACACCGTAACCGGCGATATCTGCGTCATGCTGGTGTAAAAATCTAGCAACAACGAGTCGTCAAACAAAGCACTTCCGCGAACTCCTTAAATTGTCACAAAGTCGAGCGTTCACTTTGATCCTGCGCTCCCCCGATCCGGGCGCCAGAGTCGTGGCGGTGCAAAACGGAGAATC
Organism: Fibrobacterota bacterium; assembly: GCA_029557215.1. Taxonomy (GTDB): domain Bacteria; phylum Fibrobacterota; class Fibrobacteria; order UBA5070; family UBA5070; genus UBA5070. The sequence goes on along the minus strand of JAKPQQ010000101.1, from coordinate 17,294 downwards.
GCGCGGATTTGCCAAACCCGCGCCTTTGGTGCTAGGCTTTGATCCAAGCTGGAGGTCGCCAACCAGAAGAGCCCCTCCTGCCGAACAAAGGATCCATGCGGAACATCCACACGACAAACAAGGGCATCGCGGCCCTGCGGCGTTCGCCCATCGCGGCGAACCGTCTTGTCGTGTGCATGGCTGGATTCCGTCCCGCCCCCGCGGCCGCGGCACCTGCAGCGGCAGCAGCAGCAGCAACCAGCACCTGACCGCCTGACTTTCCGATCGACTCGGGGCCCGGCCGGTGGTCGGGTCGTCGTGTCGCGTGGTCCCGAAAACTATCCTTCCCCACTCTCGGAGGATCCAATGCCGCACCCAAACATCCAGCCCAGTTCCCGCCTCAAAGGCGTCAAATACGAGATCCGTGGCGACCTCGCCCGTCGCTCGTTGGAGCTGGAAAAGGCCGGCTGGGACATCATCAAGCTCAACATCGGAAACCCCGGCATCTTCGGATTCCGCACGCCCGAAACCATGCGCCTGGCCATGATCGAGAACCTGCGCGAATCGGAGGCCTACAGCCACCAGAAGGGCATCTTCCCGGCGCGCGAAGCCGTGGTGATGCGCTGCCAGGACCGCGGCATCATGGACGTGACCGCCGAAGACGTGTTCATCGGCAACGGCGTTTCCGAATTGATCCTGCTTTCCATGAACGCGCTGCTGGAAACGGGCGACGAGGTCCTGGTGCCTTCGCCCGACTACCCCCTTTGGACAGCTTCCGTCACGCTGCACGGCGGCAAGGCCGTCCACTACCCCTGCCCCCCCGAGCGCGACCACCTGCCCGATCCCGAAGAGATCCTCGCCCGCATCACGCCACGCACCCGCGCGATCGTGCTGATCTCGCCGAACAACCCCACCGGCGCGGTGTACCCCAGACACCTGCTGGAAGCCATCGTGAAGATCGCCGAAGAGAAGGGCCTGATCATCTTCTCGGACGAGATCTACGACCAGATCCTGTACGAGGGATCGGAGTTCGTCCCGGTGGCGTCGCTGGTGAAGAACACTTTGTGCGTGTCGTTCTGCGGGTTGTCCAAGGTCTGGCGCGCCTGCGGATGGCGCGTGGGCTGGATGACGCTTTCCGGCGCCAAGGACGGCGCCAAGGAATACATGCAGGCGCTGGACCTGCTGTCTTCGCTGCGGCTTTGCGCCAACGTGGGCGGACAGTGGGCCGTGCAGACCGCGCTGGGCGGCAAGCAGTCCATCTGGGAGCTGACAAAACCCGGCGGCCGTCTCTGGCAGACGCGCCAGACGATCCTCGACGGCGTGGCCGCCAGCAAATACCTGGAAGTGGTCAAGCCCATGGGCGCCATGTACGCCTTCGTGGGCGTCAAGAAGGACCTGCTTCCCAAGTTCGACGACCAGGCGTTCGGCCTGGAGCTTCTGGAACGCAAGCACGTGCTGCTGTCGCCGGGATCGAGCTTCAACGTGCCGTACAAGACGCACTTCCGCGTGACGCTCCTGCCCGACTGGGAAACCATGCGCGACGTGTTCGGGCGCATGGAAGAACTGTTGGACGAGATGGCGAAGCGCTAGACGTTAATTGTCGTCATTCACCGCGGCGATCAGGGCGGCGATGTCGGCGGCGATCGCGTCGGCGTCGCGCTTTGCCAGGCGGTCCTTGGTGAAGACCGACCCGCCGAACGCCAGGCCGTCGGCACCGTCGCGCACGTATTCGGCCGCGTTGGCCGCCGACACGCCTCCGCAGGCCAGAAGCGGCACGTCGCGGAACGGGCCGCGCAGCTCCTTGAAGTAGGCGGGGCCTCCCACCGATCGCGCCGGGAACACCTTCACCATGGCCGCGCCCGCGACATGGGCGTTCCATATTTCGGTGGGCGTCAGCGCGCCGGGCAGGGTCGGGATCCCGTGGACATTGGCGAAGTCCTGGACGGGCGCGCAAAGACAAGGGCTCACCAGGAAGGCCGCCCCGGCCTCCACCGCCGCCTTGGCCTCGGCTTCGGTCAGCACCGTTCCGGCACCGACCCGACAAATTCCGTTCAGGCGGGAAACGAACCGTTCGATCTGCCCGGGCGCGCCGGGGGTGTTCATGGTGATTTCCAGGAACTTCAGGCCCGAGCGCTCGACGGCATCGGCCACGGCGTCCACCGATGCGTCAGGGCAGCCGCGCAGGATGCCCAACAGGCGCGCACTCTTGAGATCCTGGACGAATTCCGTCGTCATGGAAGACCACACCTTCTGGAAAGGAAAAAGCCCGGTCTGCCGACCGGGCTTCGGAGATCGCGCCTAGTCCAGGCCCGCCGAGACCATCTTCTCGTAGAAGGCCCGGTAGTTTTCGGCCTGGTCGCCCTTGCGGACGTCGATCGCTTCCTGCGGATGCAGGTTGAGTTGCCCCACGATCATGTGGGGAATGATGTAGCCCCACTCGTGCTTGGCGCGCAGCGGGATGTAGTCGGCCGCGATCAGATCCAGCACCGGGCGGATGTCGAACTTGGGATTCTTCAGGAAACCGAGCAGAAGTTCCAGCGTGCAATTTCCGGCGGCACGGCCCATGCCGTACACCGAAGCGTCCAGGTAGTTCACGCCCTGGATGATGGCCTGGATGGTGTTGGAGAACGCCAACTGCTGGTTGTTGTGCCCGTGGAATCCCAATTCCTTCTTGATGTACTTGCGGGCGCGCTTCACCAGGTTGTCGATGTCTTCCTGGTAGAGCGAACCGAAGCTGTCGACCAGGTACACCGCGATGGCCTTCGATTCGCGCTCGACCTGGTCGAACGCCTCGTCGAGCTCCGGCCCCTGGTCGCGCGAAAGCGCCATCAGGTTGATGCAGGTTTCGTAGCCCATGTCGTGGAACTGGTTGGCCAAGGCGATCGCCTTGTCGACGCCCTTCACGTAGCTGGCCACGCGAACCATGTCGTAGGCCGACTTGTCGGCGGGCGGGACATGGTCCATCTCGACACGACCGACGTCGGCCATGACGGAAATCTTCGCGCCGTTTTCCACGCCGTCGGTGACGCGGCGGATGTCTTCCTGGGAGCAGAACTTCCAGGGGCCGAATTCCGACGGCGAAAAGAGGTTCGACGAATTGATGTACCCGATCTCGAAATAGTCGACACCCGCCTTGGACGAGCCTTCGTAGCTGCGGCGCACGAATTCGTGGTCGAACTTGTGGCGGTTGACGAGTCCGCCGTCTCGGATGGTGCAGTCGAGGACCTTGATGCTCTCGCGGTACATGGATCGATCCCTGATTTGGAGTGGCCCCACCCGAGTTCGCCGGAACCGCGTTCCGCGATGAAGGGGAAGGGAAGCAGGGAAACGTACATAATGGATCGATGACATTCCCGCGATCTGTCCGGTCCGGAAACCGGCAAGCGTCCGATCCGAGTCTAGTTTTGACGGCTCGTCGACGAATTCCGATCCGCAGGATCCGTCAAGACGAATCCTTGGGAGGACTGCGATGATCTTGAACGTGGTGTGGCTCGGGCTGTTCTTCGTCGGTGGCCTGTTCGGACTCTGGAAGTTCGTCGTTTCGGGGGACGCGAGCATCTTCCCCGCCATGGCGCAGGCCACCTTCGACGGCGCCAAAGGCGGTTTCGAGATCGCGTTGGGCCTCACCGGGGCGCTGACGCTCTGGATGGGCCTCCTGAAGGTGGGCGAAGAAGCCGGCGCCATCCGAATCCTGTCGCGGCTCCTGGGCCCCCTCCTGCGCCGGGTGTTCCCGGGGTTGCCGACGGACCATCCCGCGTCCGGCAACATGGTCATGAACTTCGCGGCCAACATGCTGGGGCTGGACAACGCGGCCACGCCCGCCGGTCTGCGCGCCATGAAGGAACTCGAGACGCTCAACCCCAACCCGGGCACCGCCACCGACCACCAGGCGATGTTCATGGTCCTGCACGCGGCGAGCCTCACCCTGTTCCCGGTGAGCATCATGGCCATCCGCGCGGCCAACGGCGCCAAGAACCCCGCCGACATTTTCCTTCCCATCCTGGTGGCCAGCGCGTTCTCCGTGCTGGGCGGCTTCCTGAGCGCCGCCCTGGTCCAGAGGATCAAGTTGCGCGACCCCGTGCTGCTGGCCTGGATCCTGGGCGTTTCTGGTACGCTGGCCGCGATGGTCACGGCCATCCGGTTCCCGATCGCGGACGTCTGGAACTGGTGCGTTTCCTTGGGGGCCACCGCGCTCGAACCACGCCCCCACGCGCAGGTGGAGGCCATCTCGACGGCGCTGGGCACCGGCTTGATGATCGCCGCGATCCTGGTGTTCCTGGGGCTCGCGTCCATCCGGCGAATCAACGCCTGGGAGGTCTTCACCGAAGGCGCCAAGGAAGGGTTCACGACCGCCGTTTCCCTGATCCCGTTCATGGTGGGCGTGCTCGTGGCGGTGGGCGTGTTCCGCGCATCCGGCGGCATGCAGATGCTGGTCGACGGAATCTGGATCTGCATCGCCTGGACCGGACTCCCGCAGGAAACCGTGGGGGCGATCCCCACCATGATCATGAAGCCGCTTTCCGGCGGCGCGGCGCGCGGCTTGACCGTGGACGCCATGCGGACCTTCGGGCCCGATTCCTTCACCGGACGCCTGGCGAGCCTGCTGCAAGGCAGCACCGACACGACGCTCTACGTCATCGCGCTCTACTCGGGCGCCATCAACCTCAAGCGGATCCGCCACGTGCTTCCCTGCGCCCTGGTGGCCGACCTCTGCGGATTCGCCGGCGCCTTCGCGATGGCCATGATCTTCTTCCGCTGACGCGCGGATGGCCGCGGATCGCCTCGGCCGTCCAAATGCATGCAACGCGCCCCCGAAAACGGTATGATAGGTCCCTATCGCCGTTTTTACGGATTCCAGTTGCCGCGCGGAGGTTCCATCTCTGCCGGGAACGGCATCCACATCCATGGTGCCCTCATGCTCAAAGATCTCGTCGCTGGAATCGCGAGCCGCTCCGGAATCCGCCGGACCCTGGGATTCATCGCCCTGAACTTCGCCGCCTGCGTCGCGCTGGCCTTCCTGCTGGAGCTGGTCAAGACCAACGCCGCCCTGGCCGCGAGCCTGATCCCCATCGTCCTGAGCGGCTGGCTGTTCGGGAAGCTGGGCGCGGCGCTCTCCGCGTTCTTCATCTTCTGCGCCGAGGCCGTCTACTTCTCGCTGACCGGCGACGGCACTCCCCCCACGCTGCAGTCCATGGTTCCGGGCATCCTCACCAACTCGGTCTACGGCCTGATCGGAGTCGTGCTGCGCGTGGTGCACGACATGAGCAACCAGATCAAGACCCTGAACGCCAAGCTCGTCACCAAGAACAAGATGCTCCAGGAGTTCTCCTTCAAGGACCCCCTCACCGGGCTCCACAACCGCCGCTACGCCAACGAATTCGTGTCGCGGATCGCATCCACCTTCCTGAAGCAGATCACGACGCCCGAGGTCGCCGCGCGCAACATCGACCTGACCGGCAAGGTCATGCTCGTCATGATCGCCGACGTCGACGACATCCGATCCGTCAACGAACGCTACGGACAGGAGGCCGGCGATCGGGTGCTGGTGGAGATTTCCAGGCGCATCCGCGAGGCGATCCGGTTCGACGATTCGGCCATGCGCTGGGGCGGCGACGAATTCCTGGTCGTGTGCCCCATGGTGCGCAAGGCGAACGCCTACCAGGTCGTGGAAAAGGTCCTGGACGCGGTCCGCTCCCGCCCCGTTCCGCTGGACGACGCGACGAGATCGGCCATGTCGGTTTCCGTCGGGGCCGTCTGGGTGCCCTTCATGGAAGCCCACCCCTTCGCGATCGCCTTCGATTTCGCGGTCGAACTCGCCGAGAAGGCGCTCCAGGTGGCCAAGCGCGAAGGTCGGAACCAAGCCCGCCTGGCGCTGGCCCGCGACGATGCCGCCGCCATGCCCCTGGAACACGTGCCGAAATCCGTCGACGATTTCTTCGAGAAGTCGGGCTGCTGCCACCTGGTTGCGATCGGCGCCATCACGCCACCGCCCGCGCTCCCCCGACGCGATCGTCCCGACCCGACGGCCAGGCTCGCGCCGTCTCTGCACCCGGCAAGATGACCCCGGAACAGATCCAATCGCTGGCAAGAAGATCGGATCCGGACTTCGATCGCCTGGATCCGGAACAGCGCGCGCGAAGCGTGGAACGGATTTCCAGGACGTTGGAGGCCATGGACGCGGAAGGCTGGGAGGTCGGCAAACGGACCGACCGCACCACCTTCGACATGGCCCAGTGGGTGTTCCTGCGCATCGACGCGAACATCGCGGCATCCGCCCCCAAGGCGGTGATCATCCTGTCGCTGCACGGCGTCCTGCTTTCCGCCGCGATCCTGCAAGGGGAACGGATCGTGCACGAAGCCGCGCCATCCCTGCGGCTGCCCGTGGGCCTCCTGCTGGTGGCGTTCTTCCTGTCCGCCGCCGCCGCGCTCTGGCTCGCGTTCAGCTCGGTGACCCCGCGCGTCGCCAAGGCCACGGCGACCAGGTCCCTGCTGTTCTTCGGGAGCATCGCGCACATGCCCAAGCGCGAGTTCGTCGAACGGTTCGAGCGGACGGACCGCCCGGACTTCACGCGCGATCTCCTGGAAGACGCGCACGCGCTTTCCGAACTCGCCGACTGGAAGCACCGTCGGTTCGTGCGCGCGTTCCAGATCGTGCTCCACCTGGAAATCCCGATCATGGCCCTGATCGCCGTGCTCGTCTCGATCTGATCCCGATGGGGGTGCGCCGGCGCGGCGGAATCGGCGCTTTCTCAGGGAATCGAACCGACGCCGAATCCCATCGAAGTCGTGACGCCGACCCCGAAGCCGCCCGGCCCTCCGAACGACGTCCAGAACCCCCACGGCATCGGCCAGGACGTGAAGGGCGTCGGGTGCACCTGCAAGGTGAACCGCTGCACCGACTGGCCGTTGTAGAACGCCGACACCCAGAGGGAGTTGTCGCGATCCCAGAACACCCCCAGCTTGGGGGCCAGGGCGGCGGAATTGCGCGCGGAATCCAGCCGCACGATCCTGCGAGCGTAGGCTCCGGCCCCGATGGACACGGAATGACCTGACGAAATCCGTCGAGTGACTCCGGCGATGTTTCCCAGCCCCATGTGGTAGAACAGCCTCCAGTCGTCGGTGCGCGGAAGCGGGATCTTGAGCGCGTGGTACTGCCCCGCGTTGGACACCCTCCCGTCGCGGGGATCGATGGTGGGTTGCAGCGGCCAGTTCATGGCCTCCACGCTGTTCCGGAAGAACCCGCGCACGGCCCGGGACTGGAACACGAGGACGCCGCACAGATCGAAGAACAGGAGATCGGCGACGGGATCCGTCGAATACTCCGAGGAGTGGGTGCTGATTTCGGACGTCTCGTTCAGGATCCAGGAGGCCGCCGAGGTCGCGAAGGCCATCAGCTTGGGCGATCCGTAGCCGTTCTCCCGGTACCATTCCTCGGCTTTCACGTTCAGCAGGCCGCCACCCAGCAGATGCAGCTGGTAGTTCGGGATCCACTGGGCCTTGTCGGCCCGGAAGGTGGTCGGGAACAGTTCCGAAGTCGCGAAATTCCCGACGCCTTGGCGTCGGATCGACGTCACGGGATGGCTCATGGTCCTTCCCAGGAGCCCGAACGCATCGGGCCCGTTCAACATGGACAAGCGGTTCTCGCGGCTTTCCAGCTGCGTGATGTCCCATCCTTCGTTGAGGATCATGCTCATCGGATTGAACTGGAGGTCCGTGCCCCATTTCTCCCGGGCGATCGTCGCGCGATCGTCGTCCCGCCCATGGGAAACCAGGGCCAGCGACAGGCCGAGGAACGATCCGAAGATGGGTGAGCTTGCGTTGGGAATGGCGGCCGTCCTGGATTGGGAGCGAACGAGATCATGCCACTCCAATCCACCCGATTCAACCTTCGCATTCCGGAAAGGACGCTGGTCGCGGATGGACCGTTTCCGCCCTTGACTAATTTGCTGCGCACGCCATGCTTTCCATCCTCCTCTCGGTCTTCTTCGCCGCCACGGCGCCGGACGCGCCTGCGGAATCCACCCGGTCGGATCGCGGCCTCGCACGCGCCTGGGATTGGGTCGCCGACGACTTCGACGTCCTGATGAACACCAGCGGCAAGGTCGATTTCGCGACGAACCTGTTCGGATCACCGCGCCACGCCGAGCTGCCCCCGGGCTACCGCTCCAACTTCCATCTGTGGGTGGATTTCTTCCGCTGGAAGGGGTTCATCTCCAACTGGCTGATCGGGAACACCACCGTCGCATCCCGCAACGACTCGACCGCGTTCCAGCTCTCCCACATCCGCTACGTGCTCACGCCGGGATACCGCTACGAGTTCGACACCTGGCAGATCTCGGGACTTCTCCTCCACGAATGCGTCCACACGCTCTCGCGCCCGGAGGCCAACGGCGCCGTCTGGTGGAACAGCTTCCAGATCGGGGCCGGCACCAAGGGCGCCTACCACGACCACCTCGTGGCGGACTACCGCGCGCAACGCGCCTTCCCGTCCTTGCGGTTCGACGGACGCCTGGACTTCGGACAGTTCCTGTACGGTCCCCGATCGGTGTGGATCGGGCAGAACCACGACTTCCGCCAGGAAATGTTCGCACTGGGGCGCCTGCGCCTCGGGAGCGTCGGTCCGTTCGGATTCTTCCAGGACGTGGAGCCGCATTTCTGGAGGTCCAGCACCGGACGGATCGACCAGAAATGGAGCGTTTCCACCCACATGTACCTGCTCGGACGCCACAACATCGCCGGTGGATTCTTCCGCTGGGTCGTCTTCGACGACACGCCCCACGACAACGAGGACGGATCGGGGCAGCTGGGGTTCGAGATCGTGTTCTGAGGACGGATCAAGGTCCGGGAAGATGGAACCCCGGCGGGGGGATGACTCCGTCGTCGGGGCCGGGCGCCGGATCCGATCCTCCGGTGCCCATCACCCAGAACGCGACCCCGCCCGCGGCGATCCCGGCGCCTGCCGCGCCGATCACCCAGGGGCTCATCCAGACGGGCCGCCGGTGGACCCGATCCAGCAGATCGATCCGAAGGACGAGTTCGTTCCAGGAGGTCTTCCAAGGCACCGGAGCGTCCAGGTCGACCCGAAACGAGAGCTTCCCCGAATCTTCCGCGGCGCGGATCCAACGCGGCCAATTCCTGTCACCAGCGCTGTCGATCCCGGATCCGGCGAAGTCCACGAACAGGAGGCTCCGATTCCCCTTTCCGGGAGAAGGGCGCACCCTGTACAGCTCCGGTCGTTCGGAAAATTCGAATTCCAGACGCATGGTGTCGCCGATCTCGCTCCACCGCAGCGCCTTGAGCACGCCGCGCTCCCCGGGGTCCATCGCCGAGGCCAGGCTCGCGATCGCCACCGCCAGCGGAATCATCTGCCTGCCTTCTTCTGGCGCTTGACGCGGTACATCTCCTGGTCGGCCGCGTGGAGCAGGTCCTGGTGCGAACATTTTCCGTCGTAGGCGACCACGCCGTACGAGATCGTCGACGGATTGTCGGCGTTCTTGCGCTGCTCGTAGTCCTCGGAGATGCGCCCGGCGATGGCCCGGGCGTCCTCGAGGCCGGTCCCCGTGGAAACCACGACGAATTCGTCGCCCCCGAGCCGGTAGGCGCGCTCCGAATTGCGCGTGCGCGCCCGGATCGACTGGGCGAGGCATCGGAGCGCGTCGTCGCCGGCGGCGTGGCCCAGCGTGTCGTTGAGCAGCTTGAACCGGTCCATGTCCATCATGATCAGGCAAAGCGGCCGCGAACGCGTCGCGGCCAGGTCGACCAAGGTCGGGAAATCCTCCTCGAACTGCCTCTTGTTGAACAATTCCGTCAGGGCGTCGGTGGTCGCCTGGAGCCTCAGATATCCCGACTCCTCCTTGAGCGCCTTCTTTTCGGCAAGGCTCTTCTGCAGCGCCGCGGTCATCTCGTTGAAGGAATCCCGCACGTCCGCGATCTCGTTGAAGGCGCGGAATTCGATCTTCACGTTGGCCGACTCGGGGTGTTCCGGATCGAACCGCTCGCCGAACTTCCGGACGCCTTCCACCAGCAGGTGGATCGGCCGCGAGACCTGGTAGACCAGCAGCGAAGCCAGGACCAGGCCGACCAGGGCGATGAGTCCGGCGAAGAATAGGATGCGACGGACCGAACCCTGGACGCCTTCCTCGATCCCCGCCGCGGAAAACACCACTCCCGCCAGGCCCAACCGCCGACCCGAGACATCCAGGGTCTGCTGGAACCTCAACCTCGCCCCCGTCGAGTCGTCCTCCTCGAAGCTTCCCGATCCCGCCGCCAGCCAGCCGTTGACGGAATCCGTCGCCACGGGGCGCGTCCCCACCATCGCCTGGATGTTGTGCATCAGGTAGGTTCCCGAGGTGTCCACCAGATAGACCTCCACCACGGAACGCTCGCCTCCCATCAGCACGTCGATGAAATCCCACATGGACAGGTTCACGGTCTCGTCGCTGAGAACGCGCTCGCGACAAAGGCTGGACCAGGAACGCAGCACGGATTCGCCGCGCAGCTTGCGCTCTTCGATGATGGAAATACGCTGCGAACGCGCCGCGATCCCCGCGGTGACAGACGCGACCCCCAGGATCACCACCACGAGCAGAAGCCAGATCTGCCCCCTGATCCCGATCCACCTCCGACGCCAGTTCATTTCCTGCTCCTGGGGCCCATCGGGATCCGATCCCACGGGAATGATTCCATCGCGGATTTCAGATCGGGGTTGCCGTAGTCGAAGTCCTTCCAGAACGGCACTTCCACGGGGGTTCCGACAGGCATCCTGCGCCACTGGCTGGAATCGGCGAACCCGTTCCAGCGGATCAGGACTTCGGCCAGCGGCTGGCCTCCGTAGAAGTGCTCGGCCACGCCGCACAACGTTTCGCCCTCGACCATCCTGTAGTGGACCACGTGCACCGATCGTCCCGTATCGCGGGTCTTGGCGCCACCGTCGCCACCGGAGGAATTGTCCAGGGCGTCGAACCCCCACGACGTGGCCAGGATCGCCGTCGGGGCCTGGCGCCGCACGACGTGGACGGTTTTCGTCGAAGCGTTCCCGGCTTCGTCCTCGAGAACCAACCGGATGGAATTGGATCCCACCACGAGCTTGCGGGCTTCCAGCACGACGAACGAATCGAACACCGAAACACGCACCTGGGCGCTCGCCGAGGCGCTCGCCCTCACCGATCCCGCCTCGCGGTAGGGAACCCGGATCCTCGCGAAATCGCCCGCGACGGTGTCGTCGGGAACCGTCGCGATGCTCGGCGGCCTGTCGTCGCGCCGCACGGAGATTCCGCGGCTCGTCCGGTTGCCGATCCCGTCCTCGAGCACGAGTTCGAACCTGTTCTCCCCGTGCGACAGGGCCACGCTCCTCCGGAACGTCCCATCGGGTCCCGGCTCGAACCCGGCGATTCCCGGAAGCAGGGCCAGCCGCAGCCCCGCGACTCCCGTCGCCCTTCCCGAAACGTCGATCTGCGAATCCCGGACCACCGAACGGATCGGATCCAAGGCCAGGACCGGCTTGGTGCGATCCCCCACCCCCTCGAGACTCCGGACCTCGTCCACCTTGGCACCCGTGGATGCGACCAGGTCGATCTGCACCAGACCCCGGATCTCCGGCGGCATCCGAACCAGCAGCGCCGATCCGGCATCGACGACATCCACCACCAGGGCCATCTTGGCCTCGGGCCATTCGGGAAGCCGCAGGAACGCTTGGATCTTGGCGCCCGAGGGAACCCCGGCAGGCAGTTCGAGCCGGAACCCCTGCGGGGCCAACCGGAATCCGTCCGAGCCGAAGATGGTCGGGTGGGATCTCGCGAACAGCTCCTCGCCGGAAGCGGCCACCAGCGTCGCGTCCCCGAAGGACAGCGCGCCTTCGGGCCGCACGCCACCGGGCATGGCCACGACCGTCTTCGTCCGGGCGGTGGCGTCGACGCGAACCAGGCCGTCGAAGCTTGTCACGAACAATGTTCCGTTGGCCTGGGTCATCCAGGACGCCAGAAGATCCGGAAACAGGACCCGCACCTTCTGGCTCGACAGATCCAGCAGGTCGAGACCTTCGGGCGTCGCCACGAAGACCTCCGCTCCGACCCATTCCAGTCCGGTCACCTGGTCGGAAGAAAGCCCCTCCGCCCGCCCGATCCGGATCCAGGCGCCCGTGGAGCTGTCCAGGACCAGCAAACCCTTGGAGCTCGTGCCGACCAGAATCCGTCCACCCACTTTCAGCAGACTCGTCGGTTCGTCCTGGATCGGAAGCCCCCACTCCCTGTGGGAAAGCGAACGATCGCTCCGGAAGCAGGCGACCGCGCGGGAGGTCGCGCCCCATACGGCCCCGCCGTGGGCCGCGAGGACCTTCGCTCCGGATCTGAGCGAAGGGGGCAGGTCGTTCCTGGCGCGATCCAGCCGCTGCCCGGCGGCATCGTAGCGGAACAGACCGCCTTCCGACGCGATCCAGAGATCCGTGCCGCTCCACACCAGGGAATAGATCCGGCCCGTCTTTCCGAACGACGGGTCGCGAAGGACCGAGATCGGCCTCGAGGAGGAATCGAGCAGGACCACGCCACCGGCGGTGGCTCCGACGGCGATGGTTCCGTTCCCGACGGCCAACGCAGAGACCATCCCCTGGCCGGAGGGCAACGGCAGCCTGCGCCACGGTCCGGGATCCGCCTTCGCGCCGATCGCGCCAAGGACGGAGACCAACAGGAATCCGATGGAACGATTCATTTCAGCCTCTTCTGTTTGAGGCCCACGTTGGCCAGGTACTTCTGGGCCTGGACGCAACCGGGATCGAGCACAAGAACTTGTTTCCAGTCTTCGATGGCCTTGGCGTATTCGCCGGCACGGTAGGCGGCGACCCCGGTAAGGAGAAGCTCCTTGGCCTTTTTCGCATCCTGTTCGCTGGGGGCGGGGACGTCGGATTTCGGCACGGCGGCAACCGTCTTCTGCGGAACGGGTGGTGCGGGCTTCTCGCCGGCGATGCTTGCCAGAAGCCCCTTGGCCAGGGAGTTGTCGGGCTTCAAGACCAATGCCTTGGCGAGGAAGTTCCGCCCCGTCGCGAAATCGCCCGCCTTCAAGGCCTGACGCGCCGAAGCAAGGGCCTCGTTGAAGGCTCCGGACGCGCGATCCGTCTCCCGCAGCGAATCGACCCTCGCGCGGATCCGATCGATCGAGGCGTTCTCGCCTCCGACGCCCTTGAGATCCGCCAGGATCGCCTCGGCCTTGCCCAGATCGCCGCTCTGGATGGCCTGGTCGCAGGATCTGGTCAATTCTTCCATTTTCTGTCGTTGCCTGCGCTTGTGGATGCGCGCCTGGAGCGCGCTCTGCGCCACCACCAGGGCCGTTTCCTGCGGATCCGATTCCACCAGGGCTTCCATGGCGTCCATCGCCTGCTGGTCGCGTCCCTGGTCGGCCAGGGAGTCGATCCACGCCAGCTTCGCCATGCGAACGGATCGGCGCGACGCGTCGAGCGAATCGAACGAGGTCTGGAAAGTCGCCACATCCGGAAAGACGATCCTGGCCTTGCGCAGAAGTTCCATCGCGGATTCCTCGTCGCGCGCCGCCAACGACCGTCGCAGATCGTCGCGGAACCACTGCAGCGTGGTTTCGCGGGTCCGTTCCGCCTTTTCGAGCATGTCGCGCAACGCGGGATCTTCGGGACGGGCGGAATACGCCAGGCGCCATTGGTCCGCCGCCTCGGATACGGCTCCGCGGCCATGCGCCTGGCGCGCCAGATCGCGATGGAAGGATACCTTCGTTTCCTGCCTGGTGCGAAGATCGCCGAACGCCTTGAGGTAGGACGCCTTTGCCGCGTGGCTGCGCGACAGGTTCCACACGATCCTCATGGCGCCCGAAAGATTCTCCGCATCGGCGAGCTGGCCCGCGACCTGGAACATGGAATCGGGACTCTCACGGATCGCACGAGCGAAGCGATCGTCGCTGGCCGTCCAATCGGAGCCCGCGTCGGGCGGGACCCAGCGTCCCAACCTGGAAAGACATTCCCCCGTCAGCCTGTCCAGTTCCACCTGGGTGGAATCCAACGAACGGGCGCGCTGCAACAGCACGAGCGCCTTGGCCGGCTGGTCGGAACGCAACAGCTCCCCGGCGTTGCGAACCAGCGTCGAGACTTCTCCCGCACCGGAAGCGCCCAGCACCTGGCGGATCAACAACGCGATGACGACGAACGAATCCATTGCGGGTTGGATTCTACCACTCCCGCGACGCGCGAGACGACACGATGCTCGCGAATCTTGCACGAAGCGGGATTGCCCGCGGCTCGGATCTCGGTAGCGGCCCGTCACGAACGCTTGTCCCGGCGGCCAAAAAGCCGTAGAATCGCAGTCGCGGGCGTTGCACCCTGCGGGGAGGGAATCGGGTTCGATGACGATGGACTGGCCAGGCTTCCCAAAGGCGACAAAGCCAAGAGGCGGAGTCCGCCTTGCGATCCCGCTCGCGCTGGTCACGGCGACGGCGGCGTTTTCCGCAAAACCCACCACATCCAACTTCCTCCCTCCCGACGGATCCACCAGGATCGCCGGACGCCAACCCTTCCAGATCCAGTTCGCAAGCCCCATGCAGGCGGGCACCGGGAACATCGTGTTCCGCAGATCGAGCGACAATTCCATCTTCGAGTCGATTCCCGTCCCTTCCGATCGCGTGAGTTTTGGATCCAGCCTTTTGCTGAAAGGATTCGATTCCGGTGTCGAGGAGTGGAACCTCTGGGGAGAGGCGATCCGCACCCAGGACAACAGCCGCGCGCGCACCGGCACGGGATCGCTCAAGGCGGTGACCAGTTCGACCTGGGACCAGGTCGAAGGGCGATTCGCATCGCAAAACTGGAGCGGATTCGATTCGCTGGCCTGCTGGGTGTACACCGAGACTTCAGGAGCCACAGCGCATGCCTTCACCCGAAGCGGCACCACCGACGATTGGACCGACGGCACGGTGTTCCCCGGGCCCGCCTTGACACCGAACGCCTGGACGCGGATCTCGATTCCCATCTCGGTCATCACCGATCCGACCCGCGTGAACTCCTATGGATTGAACTTTTCGATCGCTGGCACCTATTGGGTCGACGATGTCGCCTTGGTGGGTTCCAACAGCAACATCGTGTCGTTTCTTCCCTCCAACGCCTTCGCGTTGGGGACCGGCTACCACGTCAACATCGACGCAGGGGCGTTCAAGGATCTGTCGAACGAGGACTACGCGGGAATCTCCGACGCAACCTCCTGGAACTTCACCACCAATTTCCAACCCACCGGGATGACCCTGGGTTCGAGCACCGTGGCGGAGAACCTGGCTTCCAGATCGTTCGTGGCGAAGATCTCGGCGACCGACCCCGACGCCGGCGAGACCTTCCTGTTCCGCTTCGCTGCGGGAACCGGATCCACCGACAACGCATCGTTCGCGATTTCCAACGATTCGCTGTTCACCAACGCGGTGTTCGACTTCGAAGCCAAATCGTCCTACAGCATCCGACTCAGCGTCGAGGACCGGCGCGCGGGCTACTACGCCAAGGAGTTCGCCATCTCGATCGCGAACGCATCGGACCGCTTGACCTGGGACAACGCCTCGACGCCGGGAATCCAACCGGGATCGGGAACCTGGGGAACGGACAATTTCTGGTCGTACAACGGCACCGATCTCTTCGCCTGGCCAGGAACCGGCCATGCAGCCTTGTTCGCGGGTGCCGACGGCGGCTATTCCATCACCGTCAACGGAACGCAGAGCGCCGACTCGGTGATCTTCGCCAACTCCGGCTACACGATTTCCTCCGGAACGATCGCCATGACGGGAAGCGCGCCGACCATCGTCGCGAGCGCGGACGCGACGATCTCCAGTTCCATCTCGGGCGCCTTCGCGAAGGCCGGAACCGCCACGCTCACCTTGTCGGGGAGCAACTCCGCCGCCCAACCCTACACGCACCTCGCGGGTACCGTGGTCGCCGCCAGCTCCACCTCGTTGGGCGCGGGCCCCGTGAACATGAACGGCACGGGCAGGATCGTCCTGAACAACGGGGTGAACCTGGTCAACACCTTGACGATCACCTCCTGCGATCCAGAAATGGGCAGAGGCGTCCTCGAATCCAACGCGAACGCGAACGCCACCTGGAGTGGCGCCTTGAACGTGAACGCCAACTGCGCCACCGGCGGGACCATCGCGGGATCCACCGACATGACCGGATCCCTCACGATCACCGGACCGATCAACATGGGCGGAACCGCGACGGTCGTGAAGCAACGGGCGGGACTGGTCGTCTATCGCGGAGGCGGCAACGCGACGAGGTTCGATCTGCAGAGGGGAACGGCGAGGCTGGGAATCAACAACGGGCTGCCACCCAACGCCGCGCTGATCCAAAGCGAGTCGAACACCGACTACCAGGTGATCGTCGACCTCAACGGGTACAACCAGCAGTTCTCGTCTCTCTATTCCCTGGTCGGCACCTCCCGGAGCGTCACGAATTCCAGCGGCACCCCGAGCACGCTGACCTTGACCGGGAGTTCCGACACCACCTACCTGGGCAACATCACCGGCAAGCTTTCCCTGGAAAAGACGGGGACCGGCCGACAGACGCTCAAAGGAACGAACAACACCTACTCCGGAGGCACCGCGATCCGCGCTGGCACCCTGGTCATCGACGGATCCTTGACATCCACCACTCCGGTGGATGTCGTGACGGGCGGAAAGCTGTTCTGCAACGGAAACATCCCCGGTTACTTGAACGTCAACGAAGAATCCGTCCAACCCGGAACCCCCTTCGCCATCGGCGCCCTGACCGGCACGGGCGCGAATTTCTCCAACGGAACGGGTTCCTCGCTGGGCATCCGCGTGAAGGGAACGACAAAACCCGGCATCGACTACGATCGCCTGACCCTGAGCGGAAATCTCGTCCTCGGAGGCGCGTCCATCCTGAACCTGGATCTTTCGGGATTGACGGAAACCGGCACGAGCACGGGAATCGTGCAAGCCAACGGCATTTCGGGAACCTTCGCGAGCGTCAACTTGCTGAACAACCCCGGCAAGGCGACCGTGACCGTCGTCTACAAATCCTCGTCCATCGACGTGGTGATCCTGAACTCCCCTCCCAGCTTCGTCAAGGGAGCCGACCAGACCGGCCTGGAAGACGCCGGACTCCGGACCGTCCCGGGATGGGCCACCGCGATCTCAAAGGGCTCGCCGGCGGAGTCGGCGCAGGTCCTGGGGTTCCGGGTCTCCAACGACAACAACGCGCTCTTTTCCGCGCAGCCCGCGATCTCGCCCGAAGGCACCCTCACCTACACACCCGCCGACGACGCCAACGGCAGCGCGACGGTTTCCGTCCGGTTGGGCGACGACGGCGG
>JAKPQQ010000087.1 GCA_029557215.1 Fibrobacterota bacterium | reverse complement strand
ACCGCGACCGAGACCCCGAAGGCCACTGCGAAGGACATCGTCACCGCTCCGGAAATCCAGGCCGTCGCCGCTCCCAGGCACAACAGGAGCAATGCCACGTCGGCCGCCCAGCGCAGCAACTTGGGCGCGTAGGCCGCCATGTTCCTTGGACGCAACGAAGCCGATCGGCGATCGGGCTTGGGGATGGTGCCGGCGATCCGTTTCTCCTGCACCGAATGCACCGCGCAAAGAATGCCGGCGGCCACGAGTATGGCACCGTTTTTCAGGTAGACCGCCTCCAGCACGGGCAAGCCTCCGAACCCCAGGGCGACCACGGCCATGCAAAGGAGGGTCAGGGCCAGCAACGGCCAAAGCGGAGCCCGAAGATGGCGCTGCAGGAAATCGGGGTGATCCAGAACCCATTCCATGTTCTTGGCGAGCGTCTGCTTGCGCAGAACGTCCAGGGAAGCGGCTCCCATCCAGGCCATCGATCCCATCAGGATCCAGGATGCGACGATCGACATGTTCATGTGTTCCTCCGGTTGGAATCGGACAGCTCCTTGTTCACGAAGCGCTTGAGGTCGGCGAACGCGACGCCGGCCTGGAGCTGCTCGTCCACGAATTCGCGAAAGCGGATCTCCATCTCCCTGGACAGGAACCGTCCCACGTTGGCGGAAGCCTCACCGTGCACGAAGGTTCCCCTGCGCCCGGCGGTCGCGATGATTCCTGCGCCTTCCAGGATCTGGTACACCTTGGACACAGTGGCGGGGGTGACATCCAGATCGCTGGCCAATTGGCGGATGGTGGGCAAAGGATCTCCCGGACGAAGACTTCCCTCCCCCACGGCCCTCACCACCTGCTTGACCAGCTGGCGGTACACCGGGATCGCGCTGCCTTCGTCGATCGATACGTCCATGGATTCCATCCTTTTGTACTAGATCAAGATAATACAAAAGAATCAAATGCGCAACAGGCGCCGAAGCGCCAGGGATGGAAGCCCGCAAGGGTGGAGACCTGCTCCCGCAGGGCTCCATTCA
>JAKPQQ010000064.1 GCA_029557215.1 Fibrobacterota bacterium | reverse complement strand
CGCCCATGAACGGCGAGTCGCGTCCTTCCGGGGAGTATCGGCCATGCGCCATGTATTGATCGCGATCGGTTGCTTGGCCGTGGCCATGGGCGTGGCGGGAATCGTGCTGCCGTTGGTGCCGGCCACTCCGTTCCTGTTGCTTGCCGCGGCGTGTTTTTCGCGAGCGTCGCCACGCCTGAACGCCTGGCTGCACGACAACCGATGGTTCGGTCCCTACCTGCGCAGCTACCGCAGCGGCCAGGGAATCCCCTTGCACGGCAAGATCGGGATCCTGGCGTTCCTCTGGCTGAGCCTGGGGGCGTCGGCGCTTTGGGGCGTGCCGCGGAACATGTGGGCGGTCCAGTTGATGTTGCTGGCGATCGGGGTCGGCGTCACCATCCATATCGCCCGGATGCGAACGGTCCGTCGCGACGCGATGCCAGGTGCCGCCGCCCAAGCGAGGTCCGATCGGCGCGATCGCGACACCCGATAGGAAAACCCGATGAACGAATCGTTTTTTGGTGTGGTAGATTGGGATGAAGCCGTGAAGATCGCTTGACTCGGGAGATGTCGTCCATGGTCGCCACGATCCGCAACAATCCGGAATCCGTCCTGAGCGCCGCGCTGCTGGCAGCCGTCGCGGTTCTGGTGGGCATGGTCGGCGCGGGCGTGTTCGTCGGCGAGATCCGCGGCGCGGTGGTCGCCACGCTTGGCGGCGCGCTGGCCACGGGGCTGGGCGCCTACGCGATCTTCTTCGTGCGCCGCACCAGCGCCCTTCTGCAGGACACGTTGCTGGGAACCGGCGCGGGAATCATGCTGGCGGCTTCCATCTTTTCGCTCCTGCTGCCTTCCCTGGAAAAATCGACCGCACTCGTGGGACCGGGATGGCCCGCGGTATCGCTTGTGGGAGCGGGGCTTTTGTTCGGGGGGCTGTTCCTTTGGGGACTGGATCGCGCCGTGCCGCACGCCCACGTGGTCACCGGATACGAAGGCCCCAACCACCACCAGATGCGCATCCGCAGGATTTGGCTCTTCGTGGTGGCCGTCACTCTGCACAACATCCCCGAAGGCCTTGCCGTGGGTGTCTCGTACGGGGCCGGCGACCTTGGCAAGGCCGCCGCGCTGGGGATCGGAATCGGGTTCCAGGACGCGCCCGAAGGGCTGGTGGTGGCCCTGGCCCTGACAGGAATCGGCGTCCCCGCCTGGAGATCGGCGCTGGTGGGCGCCGCGTCCGGAGCGGTCGAACCTCTGGCGGGTTTGATCGGCGCGGTCCTGGTGGGGTTTTCGGCCGCCGCGCTGCCGGTCGCGCTGGCGGTCTGCGCGGGCGCCATGCTGTTCGTGATCTCGCACGAGATCATTCCCGAATCCCACCGCCAAGGCCACGAGACCCCGGCGACCTTCGGGTTGCTGGCGGGATTCGTCGCCATGATGTTCCTGGACGTGGCGCTGGCCTGATCCGCGTCCGCATCGCGTCACCCCTCCATCCATCCACCGAATGAAGACCTCGAGAAAGGAAGACCGGAAAATGTCGAAGAAGACCAAGGCTCCCGCCATGGACAACGGAATCGCCCAGAAGGACCGCGAGAAGATCAGCGAAGGGCTGTCCAAGCTGCTCGCCGACACCTTCACGCTCTACATGGCGACCCACAATTTCCACTGGAACGTGAAGGGCCCCATGTTCAACACGCTGCACAACATGTTCATGGTGCAGTACACCGAGCTCTGGAACGCCGTCGACCCCATCGCCGAACGCATCCGGTCGCTCGGATTCCCGGCTCCGGGCACCTTCAAGGAGTTCGGGAAGCTTTCGTCCATCAAGGAGCCCGCCGGCGTCCCCAAGGCCGAAGAGATGATCGCGATCCTGATTTCCGGCAACGAGGCCGTGGCCCGCACGGCGCGGTCCATCCTGCCGCTGGCCGACGACGCCAACGACCAGCCCACGCTGGATCTGCTCACGCAGCGCCTGGACGTGCACGAAAAGACCACCTGGATGCTGCGAAGCCTCCTGGACGACTGAACCGGTCCGGGTGACCACCCGCGATCGCTTCTTCCGACGCCTTGGATGCCCATCCAAGGCGTTTTTTGTTTCCCACCCGACGTTCCCGCGCTCCCCCAAAACCCCGGCCGATCCATCTCCGCTACAAGCGATCCGAAAAACCGCCCAAAAGCGTTTGCCGAGCGACGCCTCCATCTTTATATTAAGTCTCAATCTCATACTGATCCTTCCACACAGGAGTCGCCATGCTTCGCTCGGACAGCCCCATCGTCGAATCGACCAACGGAATCGCCTACAGGATGGGCTCCGGAAGCCGCACCCTGCTCGGGCTCCGAGGCACCTGGATGGCCCTGACCCGCGAACAGCTCGCGGGAGTGGGCAACGCCATCGCCAACATCCTCGATTGCCCGTTCAAGGCTCGCCACCTGCAGGACGGGATGCTCCTGCGAAGCAAGGACGGCGACCACCGCATGCCCCTCACCGAAGAATCGGCCAAGGAGCTGCACGGCCTGGTCAACGACGTCCTGCTGGTGCTGGAAGCCGAGACCCTGACGGAAACCGTCTTCGCGGATTGAGGCCCCCCCGGGCCCCGGCGGAGATTCTCCGCCAGGGATGTTATGGGTAGCGGCGGGGAATTTCCCCGCTGGGGATGTTATGTGTACCGGCTACCTCCACCTCGCGGCCAGGCGCACCAGGGCGGGCAGGACAAGAAGCGTCAACAGGGTGGAGCTCAGCACGCCTCCGATCACCACCGTGGCCAGGGGCTTCTGCACCTCGGCACCGGCGCCGGTGGCCAGGGCCATGGGCACGAACCCGAGCGAGGCGACAAGAGCCGTCATGAGCACCGGGCGCAGGCGCGTGCGGCAACCTTGGCGGATCGCTTCGTCCAGCGGCATGCGCCGCCCGTTCTGGCGGATGCTCGTGAGCAGGACCAGCCCGTTGAGCACCGCGATCCCGGAAAGCGCGATGAATCCCACGCCCGCGGAAATGGAAAGCGGAATCCCCCGCAGCCACAAGGCCGCCACGCCGCCGGTGAGGGCCAAAGGGATGCCGGTGAACACGAGCATCGAATCCCGCACGGATCCCACTGCCATGTACAGAAGCCCCAGAACCATGAGCAGCGCCAACGGCACCACGATTTGCAACCGGCGCGAAGCCGATTCCAGGTTCTCGAACGTGCCGCCCCATTCCAGCCAATAGCCCGCCGGAACCTTCGCCCCGCCGCGCACGTCCTCCTGGGCCTTGGCCACGAACGAACCGATGTCGGCGCCGCGCACGTTGGCCGTGACCACGATGCGACGCTTGCCGTTCTCGCGGCTGATCTGGGCCGCGCCGTCGGCGACATCGAACCGCACGAGTTCGCCCAGCGGCACGAAGGCGTCGTCTCCGCCGTGCGGGTCGGGTACCGGCAGCCTGGCCAGGGCGTCGAAATCGGTGCGCGAGCGATCGTCCAGGCGCACGACGATCGGAAACCGGCGATCGCCCTGGAAGAAGCTCGCGGCCTCGCTCCCGCCGATCGCGGTCCGGACGACGTCCTGGACTTCGGCCACGGTCAGATCGTGTCGCGACAGCGCCTCGCGGTCGGGAAGCACCGTGAGGAGCGGCAAGCCCGCGACTTGTTCCACCTTCACGTCGGCGGCTCCCGGGATTTCGCGCAACAACGCCGCGATCCCTTCGGCCGTCTCCAGCAGGCTGTCCATGTCGTCGCCGAACACTTTCACGGCCACGTCCGACCGCACGCCCGAGATCAGTTCGTTGAAGCGCATCTGGATGGGCTGGGTGAACTCGTAGTTGTTGCCGGGAAAGCGGGACAGACGATTGCGCATTTCGGCGACCACATCCTCCTTGGAACGTGAAGGGTCGGGCCAGTTCTCGCGATCCTTCAGGATCACGTACTGGTCGGCCACGTTCGGGGGCATCGGATCGGTGGCCACGTCGGAGGTTCCGATGCGCGAAAACACGTTGTCCACCTCCCCCATGCGCAGCAGTTCCTTCTCGATGGGAAGCTGCATCGCCACGCTCTGGCTCACCGACGTGCCGGGAATGCGCATCGCGTGCAGAGCCACGTCGCCTTCGTCCAGATCGGGAATGAACTCCGTGCCCATCTTCGAAGTGATAATTCCCGAGGCGACAAGCACCGCGAGGGCTGTTCCCGCAACGATCACCGGACGGCGCATGGCCCACTCCAGTCCAGGCACGTAGCCGCGTGCGAAGGGCGCAAGCAGCCAACTGTCCTTTTCCTGCACCCGCCCTTTCACCAACAGGGGAAGCAAAGCGGGGATCACGGTCAGGGAAAGCAGCAAGGCCGAGAGCAAAGCCAGGATGACTGTCCAGGCCATGGGGTGAAACATCTTGCCTTCCACGCCTTCCAGAGCCAGGATGGGGATGTAGACCGCCGTGATGATACCCACGCCGAAGAGCGTGGAACGCCGCACCTCGCGAGAGCTTTCTCGCACCAGATCCTGTCGCTGATGCAGGTCCAACAAAGCGCCACCCGAGCCTTGCCGGTGGGCGAGCATCCGCACGTAGTTCTCCACAAGGATCACGGCTCCATCCACGATGAGCCCGAAGTCCAACGCCCCCAGGCTCATGAGATTGGCCGAGATCCCGAAGCGCTGCATGCCCAGCAATGTTGCCGCCATCGACAATGGAATGACCAGCGCCGTGAGCAGGGCCGCTCGGAAGTTGCCCAGAAGCAGGAACAGGACGACCACCACCAGGAGCGCACCTTCCATCAGGCTTGTTTGCACCGTCCCAATGGTACGATTGACAAGACTTGTCCGATCGTAGACAGTCGTGAGTGTCACACCTTGCGGCAGCGATGGACGGATTTTGTCGATGGCGATGGCCGACGCCTGGGCGACTTCGCGGGAATTGGCCCCTTTGAGCATGACCACCGTGCCCAGCACGACCTCCTTGCCTTGGGCGGTCGCAGCGCCCGTGGGCAACTGTGCGCCCCACACCACGCTAGCCACCTCGGAAAGTCGAACAGCAATGCCGTCCTTGTGGGTGACCACCACTCCGGACAGTTCGCTGGGTTCGACGGGTTGACCCGGAAAACGCACCAGGACCTGCTCGCCGCCGCGTTCGACATAACCTGCTCCGACATTCTCCACGTTCTTGCGAATCGCTTGGATCAGATGTTCGAAGGTCACGCTGCGCGCCGCCATGCGCAATGGATCGGGAACCACTTGGATCACCTGGTCGCGACCACCCGTCGAGTTCACCTCGGCCACGCCGGGCAACCGACGCAGTTGAGGCTTGACGACCCAGTCGTGGATGGTCTTGAGTTCGCCCGGATCCGTGATCGGTTTGGGAGCCAAGGTGTCGGGCTCCAGCGTGTAGAAGAAGACCTCGCCCAACCCTGTGCTGATGGGGCCCATTGACGTACCGACCCCGTCGGGGAGGGCTTCGCGCGCCTCCACCAATCGCTCCCCGATCTGGGCGCGTGCGAAGTAGATGTCGGTGCCTTCGTCAAAAACCGCCGTGATCTGCGAAAGTCCGTAGCGACTCAGCGAGCGCGTCGATTGCAATCCTGGAATCCCGGCCAGCTGCGTTTCCAGTGGCAACGTCACACGCTTTTCCACCTCCTGGGGAGTGAACCCGGGGGCTTCGGCGTTGATCTGGACCTGCACGTT
The DNA here is from genome assembly GCA_029557215.1 of Fibrobacterota bacterium. Lineage (GTDB taxonomy): Bacteria > Fibrobacterota > Fibrobacteria > UBA5070 > UBA5070 > UBA5070. Next base: position 92,034 of record JAKPQQ010000064.1, on the reverse strand, counting down.
GGTGATGTCGGGAACCGCGTCGATGGGCAGATGCACAAAGCTGAAAATGCCCGCCCCGAGCAGAGCCAAGGATACGGCCAAGACCATTCCCCAGTGCCGTACACAGGCAGAAAGCAATGCGCCGAAAAATCCGGCTTTGGGCTCAGTGTGCATGTTCGGCCTCGCTCTTGCCAAGGTCGGCCTTGACCACAAAGCTGCCGATCGCGGCCACGCGTTCGCCTCGCTTCAATCCGGACAACACCTCGATCCGTTCTCCGTCCTTCTTGCCCGTGGTCACCTGTCGCTCTTCGAAGCGCTCGCCTTCGCGCACATAGACCACCGTTTTTCCTTTGGAAGTCTGCACGCTGGCCAGCGGAACGGTGAGCGCGGCCGCGAAACGCCCGGTTTCCACCAACCCCTGCACGAACAGACCATCGCCGTACACGCCACGGGAATTGTCGAGTTTCGCCTGTACGGTGCGCATCTGCGTGGCCGGATCCACCTGCGGGAGGAGCGCCGTCACGGAAGTGCGCTTGCCGATTTCGTCGCCGTGCATCGTCACCGTCACCGGTTGGCCGACGCGCAACTTCCCGAAATTTCCGCTGCCGACCTTGAGTTCGGCAAGGACCGATCCCAGATCCGCGATCTCGGCCAAAATCTGTCCGGACGCGACCACCTGACCTTCGGTTGCTTCGGTGTGCAGGACCGTTCCGGCGCGCGGCGCGCGGATCTCGTACGGCTCCAGCGTCGCATCGCTTTCGATGCGAGCCACCAGATCGCCCACTTTCACCTTGGAACCCGCCTTCAAGCCGAAGCTCCGGAGAACACCCGGAAACCGCGCCGTCGCGGTGAAGGTGCGCGTCGGATCGTTGGTGATCCGCCCGGGCAGAACGATCACCTGCGCCAGCGTGGAGGGCCGAACGGAATCGATCGCGATGCCCGCCGGGACCAGCATGGAATCGGGGATGGTCCCCGGCTCGGCACCTTCCTCGCCGTGCTCGTCACCATGCCCGGCTTCGCCTTCTTTGGCGTGTTCGGACTCTTCATGCTTCTCTTTCGCCTCTCCCTCGTGCTTTTCGTCCCCGTGGGCTTCGTCCTTGTGCTCGTCGTGGCCCTTCTCTGCCGCAGCGTTTTTTTCGTTACCGTGTTCTGCGGCGTGCTCTTCATGCCCCGCACCGAACAGCTTCGTTCCAGTCCAGCCCAACAGGCCACCACCTACCAGGCACGACATCGCGACAATGGTCAATTTGTTCATGGTTCGATCCCTTCCAAAATTTCCAGTTCTCGTTGGATTTCCAGCACGCGGATCATCATTTCCAGCCGCTCGATCCGTGCTTCCCACAATTCCTTGCGAACCGCCCAAACCGCGGAGGCATCGACCGCGCCAATGGCGTGCGAAGCTTCGACCTGGTCCAAGCCAAGCTCACGCGCGGGGATCACCTTCGATTCCCACGAACGTAAATTCGCCAATGCAACCGCTTTGTCACCGTGCAAGCCAACACGGCGGATCTGCCGCTCCCGTGCCGCAAGCACGATGCGTCGTTCCAATGCGACGGCTTGATTTTTGGATCTGACCGTCTCGATACCGGTGCGCTTCCACGGAGGAAGTGGCAGAGATACCCGCAATCCAAGCCCCACATCGCCGGTGGATTGGTCGCGCAGCACGCCCACCGCCCCAGATAACACCGGGCGATCCTGGGCGACCAGCAGCGCCGCCTGCACCTGCGTGCGGGTGCGTTCGGCTTCCAGCACCACGGAGTCCATGCCGAGCCCTTCGATAATTCTTGATGTATCGACTATGGGATCGGGAAGTTGATCAGGCTCCTGATCAACGCCACCCCAGGCAGCCAAGCGACTCCACAACACCTTCGCCTTCTGCCGATGAGCCGCGGAACGCATATGCCACTGTGCGCCTTCTGCCAGAGCCATCGACACTTCCCACGGCCCGATGCGCCCCACCTTGCGACCCTTCTCGGATTGCTCCACCAACGAGTTTGCCTGTACAGCCATGGAATCCAACAATCCCGCCATCCAGCGCTCTCTCCGCCATTCTTCCCAGACTCCGCGCGCGGCCACCAACAACTCGCGTCGTGCACGGAGGGTATCCAATGCCTGGAGCGAAACGTCGGCTGCCGCCAGATCCTTTTCGCGCCCCCGGACATCCCCCAGTCTGTAGTCACCGACGGCCCAAGCACCCAAGCTGGATCCACTGAATCCCGAGGCTCCACCGCTGCCCGCGAAGTTTTCCAGTTCCAGTTCCAGGCGAGGAACCGGAACCCGACCAGCCCACTGGACTTCTGCCCTTCGTTCTTCCAGCATCTTGCGGGCATGATCCAGCCCCGGATGCAGCAACAATCCTTGCCGGATTTTTTCCCAGGAATCGTCCTGGGAATGCGCCTGGACAGCCAACAAGCCACCCATCGCCAACGCGATTCGTCGCATCATAGTTCCTCCCGAATTATTGCCGACACCGACGCACGCACACCGATCACGGAGGCGAAGAGGCGATGCCGGCGAATCTATTGCCACCCAACCCGCCGTGCCGGAATCGGGACGGCGGTCACTTCAACGACCTAGACAGGAACCGGCAACTCAGGCGTATAGACGCAGACCGACTCGCTGATGATAGGCGCTGGGAGACGCACTCCGGGAAACCCGCAGAGCAGCGTCAACGATTGAAGCTCCGGGGACTTCCCCGACAAACGACAAAATGGGTGGTGCGGAAGGGCGATCAGAGTAGAGAACTATTGCAGCAGAATTTGACCTGGAAGGCGCGATGGACCATCCGATGGCACAGTGTTCGTGGCATGGGTCGGATTCGGAGACACCCTGCCCCTGTCCAGCGTCGAACTCGTGGTCGACGACCGGACAGGTTTCCATGATTTCGTCGACAAACCCATGAATGGGCCCCAGGCCCGCCACCAGGAGGATCAACCACGCCCAGAGGCTGCCATGTCGGAAGACTGATCTCATGTACGAGAATGAATATACAATCAAACGATCGACGATCATACTCGCTCCCCGAGTTCGGCCCGCGCCCTGCGAACGACCGCCAAACCAGAATTCAATCCAAGGCCAGCCATCACGCTTGCAGCAACCAGGTCGGGCCAGCCTTGTCCCGTGAAGGCCACTCCCTGGGCCGCCGCAAGCACCGCGAGGTTCGCGAAGGCGTCGTTTCGCGCGCACAGCCAGACCGACTTGCGATTGGCGTCGCCGGCACGGTGGCGGTAGAGCAGGAGCGCGACCGCGAGATTGGTCGCCAAGGCGAGCAACGAGATCCAGGTCATGGTCTCGTGAACGGGAACGCCTCCGACAGAAAACGCCCAAAGCGCGCGCGCCAGGACCAGGACTCCCCAGCCCGACATCACGATCCCTTTGCCCAAGGCCAAGCGCGACGACCACACCTTCGCCATGCCAAGCACGAGCAGGCTCGCGCCGAAATTCGCGGCATCTCCCAGGAAATCGATCGCATCGGCCAGGAGGGAAACCGAACCGCTGCTCCAAGCTCCGGCGATCTCCACGAAGAAGAGGGCGAGATTCAGGACCAAGGCGACGACCAGCGCCCGGCGGTACCCGTCGCCACCTGACGGATTTCGACAACTCTCTTCGCAAGCGCATCCACTCATCGCATGTTCCCTCCGGTACTTGGCGCCAGGAACAGACCTGCCACCGACGGCGGCACGGCCGCTCCCCACCTGATTCCTACCGACCAATCTCCATCCAGACCCGCCTTCCGGTCAAGTCACCGCGAGGCGTCCGTGGAAATCGAACTCCGCTTTCGAGTCGCACAGCCGGTCCACGGACCGCACCACGAGCGCCGTGCTCCAGGCATCGGCTTGGGCGGCAGTCGGCGCCACCACAGTCACCTGGGCGAGGCGCTCGGCGAAGGATCCGTCGCGAGGATCCAGGATCGATCGCCGATCGACCGTGGCCGAAGTCGCCAGCCCTGCCCCGACCAGGTCAAATCGGGCTTCCGATGGTGCGCCCGTCCAGGGATCTGCCGCAGCCAGGGGCCAGCCGCTCCAACCACGCGGCGGATCCAAGGCCAGGAAATCGCCAGACAATTCGAGCAATGCCCTGCCCAGACCCCGACGACGCAGTTCGCGCCCGGCCTGGTCCAGCGCGATTCCGCACCCGATCCCTCCGAAGTCCAGGTTCGCCTCCCTGCTCGGCAAGGTGATGCCACCCCCCGCACGAAAAAACGCTCCCGGCCCGTTGGAGCCGCGACCGGGGATCGCGCAAGGATCGAACGCCCCCTCGGTGCGTCGCCACTCCCGTGCGGCCAGCTCAAGCGCCCCGCCGAACCATCGCGAAGCGCGGAACGCCCCGCCGACCGGTCCGTCAAGAAATGTCCGAAGCTCGGACGACGGATCGAAGAGGGACAAGGCCGATTCAACCTTCCGCATCGCCTCGAACGCTTCGGTAGCGGCTTCTCCAGCCAGATCCTGGATGTCCGTGTGGATCCAGATGTTGGCGATCTGCCCCATGATCCACGTCGCGTGGTGCACGAGTCCGTCGGATTCCAGGTCTTCGGCGGGAATGAACCTGGGTGCGATGGCCGCGGCGCCGACGGCACCCGCCAGCGTGGTCAAAAAATGCCTGCGGTTCACGAGCCATCCTCGAGGGTCGGGGCGAAGCAGGCGCGCAACACCACCGCGAGTTGTCCGTAGAACGCCAGCGCGGCGAGACCCGACGACGCCGAAACGAGCCACGAGAATCCAGGGTGTACGCCCCAAGCCAGCCAAAGTCCGCCAAACGACACCGGCAGCGCCACCAGTGGCTCCAACGCGAGGAACGTCTTCCAGGATGGACTCGGGCGACGTGCCGAAAGAGTGAGCGCGCCCAGAAGGAACAGAAACACCACCATCGCCAGGACATGGGAATGGGTGAGGCCCAGCATCTCCTGCAAGGACTTCGCGAAAGCGATCTCGACAGCTTCAGGATCTCCTTCGTTGCCGCGAAAACGATCATTGATGCCTTGCGGAGCCATGCGTGTCGTGTTCCACACGTACACAAGGGCCGTGGTGTATCCCAACGCGAGGTTCGCCGCGAAGAATCCCACCAGAAGACGCCAGGCCTGCGGAAGATCGTCGAGGGCCTTCACGGGATCCCCAACAGTCCCGCGAGGACGGGCAGGCTGCGCGACACCCCGGCGCTGACGGAATTCGTCGAGATGGTGGCACCGCTGATGTTTCGGATCTGGCGCCCCACCCGCAGCGGGTCGCCCGGCTTCTTGCCGCGGAACTGGGCTCGCCAGGCTTCCTGGGCCACTTCGCCTCCATACGACTCGCGGTAGGCGAGCACTTCCAGGTCCTTGAGCCGACCGTCGGGACCCGACGCCACCAGGATGGTGATCCGTTCGCTCTTTCCCGGCACCTCGTCGACCATGGCCGCGCCGACGATCGCACCCGACTCCCCGCGGACCGTCCAAGAAGGACGCTTGCCGAACTTCGCTTCCAGAAGCGTCGGGGTGGCCCGCGAAGCCGCGCCGAAGATGCGGCGCAAGGCGAGCTTGGCCTTTTCGGAGATGCGTGCGTCGAGCGCGACGTCGGCCATCAGAAGCTGCAGCCCACGCCGAGCTTGAGCAGATCGACGCCGCCGATGCCGGTCTCGTTGCGCAGCCAGGTGTAGTCGGCCTTGAAGGACACCTGCGAATGGGGCTTCCAGGTCAGGCCGGCGACGATCTGCGTCTGCGAGTTCGCGGGGTTGCCGACCACGTTGGAAGGCACCTCGAAGTGGGTGTCGATCTTCTCGTAGCGCACGAACGGGAGCAGGGCTTGTTCGGTTTCCGGAAGCAGCAGCGGGAGCACGTCGTAGGCGACCTCCACGTAGCCTCCCACCATGCGTTCGCCCGGATTCTTCTTGTGGACCGCCTGCAACTTTTCGGCGTCGGGGAGTTCGATCACGCCTCCTTCGGCGCGTACGAACAAGCCCTGGTATTCGGCACGCACGTCTCCGGCCACCACAAGGACCGAACCGTCGAAGTTGCCGTCCCCGATCGCGGTGTCGCCACCCGATGTCCCGCCGAACCACGAACCGAGTCCCAGCTTGGCGAACGGAAGCGTGTACTCGGCCCGGGCGACCAGGCTCAGGTTCTCGGCGTTGGACTTGCCGCCCTTCTGGCGTCCCGAGCGCAGTCCCGAGGCGCCACCGATTTTGGATCCCGACAGGCCCGCCATCACGCCGCCCTTCAGGTGGAGCCCCTCGACGGGGTTGCCGTAGGCGATGATGCCCAAATCGCGCCAGGTCGTGGGGATGAACGAATTGGCGTAGAGCGGACGATGCACCCCGTGGTAGGTGTTCGGTTCGTGGGTCTCGTTGACGATGCCCACCGGAACCAGGAGCAGACCCGTTCGGAATCCAGCCGTGGTCCCCAACCGGTAGTCGACGAAGGCCTGCTCGACCGCCACGTACCCCGGCGAAGAGACGTCCGTCAGGACGGATCCGGATTTTGTCTTGACGGAGTCGCCGTTGGCCGAGACCTTGTCGATCGTGGTCACCGTGGTGGACTTCTTGGACAGTTCGGTCAGGACGTGCTCGACTTCCAGTTCGCTGTGGAAGCTGAGCTTGTCGTCGAACCCGTGCGCCACGAACAGCACCAGGCGATGGACATCGGCGTGGGACTTGGCGAAGGGACCCGCGACGGGGTTGACGTATTCCGCCTCGGCGTAGCCGCCCAGCGTGGTCTTCGATTCGCCCTCGGCGAAGGCCGCTCCCGAGGCCGTCAGGAGGATTGTCGCCAGTCTGGAACGCAGCAAGGATCGCATGGATGTCGCTTTCATGTTGGATGATGACGCTTCGCCGAAGCCCAGCGATCGAGAATAATATAGCGACTGATTCTCATTCTCGTCAAATAAGCATTCAAGAGTCCGGATTCCTCCGAAGTAACACCCTTCCGCTCGAACGCCGGGAACGGATCCACAGACGCCAAATTCCGTCATACGCGCGACGGAAGGAGATCTAGGCGGGATCCGGGGACCGGGTCCGCCCGAAGAACCTCCTCCAGCCCAGCGCGACGCCCGTCCACGCGAGGACCAGCAGCCCCAGCGACGCCAGGGCCATCGCCAATTGCCCCGGCCAACCGAACAGTTCGCCGGTGTGCAGCGGCTTGACCATGAACCGCAGGCGCGTCCCGAGATCGTTCTTCGCGGGCTTCCAGGAATCGAACCCGCCCTTGGCGGTCATGGCGACCGTGCCGCCCGAAGGCACCGGATCCAGGCTCGTACGGAAATTGACCGACGCCCCCGAACCCGGACTCCGGGGAGCGGACAGCCATGCGGACGTCCATCCCCGCGGCGCGTGCGCCATGGCGGTGTCCATCCATGCCTGCCATTTCCTGTCAGATAATCGCGCGTCTTTGGCGTCCGACACGTTTGGCGGCGCGCCCTTCCCGGGCGCCTGCGGTTGCGGACGGCGGGGAGTTTCGGATCCGGCCGCGGCGTGGAGAAGGCCTTCGGCCCATTTCCACGACATGACGGTTCCTGTCAAAGACAGGACGACCAGCAGAGGAAGCGCCAGCACGCCCACCGAATTGTGCCACTGCCAGTCCCGGGCCTTGGCGCGCAATCCGAGCTTCGGCCAGACGACGTGCCGCACTCCCGCGAGCTTGCGAGGCCACCAGAGCACCAATCCCGTGACGGAAAGCGCCAGGCACAGAAGCACCGAGACGCCGGTGATCTTGCCACCGATCTCGCGAGAACCGAACCAGCGGTGGATGCGTTCGATCCATCCGAACGCGGCTTCCATCGCGGCGCCTCGGGATCGCGTTTCGCCGGTCCATGGATCCACCCGCAGGTTCGCCTCCTTGCCCATGCGGACTTCGACGGTGCGCAACGGATCGGCGTGCAGCACCACGGCGGTCACCTTGGCCGCGCGATCGCCCGCCGACCTCGCGACCAGCGTGTCCAGCGGAAGCCGCGTCCCGGTCGCCGACGGAATCCGTCGACTTTCCCGGGTCGCCACGTCCACGATCTGGTGCTCGAAGGATAGCAGGATGCCGGTGAAGGCCATGGCGGCCAACGGCAGGGCCGACAGGAGTCCGGCGGCCAGATGGATCCAGAAGAAGGCTTTGCGAATCATGGGCGGTGTTCTTCGAAAGTGGAAGGGAGGATGGATGGAACGAAGACGCCTGGAAGCGATCGCCGATTCCCCGAAATCGGAACGCGCCCGCGGCACGAAGACCGCGAGCGCTCCGAACGGCGCCGGACGAGGATCGGATCAGAACGAATATCCCATTCGCAGAACGAGGTTGCGCGGCGACCCCATCACAAGGGAGGAACCCGTGGTTCCGCTTTCCACGATGGTCTCGTCGAAGACGTTCTCCAGGTTGGCGGCGAGCTCCAGCTCGGGAGTGATCCGGTAGGACAAACCAAGGTCCACCTTGGTGGTCCAGGGCATGACGATCGGATCCGGAGCGGCGGTCGAGCGGGTCGACATCCAGCGCTCGGTCTGCCAGTTCACCGTCATGCTGGCTCCCAGGCCATCCAGCGCGCCACCGGCGAACGCGTAGCGATTGTGCAGGGTGGCCGACCATTCGGGCGTCTTGTCGACCGGTGACCCGTCGGCGACGGCATCGACGCTGCTCTTCACCTGCGCGTCGATCCAGGCACCCACCAGCGACGTCGTCCAGCCTCTGGCCGGATTCGCCGAAACCTCCAGCTCCACGCCGAACGATTCGCGTCCTTCGTCGTCGCTCTGGGTGTAGTAGCGGTTCCCGTTGGAGTTCAGATCGGTGGCGGCCGACTGCACCAGAACCCCTTTCTGCGAGACGTGGAAGACGGAAATCGCCGCGGATGCCTTGTCCATGTCGTACTTGAGGCCGGCCTCCAGGTTCACCCCCGTGGACGGATCGAACTCCCCGGTCCGGCCCGACCTGTCTTCGGCGTCGCCGGCGGCCAGGGAATAGCTGGTCGCGTAGGATCCGTACACGGCCAGAGCCGGCGTGACCTGGAACAAGGCTCCTGCGGTGGGGATCGGACCTCCCGACTTGTCGGCCAGGATCTTGGACAGGTTCTTGACCGTGTCCTTGCGGATCCCCGTCGGGCCGTAGTCGCGATCGAGCGATTCGCCCGCCCAGGCCAGCCCTCCCGACAGGATCAACCGATTCCCGAACAGCGACAGCTGGTCCATCGCGTAGAGGTTCCAGGCGACGGATTCCGTCAGATAGGAGGGAACCGGCACGAGGTTGGAATCGCGCAGCGCCTCGGAGACCTTCCCCGTGTACACGTTGACGGCCGAATGCGCCCTGCCGGTGGCCGATGCCGAGCGGTCGGTGCCGCTCCAGCGTCCGTTCACGCCCACCGTGGCGACGTTGCGCCACGACTTGTCGGAACCCGTCTCCCACTGGACGTTGCCGTCGAAGGCGTGCCCGAAGCGTTCGGTCCGGCTCCTGGACTGGCTGCGCTGGACGGTCCAGCTCTTCGGATCGGACGGATCGGCCTGCTTGAGGGTGGATGCCACCGGCGTCCACTGGTCGACCCGCGTGTCGTAGGAAAGCCACCGGTAGGCGGCGTCGAGGCTCCAGCCGTCGACCGGACGGGCCTTGGCGTCGAAGCCCAGCAGGAACTGTTCGTCCTGGCGTCCGCCCGCGGAATGGTTGACGGAAACCGGCGTGAGATCGTCGAGGTCGATTCCGGTGGAACCGTCGTTGGCGGAAAGCGACGTGGACGGCGAAACCAGCGTGCTGGCGCCGGCGCGGCGGCTGGTCCAGTCCCATTGCACGACGGGCCGCACGGTGTAGCGCCCCGCCGAATCGATCTTCCAGAGGAGCGATCCCATGAAGCGACGGCTGGAATCGCGCGAATCGGCCGTGAACCCGGACAGGTTCTCCCAGTTGCCCACCGCGCGGTAGGTCAGGCGACCGTCGTCCGAGAGCTTGCCCGCGAAGTCGGCATCCACGCCCACCGAGGCCGCGCTGCCGAATCCTGTCGAGTTGTCGGACCACGGCCCCAGCCGAAGGTCCACTTCGCGCAGGGTCCTTTCCTGCGGGGCCTTGGTGACCATGTTCACCATGCCTCCCGGCACGCTCATGGCCCCGTAGGCCAATCCCGCCGGACCGCGCATGAAGACCACGCGGTCGATCCCGAAGGTGCTGGGGCTGTAGTCGCCGCCCGCGCGCACTCCCTGGAATCCGTCGACCAGATACACCGAAGGCGGCATGTGGTAGCCGCGCGCCTTGTAGTGGTAGCCGCCCGCGCCGTTGGAACCGTTGGTGAACACGCCCGGCACCATGCTCAAGGTCTGGGCCACGGTCCGCGCGTCGCGGTCGCGCAGTTGGTCGGAGGTGATCACGGTGACGGACCTCGGTGTCTCGTGGAGAGGCGCGGCGATCTTCCCCACCGACGCGTCCACGATGTTCCCGCCGGTCTTGCGGCGCTTCCCGGTCACCTGGATCCCCTGCTGGGAGAGGGTGTCGGGTCCGGATGCCGGGTTCGACACCACGGCGGATGGGGCCACCGAATCGGGTACGACAGGAACCGGCGCCTGCGCATGGAGCGCGGCGGCCAGCAGTACGGAGTGCAACATCTTGGTGTTCCTTTCGGATCGATATGAGATTGAGTTTTATTCTCATATCAAGATGCTACCGTCCGACCTTCTCTGCAAGGACAACGCTCCTAAACGCGAACGCGACACCGGATTCATGGCCAACGAAGGCGCGCGACCGGTCGGCGAAGATCGGCGTCCGCGACCGCTCCGGCCACCACCCTCACTCCAGCCGGAAGTCGTAGGGCAGCCGGAACGCCACCGCCCGAGCCCTTCCGTCGCTTCCGCGCGGCACCACGAACCGCGTGGCCATCGCCGCGTCGCGCACCGAACGGTCGAAGTCGCGGCCGCCCGACCGCTCCACCCTGAAATCCACGACATTTCCTGTCGTATCGATGGTCACGATCGCGACCACGCGCGATTCGATCCCGGCTTGTTCCGCCCGACGCGGATAGACCGGCACCACCGGACGCACCGAAGCCGGAACCGACGCCACCTGCACGGGGCCCGAGGGAGCCTGGGCCGAGCGCACCACGGGATCGGGTTCCTTGGCGAGCGTGGCACCCGCGGCCACGGCCATTCCGCCCGTTTCCACCGCGTCGTCCAGGCCGAAGGCGGGATCGGGATCCACGGGCGCATCCGGCACCGGCGCCAAAGGCGCGGGAGCCGCCTGGGGTTCGGGAGGACGAACCGCCTCCGGAGGCTGCGACGGAGGAGGAGGCGAAGGAACGGCCTGCTCCACCGGTGGCGGCGGCAGCTCCATCCACACCGGCGCATCCTGCCGCGTCACGACGGAATCCGTCCGCGCGGCCCGCCAGATTCCGGCAGCCACCAGCGCCATCAGGGATCCCGCGACCAGCCATCCCGAGCGCACCCCGGCCGGGCCCGCCCCCTGTCGCGCGGATTCGCCCCACCCCACCGACTCCCACGCCTCCAGGGCCGGGACGCGGCGGCGCAACCGGCGCGAAGCCACCAGCTCAGGCATCGGTGCGCACCCGCAGGGCGTACTTGCGAGCGCCCGCCTTCTTCACCAGATCCAGCGCGGCCACCACCTGTTCGTACGGGAGCTTGCCGTCGGCCGACACGAGCACGCTGTGCGAGGAATCGCGCTCGACCTTGCGGGCGATGCGCGAGACCACGACATCGGGAGCCGATGCCACGCCGTCCAGGAACAGCGTTCCGTCGGGAGCCAGCACCAGGCCCGAGGCGTCGGGAGCCACGCTCCCGGCGGCGGCGGCCTTGGGCACCTGGACCTCGATCCCCTGGGGCTGCACCAGCGTGCTGGAGATCATCACCAGGATCAAAAGCACCAGGAAGATGTCCACCAGGGGCGTGATGTTGATGCCGTGGATGGCGCCCTTGCGCCCGACCGCCGCGGCCATCAGCCGGGCTCCTCCACCCCGGCGGCGACCGCCTGCACCGATCGCGCGACCAGGATGCCCCGCAGCTGGCGCGATTCGTCAAGGATCCAATCAACCCTGGCCTGCAGCAGGTTGTGGAACACCACGGCGGGAATCGCCACGAACAACCCCGCGGCCGTGGCGACCAAGGCCCCCGCGATGGACGACATCACTCCCGCTCCGCCTTGCGCCCCGGCGGCCGCCATGACCTGGAAGGCGGCCAGGATCCCAAGGACGGTTCCTGTCAGCCCCACGAAGGGCGCGTTGGAACCGACCGTGCCAAGGAATCCGAGACCTCGTTCCAGCTCGCGTTTGTCTTCGATCTCGCGCGCCTCCAGGAGCCGTTCCAGTGCGTCGGGACAGAGGTGCGTGTGCGACAACGCGAAGGCGGCCAGCCGGTCGGGCAGCGAACGTCCGCCGTCGGCGGCCTCCAACGACCGCGCCGCGCCACCGGGACCCAAGTCCCGCACGAGCACGCCGGTCCAGTGCGCAGCCTTGCCGGAAACGGCGCGCAGCGCGGCCAGACGCCAGGCGTACACGGCAGGCACCGCCACGAACAGCGCGGCCAGCACCAGGAACAAGACGAATTCCGTCGCCTTCAGGAGCGGCAGCATTTGGGAAATCCATTGGGTCGACATTGACGGCCTTTCCGATCGATTGATCTTTCTTGCGAATAAGTCTCGTTCTCATTATATTAACGGACAAGATCATCACCAATAGCCCGATCGAAAGGATCTCCTAAGCGCGATGCGACACGACGAACAACTCTGGACAAGACTCCAGGCCGACGTGGCGCGCATGGGGGTTTCGGAAGCCTGCAAGCTACACGGCGTGCACCGGTCGACCTGGTACCGCCGAGCCGATGGCCGGAATCCGACAACCAGCGGAACGCACCAGGATCCGAACCTGGTGGACGCCATCCTGGCGATCGCGCTCGAGCGTCCATCGTGGGGTTGCGACAGGATTTCCTACTACCTCGCCTTGTCGGGGATCAAGGCCAGCTCCCCCACCGTCCAGAAGATCCTGATCCACCATCGGCTGGGAAAACGCCTGGAGCGCGAAGCCCGAGCCGCCGCGATCGGAGGCGGCCAGGACTCCAAGACGGCGCCATGAGAAAATTTCGCAACCGCCTATTGCGAGATTAATAGATCCGGTTTGCCTTCTTGATATGAAGTCTCATTCTCTTTTCAAAGTCGATCTGGCCATCGCGATCGCCTGCACCGGAGCGCTCGGCGTCCCCGCGCAGACGGATTCGATTCCGCGCCTGGAGATTTCGACGCTCTTGAACCTCGACATCGGCGGGGCGCGCCCGGCGGACCTGTCGATTTCCGACATGCCGATCGAACTCGCCGACGCGGAAATCGGGGCCACATTGGGATTGAGCCAGGAGATCCAGGCGCAGGCGATTCTTGTCCACCAGGACGGCTTGGCGACGCTCGACCAGGCCTTCGCCGCCTGGAGCGCACCTTCGATCGGCCTGGCGTTCGGCAAGCAGACGCTTCCGCTGGGCTCGTACCCTGCGCGCTTGATCCACGATCCGTTGCTGCAGGCCGATCTCGAAACCATCGCCCCCTCGATCCTGGCCACCAAGGAGTTCGGGCCCGCGACGATCCACCTGGCCCTCGCCTCCGAATCCCGGGAATCCGATTCCGGCGAGACCCTGCGGTCCACCAGCGCCGTGGGAGCGTTCGACTTCGATTGGAGCGAATCGGCGAGCTTGCGGTTGTCGGGGAAGATCGCCCGCCAGCAGCGCATCCTGGATCTGGGCGTACAAGCGCGACTCGGGGATTTCCTGGTCGACCTCGAGGGTTTCGTGGCCGATGGCGCCTGGGCTGGCGCGCGATGGGCGACCCTGGCCGGCCTGACATGGAACGCCACCGATGCGTTCAGCGTGTCGAGCCGGTTCGATGCCCGGCAAGCGAAGGACCTGGAGGATTGGAACGGATCGATCGCCGTCGGAGCAACGCGTCGGTTCGCGCAAATCGCCTACGTCGGGGCCGAATGGCTGCAGGATCTGGACGGCGACGGAATCCTGACTCTGCGCGTCGGCCTGGAAGCTCCGCTGGCGATACCCTAATTTTCATCAACGGAACCTGTACTCTTGTTTTATCAATTGAGATTTGGTATCATTCTCTTATAACCTTCCACCAAGGAACCCGACATGGACCGCAACATCTCCCAACTTGGCAACGGACAGGAAGCGTCCATCCGCCGCGTCGGCGGCCACTCGTCCTTGAGCCAGCGGCTGCAGGAACTGGGATTCACCCCGGGCGCCACCGTGCGGCTCGTCGCCAAGGCCGCCTTCGGCGGAGCCATGGCCTTCCAGGTGCGCGGATCCACCATCGCTCTCCGACGGGCCGACGCCGCCTGCGTGGAGATCTGACCGATGGCCGAACCGACCTCGGCGCGGATCGTCGTCCTGCTGGGCGCACCGAACGCCGGCAAGACCAGCCTGTACAACCACCTGACCGGATCGCGCTTCAAGACGGTCAACTACCCCGGCGCCACGGTGGAATATTCCGTGGGCAAGCTGCGCGCCGCGGGAGAAGCGGCGCACGTGTCCGCCAAGACCCAGGATTGCCACACTCCTGAACAGAAACCGTCCATCGAACCCGGCACGGTCCAGATCATGGACACCCCCGGGATCGTGTCGATCGTGCCGCGCTCGCAGGACGAACAGGTGGCGCTTTCCGCCCTGACCTCGCTCGACACGGTGGTCGGCACGCCGCACAAGTCCCCGCACCTGCTGGTGGTGCTCCTGGACGCCACCCAGCCGGCGCGGCATCTGCCGCTGGTGCGCGAAGTGGTCAAGGCTGGATTCCCCACCATCGTCGCGTTGACCATGAACGACCTGGCCCGCAAGAAGGGCTGGGATCTGGATTCCAACAAGCTTTCCGAGCTGATCGGCGTTCCCGTGGTGGAAATCGACGGCCGCTCGGGGATCGGGGTCTCGGACCTCGTCTCGGGCATCGAATCGCTGCTCCCCGAATCGCCCGCGCCGGTATCGGTGCCGACCTCGCTGACCGATACCCAGATCCAGGACAATTTCCGGTGGGCCGACGACGTCGCGGCCCGCGCCATCCGCAACGGATCGTACCGTCCCGCGTCGCTGAACCCGGGGCTGGGCAGACTGGACCGCGTTGCCCTGCACCCCGTGATGGGACTGGTCCTGTTCGTCGCGGTCATGACCGGGCTCTTCTGGTCGGTCTTTTCCGCCGCCGCTCCGCTCATGGACCTCGTGGAAGGGCTCTTCGGCTGGCTGGGCGAATGGGCGGGCGGCCACCTGGGCGACGGCCTGCTCAAGGGACTCGTGGTCGACGGCATGATCTCCGGTGCCGGTGCCGTCTTCGTTTTCGTGCCGCAGATCGCCGTCCTGTTCCTGGTGATGGGGCTTTTGGAGGATTCGGGATACCTCGCGCGCGGATCCATGATCGTCGACCGGTTCCTGGTCTCGATCGGCCTCAACGGCAAGTCCTTCGTGCCGCTGCTGTCCGGCGCCGCCTGCGCGATCCCGGCGGCCATGGCCGCCCGGACCATCCCCGGCAAGCGGGAACGGTACCTGACGCTTCTTGTCATCCCCCTGATGAGCTGTTCGGCGCGACTGCCCGTGTGGGGGCTTCTGCTTGGATTCCTGGTGCCGCCCGACAAACCCTTGGTGGGAGGATTGGCCCTGACGGGCATCTACCTGCTGAGCATCGTGTTCGCGTCGGCCGTCGCGGTGGTGGGCGGCAAGATCCTGAAGATCGAGCCTTCCCACACCGGATTCCAGGTGGAACTGCCCTTGTGGCGCCCTCCCACGTTCCGAACGGTGGTGGTGGCCGCCTGGGACCGCACCATCAGCTACGTGCAGCGCGCCGGCCTGGTGATCCTGGCGATCTCGATCGCGTTCTGGGCGCTCATGAACTTCCCTTCGCCCGACGATTCGGCGATGACCATGCTGGGCAAGGTGATCGCGCCGCTGATCGCGCCCATGGGTCTGGACTGGAAGGTGGGCGTGGCGCTGATCGCGGCCTTCGCCGCGCGCGAGGTGTTCGTGTCGGCCCTTGCCGTGATCTACGCGGTGGAAGGCGCCGAGGAGGCCACCGAAGGCCTGCTCGCGGCCATGCGCGGCGCGACCTTCGAAGGCACGTCGCAGCTGGTGTTCACTCCGGCGAGCGTGGCGGGCCTGATCGTGTTCTTCCTGATCGCCCTGCAATGCCTGACCACCGTGGCGGTGATGCGACGGGAAGTGTCCACGCGGTTCGCCTTGGGCCAGATGGCCGCGTTCGTGGTCCTGGCATGGATCCTGGCCACCGTGACGGTGCAGGGACTGAGGCTGGTCGGGGTTCCGTGAGATCGCGGGGGTGGGAGCGGATCAGCCCCCGCCGATCCGCTCCATCATGGCCTTGAACGCCGCGATGTGCCCACCCAGACCGTCCAGGTAGCGCCCCCGGAGCTCGCAGACCGCGATGCCGTCGAACCCCGCCAGGAGCGGGCCCAGGACCAAGGCGTAGTCGATGTCTCCCAAGCCCGGCGGCATGTGCAGGTCGCCTCGGCCCAGCGGGATCTGGTGGGTCTGCGTCTTTTCCGTCCAGTACCCCGTGCGACCGAAATTGTCGTGCACGTGCAGGTGCGCGAGGCGCCCCGCCAGCCGCGCGGCGCCTTCCGATTCGGGGAACCCGTGCAGCCTGGACGACATGTGCAGATGCCCGGTATCCAGACAGATCCCGACATTGGGAAGGCCTATCCGATCGACCTGCTCGGCCAGGCGGTCCGGGAATTCGGCGTAGGCGTACGGCGAATAGGGCAGGTAGGTCCTGGCGTTCTCCAGGGCCACCACCACGTTCGGGAACTCGGCGGCGATGCGTCGGATGGTCTCGGCCTCGGCTTCCAGGGCCTCCAGGGCCTCGTCGGGCCCCGGGCGCCAGGGTTCCACCACTCCGAAATCCGTCTCGGGGACCCAACGTCCCGGATGCACCACCAGCACGCGCGCTCCCGCCAGCTCGCAAAACTCCAGGCAGGAGCGGAAGACTTCGAGGTGGAGCGCCCCGTCGCGACGGGCCATCAGGTCGAGGGTGTCGGGGGAATGCACGGAAAGCGCCAGTGGATGGTCGCGCAGGATCGAGGCGAATTCGGAAGTCCTGCGCCGGTCCAGGCGCCCGCAGCGGATGGCGTCGGTTCCATGGACCCCTATCTCCACGCCGCCAAGCCCCAGTGCCAGGATGCGGGACAGGTCGCCCGGCAGCTTGGCGAGCGAGCCGTCGAGCCTGCCGTCGTGGATGTTGGTGGACAACGTCAGCACGAGGCGTAGACCTCGTTCCCGCGAGACCAGGTGCGGACCACGTCGGGCAGGCCGTGGCGCACCTTCACCAGAACAAGATCCGCACGCTTGCCCAGTTCGATCGATCCCGCCACGTCGCCCATGCCCGTCGCCCGCGCGGGCGCCAGGCTCGCCATGGCCACCGCTTGCGGCAAGGAAAGAACCCCGCTGGCATGGAGCAGGAACACCGCGTGCACCAGCGACTGCGGCAGGTAGTCCGAACAGAGGATGTCGGCGCAGCCGTCCTCCACGGCCGTCAAGGCCTTGAGGTTGCCAGCCTGCGATCCGCCGCGCACCAGGTTGGGCGCCCCCAGGCAGGTGCGGATTCCGGCGGCCTTGGCGGCGCGGGCGGTGCCCAGGTTGATGGGGAACTCGCTCATCGCCACGCCTTCGCGCAGGCACCACTGGATCCGCTCATCTGAGTCGTCGTCGTGCGAGGCCATGGCCACCCCGTGCTCGCGGCACAGCGCGGCCATTTCCTCCATGGCCCGGAACACTCCGTTCTCCTTGGCCGCCGTCTTGCGTTCCAGGACCTTGTCCAGGTCGGAATCGCTCATGGCGTAGGTCTTTCCGTAGAACGCCTTGTACGCGGCGACATCGCGGTACTGGCCCTGCCCCGGCGAATGGTCCATGAACGAAAGCAGTTCGATCTTGCGCTCCGCCACCAAGCGGCGGAGGTGAGTCACCGCCTCCAGGTCGGTGACCTCGAACCGCGCGTGGATCCGCGTGTCCACGCGAAGCCGGGGCGACAGTTCGACCACCTCGTCGATCAGCGCCGCGGCCATCCCGTTGGAGCGCAACCCGATCTCCATGTCGGCGAACGAAAGCGAATGGAAGATGGTGGTCACGCCCCAGGCCGCCAGACAGCGGTCCAGTTCGCGCAAGGCCACCTCGGTCGGGAACCGCGCGTTGGGTCGAGGCTCCACGGCCTTTTCGATCGCGTCGGAATGCATGTCGACCAGTCCCGGCAGAAGCCAGGCTCCCTGGGCGTCCAGTCCCGCGACGGGCTCCCTGCCGCGCGAGATCTCGACGATGGTACCTTCCTCCACGCGCACGACGGCATCTTCCATGACGCTCTCGGGAAGCACGGCGCGACAGTTCTTGACAACAAACGAGGTCATCCCGGGTCTCCGATCCGGACCGTGCGGTCCGCGATGCGTTCGAGAAGTTCGGGATCGTGGAAGATCCCCACCAGCGTCGCTCCGCCCCTGCGAAGCTCCGCGAACAATTCCACCACCGTCTCCACCGACGCCGCGTCCAGCGAGGCGGTGGGTTCGTCCAGAAGCAGCAGGCGCGGCTCCCACGCCACGGCGCGGGCGATGTTCACGCGCTGCTGCTCGCCCCCGCTGAAGGTGGCGGGATAGGCGAAAAAGAGCCTTCGCGGAATCCTGAGCCGATCCAGCAGTTCGGCCGCTCGTGCGGCCGCGGCCGGGGCGTCCAGGCCCAGCCGGATCCGGATCGGTTCGGCCACCAGGTCCTGCGCCCCCACCCGGGGGATCACCCGCAGGAACTGCGACACGAATCCGATTTCCGTCCGGCGCAGCTCCAGGACGTCGGGTTCGGGCAGCCTGGCGAGGTCCAGCTTTCCCTGGCGTGACGACGCGTACAGGATCTCGCCGGACGAAGCCAGGTAGGTGCGGTGGATGCACTTGAGGACGGTGCTCTTGCCCGCTCCCGAAGGACCCGCCAGCCCCACGAACTCGCCCTGGAGGACGTCGAACGACACACCCGACACGGCGGGAAGTTCCACTCCCCCCAGCATGTGGAGCTTGAACGTCTTGGACAGATTCCGGATGGAAAGCATCCGGGTCCGCCCCGAGGGCGCGGACGATGGATCGGACATGTTCGGTTCCATTTGGATCGCGGGATTCATTGGAGTTGCGACGCCACCAGCAACTGGGTGTAGCCGTGCTGGGGGTCCTGGAGGATCTGGTCGGTGAGGCCCGATTCCACCACTTGGCCGTTCTTCATGACCATGGTCCGCTGGCAGAGCAGGTTGATCACCCCCAGGTCGTGGGAAACCACGAGCATGGAAAGCCTCAATTCCTCGCGCAGGGTGCGGATCATGTCCAGCACTCTCGCCTGGACCGACAGATCAAGTCCGGTGGTGACCTCGTCCAGAAGCAGGATGGCCGGATCGCCCGACAACGCCTTGGCGATCTGGACGCGCTGCTGCATGCCGCCGCTGAAGTTGCGGGGCGGCTCGTCCATGCGCGACAAGGGGATCTCGGTGCGCTCCAGAAGCTCCGATGCGCGAGCGCGCATGGCGGCGATCGAGCGCCACCCGGCCGACAGCAACCGCTCGGCCACGTTGCCGCCCGCGCTGACTCCCATGCGAAGCCCCAAGTGGGGATGCTGGTAGACGATCCCCATGGAGGCGTCCCTCGCCTTTCGCTGACGGTATCTGTCCATGGAAAGCACGTCGCGGCTCCAGTCGCAGCCTTCCGCGTAGAGGTCGTCCACGCCCTCCAGGGCCGGCATGCGCGCCAGTTCCACGTAGCCGGATGTGGCCGCGTCGTCGAAGTGCAGGAGCTTGACGAGCGTGCTCTTGCCCGATCCGCTTTCGCCCACGATCCCCAAGGCTTCTTCAGCGCGCAGTTCCAGGCTCACGTCGCGGCACGCCCACACGCTCCCGCAGGCGTCGCAGCGGTTGGTTCCGGCGGCGGCGCCGGTGTTGTCCAGGCATTGCGGGCATCCGGACCCGTATCTCCGGGTGATCCCGTGCACCCTCAGCAACGCGTCCATCTAGGCTCTCCTCTTGTCGCAGTGCCCCGAGTCGGAGCAGAAGTGGGTGCGCGTTCCGTCGGGCATGAGGATCTCGTCCAGGAAGGTGTCGGTCGCGCCGCAGCGCGCGCAGGCCTTGCCCGAAAAGTCCTCCACCCGGAACCGGTGGTCGTCGAATTCGAGCGGTTCCACCCGCGTGTGCGGAGGGACCGCGTAGATGCGGCGTTCGCGACCGGCCCCGAACAGGAACAGCGTGTCGGCCATGTGCAGCTTGGGAACGTCCCAACGCGGAATCGGGCTCGGGTCCATCACATGGCGGCCGTTGACGGTGCAGGGATACCGGTACGCGATGCGGATCTCGCCGAACCTCACGATGTCCTCGTACAGGTGCAGCCACATGCGCCCGTAGTCGGCTTCGGCGTGCATCCTCCGCGTCTGCGCCTCGGACGGTTCCACCTCGCGCAGCGCCTCGGGGTAGGGGACCTGGAGGACCAGGATCTGTCGATCCGTCATCTTCTCTTCGGGAATCCGGTGGCGGGTCTGGATCACGCTGGCCAAGGCCGTGTCGGTGGTGATCTTCACCCGGGCGGTCCGCTCGTAGAACTTCTTGATGTTCACCGCGTTCACCGATCCGTCGCACCCCTGGTCGATCACCTTCACGACGTCGTCGGGAAGAAGCATCGACAGCGTGATCTGGATGCCTCCGGTCCCCCATCCGCGTGCCAGAGGCATCTCGCGGGAACCGTACGGGACCTGGTATCCCGGAATCGCCACCGCCTTCAAGAGAGCGCGGCGCACGTCCTTCTTGGCGCCGTCGTCCAGGAACGCGAAGGTCCCTTTGGGCGCGGTGTCCCGATCCATCCATTCACGCACCCGCATGGGCGACCTCCCTGGCTTTGCGAAGCCTGTCGAGATCCGACAGGAAATCCACGTAGTGCGGCAGCTTCCAGTGGTTGGAAAACCCCATGCTTTCGATCCCGTCGGCGTGGTACAGCACGAACTCCTGGTCTTCCGCAGGGCACGAAGGCGAAGCCGACCGCAGGCAGCGGTCCAGGACGCCCATGGAAATCGCCTTGATCTCGTTCTGACCAAAGCACATGCCGCATCCCAGGTGGAACTTGGGATCGCCGTTGGGATCGGAGAACCTCGAGACGACCTCGGCTTCGGTGGCGAGCACCTCGCCCGCCACGAACGGCTCCCCCGTTTTGGGGTGCTCCATCCACAGCGGGACGTACCCGACGCGCAACTCGGCGAGGGTGGGATGGATGTGCCCGTAGCCGCGCATGCTGGAATAGGCCAGGAACAGCAGGGCGCCGGTCTCGCCTCGCGCCAGCGACTGCAGGCGGGCGTTGCGCGGGGCGGGATATACCATGGAACGCCGGGTGATGTCGAACGGCTCGGAGGCTTCGGTGGACACGTCCTCCACGAGTCCTTCGGCCCGCAGCAGATCCACCACCCTGGGGAATTCGTCGGGGATGCCCCCGGCGGGCTCGGTCCCTCCGAACAGGCGCTCGCGCAGATAGGCCTTGCGCGCCTGGGGATCGTCCAGCGGATCCAGTTCCAGAAGACGCAGGCTGTAGTCGCTGGTGGGACCCAGAATCTGTCCTCCTGGAACATCCTTGAAGGCCGACGAAATCCGTCGGATCACCCGCATCTCCCCCGTGGAGCAGACCTTCGATTCACCAATGCGCGGTAGCGTCGCACGATGCGCCCGCAGCAGGAACGCGGCCTCGAAAGTGTCGCCCGCCGCCTGTCGCAACGCCAGGGCCGCGTGTTCCGGAGCGTACAGTCCGCCTTCGCCCATGACGCGATCCACCGCCAGATGCAGTTGCTCGCGGATCTGGTCCAATCCCAACGGCGCGGAGTCCCTGCCAAGGCGCCGGTGTTCGTACGATTCGCAGGCGCGCTCGATCGCCTCGCGTCCACCTTGGACGGCGACGTAGCTCATCGGGAACCTCCCCTGACGCGCGTCGAGCGCGGTATTGCCAAAATCCGTCCAGATGCGTCCAGGAAGAAGCAATCGATCCCGATGGGGTATCCGGAATTCGCTTCGCGCAGGCGTTCCCATTCGGCGGGATCCAACCCCTCGACCTTGGGCGAACGTTCGCCCGGGATCCCGGGGCCGGTCCAGACCGCGTCGCCGCCCTCCTGCGCCACGCTGTCCACCAAGTAGACCAGCGTCGCCGAAGAATCTGGCCAGTCGGGGGTTCCCGTCCGCACGCGCGAGACGGCTCCGGCGCTCGAACCGCGTCCAGCCACCACGAAATCCGCCTCCGACAGCTCGGCGACGCGGCATCCGCTCGCGCGCGCCACGGTCCGGACGGACGGTTCGTCGTCGGCCGCCGCACCGGCCACCGAGACCTCGGCGTCCAGCAGCGTCCTGGCCAGCAACGCCAGCGCACCGTCGCGATCCGCGACGGAATCCGACAACCTGTGGACCGTTCCGGGCCGGGACATGGCGTCCAGAAGGCTCCGGAAGGCTCCATGCTCTTCGATCGTGAATGCCCTGTTCATCCTCATGCTCCCGGCAGGAGGTCGAATTCGACCTTGGTGGATGCCGCCGCGCGGGCGTCTTCGCCGCGCCGCGAGAGAAGCGCTTCCCGCGATCGCGAAAGCAACGGCTCCATGTCGGCGAGAATGGCCTGGCCGCCGTCCGCCGCGCGCAGGACGTCGATCGCCGCCGCGACCAGGGAGCGCCGCGCGTCGTCGCCCACCACCACCGCGTAGCCGTCGGCGTCGCGCCACCGCACCAGGCTTTCCGTCACCATCACTTCTCCCAGGTGGAACGTCTCTCCCAAACCTTCGCGGCAGGTCATGAGGACCACGCCGTCGCGCGGGGCGCGCGGAAGCTCGATGTCGTCGGGAAGCAGTTCCAGCAGCCGGGTCAGCGACGGTTCGTCGCAGGCGGCCACGATCTCGCAAAGCGAAGGCTCACGCATGGAATCCCTCCCGCGGGACCTGGAAGCTGACCCCGTGGCGTTCGAACCCGAGCCCTTCGTAGAACCGATGCGCGTCCAGCCGGCGCAGGTTGGAGTTCAGCACCAGCTTGTAGCAGCCCTTCTCGCGGGCGACGCACATCGCGTCGTGCATCATCGCCCTGCCGATCCCCTGGCCGCGACAGGAAGCGTCGACGACCACGTCTTCGACGATCGCGCTGGGCGCGCCCAGGTGGGCGAGGTTGTCCATCACGAGCAGGGCGTAGCATCCCACCACGCCATCGTCCAGCTCGGCCACCCGGACACCGTAGTCGGGGTAGGCCGCCATGCGCCGCAGGACCGCCAGCGCCTGGTCGGTTGTCAGCGCCACGCCGTCGTCCTGGCCGAGCTGGGCCTGGAGCGAAAGGATGGCGTCGATGTCGGATTCCGTCGCCGGACGGATCTTGAGAGTCGGATTCATCAGGAAGCCTTGCTGCGGATGAACGCGCTGACCCGGTCGATCGCGGCCACCGTGGCGACGATCAGGATCAGGATGGTGGTGACGTCGCCGTTTTCGTAGCTCTTGAGCTTGTCGAACAGCAGCATGCCGATGCCCCCGGCCCCGGTGAACCCCAGGATGGTGGCCGAACGCAGGTCGGATTCCAGCCGGTAGAGCGACATGGACACGAGGTACGGGGTGATCTGCGGGATCACCGCGTAGCGGATGATCTTGGGGGAGGCCGCACCGGTGGCGGCCAGCGCGTCGATGGGATCGCGCGAGACGCCTTCGATCCCTTCCGAGAACAGCTTGATCAACACGCCCGAGGTGTGGAGTCCCAACGCCAGGATCCCGGGCATCGGACCGAGCCCGACCGCCGACACGAACAGCAACGCCCAGATCACCTCGTTGATGGACCTGGTGAAGTTCGCGAAGAACCGCACCGAGGTGTAGATCGCGGCGCGCAGCGTCTTCCAGAAGGACGAATGTCCGGGGAAGATGATCTCCAGCGTGTTGCGCGAGGCCAGGAACGAAAGGGGAAAGGCCACCACCACCGAGATCACCAGCGCGAGCAGGGCCATCTGGACCGTCTCGAGCATGGCCAGCAGGTACCGACCCAGCATCTTCCCGGAAAGGTTGGGCGGGAAGAACCCGCTGTCGGGAACCTCGGGGTTCCCGCGCAGGTATTCCCACATGTTCCCGGAACCCGCGACCAGCTCCATCACGCCCATTCCCGTCTGGTGCCAGCACACGCCGAGCACGAGCAACCCACCACCCAGGATCCCCAGGTTGGCGGGGCGCAGCGGATGGGTCCGCCGGCGCAGTTCTTCGAGTTCCATCTGCCCGCTCCTTGGAAGATCGGACCACCACCCGGGAATCCCCGAGGGGGGGGGTCACGTCATTTCTTGTCGAACGCCTTCTTGAATTCGATCTGCTCGCGCGTCGGGGCGTAGGTGGAATCGTACGCCGCCACGTAGCCGCCGATCTTGAGCTTGGCCAGACCGTCCTTGTCCTTGTATTCCAGGAACGCCTCGCGCAGCGAATTCTTGAGGCTTTCCGGAAGATCCTTGCGCCAGGCCATGGGCGAACCCGGGATCAAAGGGGAGGTCCAGACGATCTGGAAGTCCTTGTCCTTGTTCCACATCTTGCCTTCGCCGCGCAGCATGTCCAGATCGTTGGTGGAGGCGATGTCGACCTTGCCGGTCTTGATGGACAGCATGGAAGCCTCGTGGGTTCCGGAATACAAGACCTTCGAGAAGTAGGTGGCGGGATCGATCTTGCGCTCCTTCACCAGGTAGATGGTCGGCACGAGCGTTCCGGAAGTGGAATTGGGATCCACGAACGCCCACACCTTGCCCTTGGCGTCTTCCAGGGTCTTGATCTTGGATCCCTTCTTGGAGATGATCAGGCCGTGGTAGCCGGGAGTTCCCTCGGGGCCCAGCTCGACCACGAAGCATTCCGCGTTGGCCCGCGCCGAAGCCTCGACGTAGGACTTGGGACCGAAGTAGGCGATGTCGACGTGCTTGAACTGCATGGCGGTGATGACGCCCGCGTAGTCGCTGGCGTTCTGCAGCTCGACGGGGATCCCAAGCTTCTTGGACAGGTAGGTGACCAGACCGTCCCAGCGTTCGGTCTGGTGGCTGGACGATTCGGTGGGCACGACGCCCATCACCAGCTTCTTGGGCCATTCGGCGGGCGCGGCCAGGGCCGACATCGCCAAGGCGGCGGCGAGCACGATGGTCTTCTGGATGGTTCTCATGGTTGTGTCCTGTCGGTTGGTGGGCGCAAGCCCCGCTTTGGTGTTACGGACCACGCCGTCATGCCGCGCTCGGCGGCGAAGGCGTTTCTTCGCCGTGCAACGGATCGGGCGCGTCCTCGGGGTCCGAATCGCCCTTGTAGATGGCCTTCACGGCCGAAGGGGTCAGTTCCCGCGGCGGGCCGTCGAACACCACACGGCCTTCGTTCAAGCCCACGATCCGGTCGGCGTACTTCCTGGCCGCCTCCAGATGGTGCAGGTTGCAGACCACCGTGATGCCGAATTCCGTCGAGGCCCGACGGAGCGTTTCCATGACGCGGTCGGCCGAACGCGGATCCAGGGCCGAGATCGGTTCGTCGGCAAGGATCAGATCTGGCTCCTGCACGATGGACCGGGCGATGGCGACGCGCTGCTTCTGGCCACCCGAAAGCCGGTCGCAGCGGTCCAGGACCCGATCCTCGAGCCCCACCACGCGCAGTGCCTCGAGGATCTTGCGGTACTGGTCGCGGGTGTACATGCGCAGGATCGCCTGGGGGATGGGGATCCGCGACAGCATGCCGCTGGCCACGTTGTGCAGCACCGGAAGCCGCCCCACCAGATGGAACGACTGGAAGATGAACCCGATCCGTTCGCGGAACCGTTCCAGCGAGGATCCGTGCAGCGTGGACGGATTCCGTCCAAGCACGACCAGGCTTCCGGAACGCACCGGGACGCTCCCGTTCAGGGCCAGCAGGAAGGTGGACTTGCCTGAACCCGAAGGTCCCACCACCACCAGGAACTGTCCCCGAGGGATCTCGATGTCGAGACCGTGGAGGACGATCCGTTCGCCGTAGCCGAGCACGAGGCCCTTGGCGGCGACGACGGATTCGGCATCGGCCCGTTCCGTCGAACTCTCCCTGGCAGGCGATTGTGGGATCATGGAGGCAAAAGGTCTGCATCGGCTGTTGCGGACTTGTTGAAGGAGTGTCTCGTCCGGCTTTCAGATTCCGGATCGGTCCGAAACGGATTCCGTCTCTTCGGCCGAACCGGATTGAAAACCGGTCGCAACATCCCTCGCGCACCGTTTGGGAATGGACTTAGCACGCCCCGATGTCGGCGCGTGTCCCACGGGAGGTTCCTCCATGAGACCAAGCACGATCGCGCGCGCGGGATTGGCCCTGATGGCCGTCGCCGGCGCGGGCCACGCCTGGGAGACGGGCAAGCTATACGATTTCCCGAAGATGCCCCTGATCGGGGAATCGGGGCGCACCGACACCGCCTGGTACTTCGACTCGACAAAAAACGTCGACAGCGTCTACGCGCGCCTGGCGGTTCCCGTCCGCGAAGGCGGATGGTCGGGACTGGAACCCGACACGTCCGATCCCACCGGGCACACCTTCTGGACCGTCAACGATCGCGGACTCAACGTGGCCCACGAACTGGGTGGGCGGGCCGACAAGGTGTTCCCGTTCCCAGGCTACCACCACAAGCTCCTGCGCGTGAAGGTGGAGGACGGCGCCGTGAAGGTTCTATCCACCGATTCCATCCGGTCGCTGGAAGACGCCGACATCTTCACGACCGGGCTTGTCAGCACCAAGGCCAGCACCGGCGAGACCGCCCTGCGCATGCGTCTGGACAGCGCGGTCGTCGACACCGCCCCCTCCAACGCGCTCGCCCCGGTTCCCAACGGATACGACTTCGAGAGCGTGCGCCGGCACGGGAGTTCGTTGTTCCTGTCCGACGAATACGGTCCGTTCATCGTGGAAGTGGACCTGGCCGACTTGCGGATCAAGAAGGAATGGTACCCCGGCAACGGGCTTCCCGAAGTCCTCAAGAAACGCCGCGCCAACCGCGGCATGGAAGCCATGGCCGTCACGCCGTCGGGCAAGGTCGTGGGCATCCTGCAATCGCCCATGTACAACCAGGCCGGCGGAGGCAAGGCCAACACCACGCGCGACGGCGAAGTGGTGCGCATGCTCTGGCTGGATCCCGCCACAGGCGACACCAGGGAATTCCTTTATCCGCTCGATCTCGAGAAAGGCTACCGCCGCGGACGCGACACCAAGGTGAGCGAAATGGTGGCGCTTTCAGAAACCCGCTTCCTGGTCCTGGAACAGGGACAGGAGAACGCAGGCCCCAAGCAGTACCGCATCGACATCCACGAGATCGACATTTCCCGCGCGACCGACGTGTCGGCTCCCGGACCCGACGGAATGCTGATCGGCGGACGCACGATGGAAGAACTCGCGAGCATCCCCGGCGCGCTCGCCAACACCCTGGTCCGCCCGGCGGCCAAGCGTCCGCTGCTGGAAGATCTTTTGCGCACCACCCCCTGGAAATCGGAAAAGCCCGAAGGCTTGGCCGTGGTGGACGATTCCACCCTGGCGATCTCCAACGACAACGACTACGGCATGACCGACTACTCGGGCGACGGCATCCCCCACATCCTGAGCCCCGACCAGATCGTGCCGAGCATCATGTACTTCAGGGTGCCCAGCCTGGCCGCGCGCCTGGCCGACAGCTCGTTCCTGCTCCCCGACACGGCGGCGTTCCGTCTGACCATCCTGCACAACAACGACGGCGAATCGCAGCTGGTGGATGCCGGAAACGGCGCCACCGATCGCGGCGGGATCCATCGCTTCAAGGCCCTGGTCGACACCGCCCGCGCCCAGGCGGCTGCCAAGAACCGACAAGTCCTGACTCTCACCGCGGGCGACAATTTCCTGGCGGGCAAGGAATGGCAGGCGTCGCTGGATCTTGATCCTGCGCAACCCACCTACGACGGCCTGGCGCTGGACCGGATCGGGTACGACGCCCTGTGCCTGGGCAACCACGACTTCGACTTCGGGCCCGACACCCTGGCGCGGTTCATCAAGTCGTTCCCGGTGTCCAACGCGCCGTTCCTTTCCGCGAACCTGTCGTTCGAAAACGAACCCGCGCTCAAGGCCCTGGCCGAATCGGGCAGAATCCGTCCGAGCATCGTGGTGGAGCGCGCCGGACAGAAAATCGGGATCGTGGGCGCCACCACGCCCAGCATCGCGTTCATCTCCTCGCCTCGCCGCACCGGCATCGACACCAACGTGGTCGCCGCGATCCAGAAGCAAGTGGATTCGCTGATCGCCGCGGGCGTGAACAAGATCGTGGTCGTGAGCCACCTGCAGGCGGTCGCCAACGACACCCTGCTCGCCAAGAGCCTGCGCCACGTGGACATCATGCTCGCCGGCGGCGGCGACGAACTGCTTGGCGCGCCCAATACCGCCATCCAGCCCGGCGACGCGGCGCCCAAGGCTCCGTATCCGCTGCGCGTCAAGGACGCCGACGGACGCGTCGTGCATGTGGTGACCGCCCCCGGCGACTACCTGTACCTGGGCCAGCTGGAAGCCGACTTCGATTCGGCCGGCGAGGTCCTGCGCATCGGGACCGCATCGGGTCCGCGCCGCGTGATGGGATCCAGCTATGTGGACGGCGTGGGCGAAGACACCGCCGTCAGGCGCCTTGCGGTGGATCCCGTGTTCGCCTACTCCACCGCCCTGGCCACCACCCGCGTTGGCACGAGCGACGTGGGCCTGGTGGGCGTGCGCGACAGCGTGCGCAGTCGCCAGACCAATCTCGGATCGCTCAGCACCGACGCCATGCTCTGGCAGGCCCACCGCGTCGCGGGTGCGTTCGGGGTCGACAGCGCCCGGATCGCGATCCAGAACGGCGGCGGCATCCGCAACAACGGCGTGGTGCCCGCGGGCGACCTTTCCATGGCCACCGTGTTCGACATCCATCCGTTCGGGAACCTGTTGAGCATCCTGCCCCGCACCAAGGCGACCACCCTCAAGGACGCGCTGGAAAACGCCGTGCGCCTGCTCCCCGCCCCCAGCGGCGCCTTCGCGCAGATCGCGGGCGCACAAATGTGGATCGACACCACCCGCCCCGGAGCCAGGATCGACGCGTCGGGAGCCATCGTCCAGCGCGGATCGCGCGTGCGGACCCTGGTGCTGGGCGACGCCGACACCCTGGTGCGCGACGGCGAAGTCGTAGACAGTTCCCGTCGTGTCGTGGTGGCCACCCTGAACTTCCTGGCGCTGGGCGGCGACGCCTATCCGTTCAAGGGCGACTCGGTGGTGCACACCACGGTGCCGCAGCACATGTTCCTGCGCGACTTCGTGATGCAGGAACTGGGCGGAACGATCGCCGCGTCCCGCTACCCCACCGACGCCGGTCGCATCCATTTCCTGTCGGGGCAGGTCTCGGTGGCCCCGCGCAAGGCGGCCTCGTTCGCCCTGCGCAGGCTTCCCGGACGCCTGGGCGCCGACCTCTCGCTCCTGGAATCCGGCGCTGCGTCGCTGGAACTGCTGGACATGCGCGGCCGCATCGTGAGCCGCACCGCGGCCACGCTCCCGGCAGGCAAGCACCGCCTGGAACTGGGCACGCGCGGCGCCGCCAACGGACTGTACGTGCTGCGCGTCCAGGCCCCCGGAATCCGTCGCACCCTGGCCGTGCAGATCCTGCGCTGACCGCGTCCCCCGCAACCCCGCGAGACCTGGCCCGTCCACCCGTGAAGGTGGGCGGGCTTTTTTTGCGTGCTGGGATCGCCGTGGCAAGGACGCCCGCCGAGGATGGGCGGATCGTTCACCCCCTCACGGCGAGCAGCGCATCTTTCTCCATGCCGCCAGTTCGCGCACGAGCCAGGGGATGTCCGTGTTGTCCAGGCGTCCGGCGAACTTCTCCTGTCCCACGCCCATGGCATACAGCGGCACCGGGATCGCCGTGTGCGCGCCGGTGGTCCAGCCCACGCCGGCCTTGCGGTTCAGGATCCGGATCGCCGTGGCGGCGGGCGATCCGGTCGCGCCGTAGCCGGATTTGGCCGCAGCCCTCGCGGTCCCCCACCGGGCGCGCAGCGACTCCAGGATCTCGACGGAATCCGTCGCCGCGAGCGCCAGTTCCGGCACGCGCCCAAGGCCCGTCTCGGTGGCGATCCGCGCGAACACCTGCGACACCACCTTCGCCGTGTCGCCCGCGGTCTTGGCCGTCTCGACCGAGGCCGCGATCGGAGCCAGCAGGTCTTCCAGTCGGTCCCTGGACGACTTCTGGTGGCGCAGCAGACCAAAATCCGTCTTGTAGCCCGTCGCTCCGCTGCCTAAGCTCAAACCACCGGTCTCGTGGTCGGCCGTCACCACGATCAACGTCTGCTTGGGGTGCTTGGCGGCGAACTCCAGCGCCACCTTCACCGCGCTGTCCAGCCCCCACACTTCGTCGATGTTCGCCCGGGCGTCGTTGGCGTGTCCCGCCCAGTCGATCTTGCCCGCTTCGGCCATCACGAAGAACCCCTTGGGGCTGTCCAGAAGCCGGATCGCCGCGGCCACGTAGTCGGCCAGCACCGGCGTGCGTGCATCGGAAGAATCCATTTCCCACGGCAGGGCGGCATCGTCCGGGTCCAGCCCCAGCAGGATCGCGGGCAAAGTGGTGTTGGCCGCGATCGAATCCCGCCCGCGCACGATCTTGTAGCCCTTCCTGGCCGCCAGCACCCGCGAATCCTCCTTGTCCTGGCCCTTCTTCCCTTTGGGTTCCTGGAAGTCGCCGCCCGCGAACAGGCTCATGCGGCTGTCGGCCAGCTGCCTGCCGATCTCCCAGTAGTCGTTGCGGTTGGGCACGTGGGCGTAGAACGCCGCAGGCGTCGCGTGGTTGACAGGAACCGTCGTGAGGATCCCCACCGGCACCCCGGCGTCGCGCGCCTCTTCGGCCAGCGTCCGCAAAGTCTTCCCCGAGACATCCACCCCGATCGCGGCCTCGCCCGCCTTGGAGCCCGACGCGATGGCCGTGCCCGCCGCGGCCGATTCGGTGGTCCGCCGCACCGCGCAGTGCGTGGTCACGTCGGCGCGCACCGGGAACCGAGAAAAGGATGTCGGCACGAACCCGACCGAATCGCCCTCCAGCGACGCCTTGTAGGCTTCGGCCAACGCCACCTGCGCCGATCCCATGCCGTCTCCGACGAACAGGAACACGTACTTGGCCTTGGCCGAATCCTCTCCCGCGCAGGCGGTGGTCGACAAAAGAAGAAGCGCCCTGATGAACTGGAATCGGATCTTTCGCATGGTCCGCAAATCAAAGCCTCCCGATGGCGTTCCGACAATCCCCGGCAACGAATTCGGAACATTTCCCGGAGGGGCGATTTCCCGGCACCGGGCCCGCGAACGGTATCTTGGAGGCACATGGGATCCCACCACCACCACGACATCCACCACATGGGCCACATGCCCGACCGCCCCAGCCCCAGCCCCGCCCTGGCCAAGGCGAGCATCGCGAACCTGGGTTGGTCGGCGGCGCAGGCCGCCGCGGGACTGGCGCTCGGGTCCACCGCGCTTCTGTCGGATTCCGTCCACAATCTGGGCGATGCCACCGGGCTCGTGCTCGCCTGGATCGCCGCGAACCTGAGCCGCCGCCGCGCGACGCACATCCGCACCTGGGGTCTGCATCGCACCGGACAACTGGCCGGATTCGCCAACGCCGTGCTGGTGCTGGTGGGGGCTGCAGCGGTGGGAATCGGCGCGATCTGGCGGTTGGCCCATCCCATCGCGGTGGACGGACTCCAGGTCTCCCTGTGGGCATTGGGCGGCATCGCCGTGAACGTCTTGTCCGCCTGGTGGATCGGCAGCAGGAACGTCGGCATCAACGCGCGCGGCGCCTACCTGCACCTGGTGTCCGATGCCGCGATCTCGGCGGCGGTGGTGGTCGGCGGGCTCGCCGTGCATTTCTCGGGGTTGGCCTGGATCGATCCTCTCCTGGCGCTCGGGATCTCGCTCTGGCTTCTCGCGCACACCTGGCCGTTCTTCCGCGAGACGCTGGACACGATCCTGGACGCCGTGCCCCTGCGACACGATCCGTCAAGAATCCAATCCGACCTCGCCGGCATCGAAGGCGTGGAATCCCTCCACGATCTGCACATCTGGCCGCTGGGCGATTCCCGCACCGCGCTCTCGGTGCACCTGGTCCATCGCGACCAAACCGATCCGACCGAAATCCTGCGCAAAGCGCTCGACAAGCTCCACCACGAGCACCCCGACATCCATGCCACGATCCAGGTCGAGCCTTCCGGGACCGAGACCTGGCACGGCCACGAGGTCTGCCCCGGGCGCGAATAGCTCCGCTCCAGGCGAGAGCCGGGCTAGCGCGAAAGCGTCGCCTTGTTCCGCCAGGCCGACGTGTCGCAGCTCCAGCCCACCGACACGACCTTGCCCGAATCGTCCAGTCCCAGCACCAGGCGACGGTCTTCGCGACGGAATTCGGACAGGCGGGGTCCGCGGCTTTCCGATCGGCGCAGTTCGTACACCCAGGTCTGTTCGCCGGGAGGCGTTCCGCCGTCCCATTCGATCCACCCCCCGTCGGCGGTCGGAACCAGAATCCGTCTGCCATCGCGGCCGAGCGTCGATTCCAGGTCCGCACGCGTGCGACCGGCGTATTTTGCTCGCGCCTTGGCCGAATCGAGTTCGGCCAGACGCGCGTTCCCGGGATCGATCCCTCGATCCGACCAGATTCCGGCCGAACACACGTCGACCACCGACAGGAGAACCAGCAAAAAAGGCAGACGCGAAAAAGCCATCCTCCCGCAAGGTAGGATACGCTTCGGGTCGTCGCCGACCGGAAAGAACCGACTCGAGCACCGACGCGGGCACGCGGCCCGACGCGGCGCTTCAGGTCACTCGAACCAGAGATCGTAGCGCGGAAGCGTCTCCAGGCGCGCCACGGTCATGGTCGCCTTGAGGGTCCGGTCGCCAAAATCGTCCAAGTTGTCGAAGTAGAACTCTTCGAGCGTCTTGGACATCTTGTCGAGGTGTTCCTTCTTGATCTGGTAGCCCTTGGGCACCTGGATCTGGAACTTCTTCTTGCGGAAGTAGATCTTGACCTTGCCCGAATCGCTCTCGATCACCTCGATTGCAGGTGTCACGAGCCGCGAAAAGTCGCAAGCCGCGCAGACCTTTTCGATCTGCGCCAAGAGTTCCGCGAAATCCGACTTGCGGACGCGGAACAGGTACTTCCAGGACAGGATCTCGATGCGCGATTTCTCGGTCGCCTTTTCCGGGGTCAACCCCTGGGCAAGGAAATCGTCGAACACGCTCTTGATCAGCCGCGTGATTTCCGTGGCGTTGTCCGTCCCCGACTTGGGGTCGATGAAACTGTTGATCCTTTTACGGACCGTTTCCTTGTCGCTCATATCCTCTTTCTTGATTTCTGCGCGGAGGTTGCGAAACCGCAAATATACTTCGCCCGACATCGCGCAAACTCCCGAATCCCAACTGAATTCGCGCCTCGTGCGTTCGATTTCCACCGCCAGCGCCATCCCTTCCTCCCGGCTCGGTTGCATCGGGAATACGGGCGGCGCCGGCGCGATGCGCCGGTCGGGTCCTCGCGAGCCGGGCCGCGGCTCCCCGACTCGGCATCCTCCCCCGTCGCCGGGTCCCGGCCCGTCCGGGCTTCGGCCCCTGCCGCGAAACCGCGGACAGAATCCGCGCCCATGCCCGACGCGAATGGTATTGTTCTATTTGGAGCGTTACCACATCACCGCTCAGGAGGCTAGAAATGGCTGCCAAGAAGAGTGCCCCGAAACCCGTGACAAAATCCGTCGCCACGAAGCCGGCCGCCAGGAAGGCCGCTCCGGCGAAGCCCGCCGCCGCCAAGGCTCCGGTGGCCAAGAAGGCCGCCCCCGTCAAGAAGGCCGCCGCGGTGCCGGCCCCCAAGGCCGCGCCCAAGGCGGCTCCCGCCAAGAAGGCCGCGGCCAAGGCTCCGGTCGCGAAGGTCGCGCCGTCCAAGAAGGCCGCGCCCGCCAAGGTCGCCGCGGTGGCGGCCCCCAAGGCGTCCAACGAGCTGGTCGAAGTCCTGTTCGAACGCTACTCGCCCAAATCCGGCGCGGTCGACCTGGTGGGCAGCTTCAACGACTGGAAGCTCGGCAAGAACCCCCTCAAGCGCGACAAGAACGGGCTCTGGAGCACCAAGCTCAAGCTCAAGCGCGGCTCCTACGAATACAAGTACGTGTACGACGGCATGTCCTACGAGCCCGATCCGGACCGCCAGCAGGTGCCCGGTCCGTTCGGTTCGGCGAACAACCTGCTCGTCGTCGCCTGAACCGCACGCTCGTCATCGGCGACGTCCACGGATGTAGCCGGGAGCTAAACCAGCTCCTGACGGCGTTCGGTCCCGTGTCCGGCGACCGGCTGGTGGCCGTGGGCGACCTGGTGAACAAGGGCCCAGACACTCCCGGGGTCCTGGATCTGGTGGAGCGCCACGGGATCGTCTGCGCCATGGGCAACCACGAAGCCAAGCTGCTCAAGATGGCCTCCACGATCCCCGAGAAATGGACCGACAAGGAACGGCGCTACGAGCACCGCCTGGGCGCGTCGGTGTCGGAAACCGCCGCCCGCGTGGCCCATTGGCCGCTGTGGGTGGACCTCGGCGACCTGCTGGTGGTCCACGCCGGCCTGGAACCTGGCAAGACGAGCCTGCAGGACATGTCCCGCCAGGCCATCCTGACCATCCGCACCTGGGACGGCAAGGGCGAAGACCTGGACAACCCGCACGACCCGGCCTGGTTCGACTGCATCCGCTGGCCCGTGCCGGTGGCGTTCGGTCATTGGGCCATGCGTGGATTCGTGGACCGTCCCGACGTCAAGGGACTCGACACGGGCTGCGTCTATGGACACGAATTGACGGGTTGGTGCCCCGAAGAACACCGGTTCTACCACATCGCGGCCCGCGAGGCCTACGCGCCCCTGACGCGGGACTGAGGAACGCTTCCACGCCATGAGCAGCTTCATCGAACGCTACCACGAACTGACCAAGTACGACCCGATGACGATCGACCGGCTGGGCCAGGCGAACTGGGCCGAACAGCCGCGCGCCTGGAAGTCCATCGCGGGCTCCGAGCACGTCGACATCCGTCCGCACCTGGAATTCCTGTCCAATTTCGTGGAAGAAGACGGCTCGGGCGAGTACCCGCCGCTTCCCGACCGCATGGACCTGGCTTCGCTCGCGCGGTTGTCGTGGTTCGCCGCGGGCGTGAGCGCCATGGGCGGTTCGCCCCAGGATCCTCACCTGTACCGCACCAACCCTTCGGCGGGCGGCCTGTACCCTGTGGAACTGTACTGGATCGTCCTGGACGTGGAAGGCCTGGAGCCCGGAATCTGGCAGTTCCACGCCCCCGGCTTCGCGCTCATCCCCGTCTGGCGCGGCGACTTCCGGGCCGAGGCTTCGACCGCCCTGTTCGGCTCCCAACCCGCTTCCGAGGCATCGGCCATCGCCGTGCTCACGGGCCTGTTCTCGCGGGGCGCCTGGCGCTACGGCGAACGCGCCTACCGCCGCATCCTGCTCGACGCCGGGCACCTGGCGGGGAACCTGCTCGAAGCCTCCCGCCGAGAAGGGCTCGACGCCGTGCCCATGTCGGGGTTCTGCGACATGGGACTGTCCGACCTGCTGTTCCCCGACGAGGACGAAGTCCCCCTGCTGGCGGTGCCGATCGGCAAACCACTGACAAAAACCGTCTCGCGCTGCCTGCGCAGCCCCACGCCCGACCCCACCGAGGCCGCCGCGCACGTGGAGCCCGGCAAGCTGCAGGTGCACGCGCATCGGCTCGCGCGCATCCCACCGGGCCGTCCGGGCATTCCCGACTTCATCGCCCGCCCGACGCGCAAGCCCGAACTCTCCTACAAGAAACCGCTCGAATCGGCCTCGCCCGGGAACATCGTGCGGGCGGCGATCGAACGGAGGTCGTGCCGATCCTACGGCTGGACCCCGGTGTCCCTCGAACAGTTTTCCACCCTGATGTCCTGGAGCCGGATTCCGCCGGAAGAAACGCTGTCGCCCGCCGGGCTGCTGGACACCTGGATCGTGGCCAACGCGATCCATGGGGTGGAGCCCGGAATCTGGCATTGGGACCCCGAAACCAACGCGATCGCCCTCCACCGCGAGGGCGCGTTCCGCGAAGAAAGCCTGAAGATGTGCCTGGGGCAGGAACTGGGCGGCAACGCCTCGTTCCTGGTGGTCCATTCCGTCCCCCTTGAACTGGCTGTCGACCTCATGGGCGAGCGCGCCTACCGCCCGCTGTGCATGGACGCCGGGCACTTCGGGGAACGTCTGAACCTGGCCGCGCAGGCCATGGGCCTGGGAGCGTCCGGGATCGGCGGGTACTTCGACGACCAGGTCAACCGCACGTTGGGGCAGGATCTGTCGCACGCGATCCTGTACGTGAGCACCGTGGGCGAACCGGGGTAGGTTCCGCTCAGCTCCCGAACGAGAACCGCAGCAGCACCTGGTGGCTGTAGGGGTAGCGGTGGATCGCGCCCTCGTCGAGACTCTTCTTGATCGCGTAGCGGTAGTCCACCGACGCGAACCGCGTGAGGTGCAGCGAAAGCACCGTGAGCACGGAAAACTCCAGCTGGTCGCGCGGCCACAGGCTCCAGAACAGACCCGGCGCCGAAGTGAGGCTCGCCGAGCTGCCCAGCTGCGCGCGCAGTTCCGCAGTGGCTTCCAGGCCGGTGCCGTGGTCGAACACGGCCCGCTGCATCACCACGGAGTTCAGGGCCGTGACGTTGGTGTCCTGGCTGCGGAGCTCTTCCAGCAGGAACGGATTGTCCAGCGACCTCTGGTAGTAGGCACCGAACGGGAACACCTGCCGCGAAGCCACGCCGGCCTGCAGGGATAGATCCACCGGTCGCGTCTGGACCACTTCCACGTTGAGGCCCAACCCCTGCCTGATTTCCAGCGGCGCGAAGCTGGACGCCATCTGCCAACTGGTCCCGCCCGGCGCCCGCCGTTCGAACCGCCCCGTTGCCGGATCGCGCACGAACAGCATGGTCGGGGCCGATGTCGTGGTGGAAAGGTCGATCTCCGACGGCAGCAGGTGCGACGTGGCCACCAACCGGCCGTAGGGGCCGATCCGCGGCGTGACCCTCCGGACCGCGAAGATCTGGGCCACGATCTCGTCGGGAGCGATCTTCCAGTCGTCGTCGCCGGTTTCCGTCGCTCCACCCACGAACTGCAGCCTGGCGCTGGTGAGCCAGTCGTCCTTCTCGCGCCGCAGGCGCAGCTGCGTGTATCCGGAAAGGTTCGTGGTGGTGCGGATGTTCTCCTGGCGCGAGAGCTTCTCGCGTGTCCACGACACGCTTCCGCCAAGGTCCGCTCCGAACCGCCAATCCTTGCGGACGGGGCTTCCCGCGATCTGGCTGATGGCTCCGCCCCCGACCACCTTCTCGCCGTCCATCACCAGGGTGAAGTCGGTCCATTCGCCGGCCAGAAGACGCACCGTCACGAAATTCGTCAGGTCGTCGGTGCCCGCCGAAAGCCCGGTGATCTTGTAGACTCCGGGAGGCAGGATCCAGGTGGGCAGGTCGGAAATCCGATCCTCGGTCTGCCCGAACCCTTCGCCGTAGCTCTGGAACCGGTCCTGGCGCATCAGCTTGTATTCGCCCCGGAAATGCTGGCGGTCGGTGGAGATCGTCGCGATGGTGAGCCCGGCCCAGGGCGTGGGCGTCACGGTCGTCTCGCCGTCCTCCACGACCACCGGAATTTCCATCCTCTGGGCTTCCGAACCCGACCCGAACGACACCTTGTAGGCGCCCGGCTTGAGCCGCATCCTGCGGCCCGACGGCCCGATCGAAATGAACCGTCCACCGGAGTCGGCCACCGACACCCGCGGCTCCAGCCGTCCGTGCGTCATGCTCGGCACGAACACGGCGCCTTCGCCCATGCCCAGCAGCACCTCGTCGGCCTCCAACTGGACCTCCGGCGGAGGCGCCGCCCAGCGACCGATCCCACCGCCCGTTTCCCGACGATCGGCCCCGTACCGCCGTGTCACCGTGTCACCCCAGGTGGGCCCGAGATCCCTCACGTCGATCCCCGGCAATTCCGGGGACGGCGCGGCCCAGACGGCGCCCAACAACGAAAGGACGGACGGAATCCACCTCACGGAGCGCGCTCCATCGCGGACATCGTGGAATCGATCGCCCCGATGGCCCGATCCATGGTCGCCTCGAGCAAGCTCGATAGCGCCCGCACGGTGAGGACCGGAGTCCGGCCGAGGATTTCGCGGCGGACGTCGAAATCCTGGCTCCAAAGCGTCTTGTTGTCGGACATCCGGATGAAGTCCAGATGCATGTCCAGGTGGGCGTAGCGCGCGGTTTCCGTCACGTACTCCTCGAGCGAGACGACGCGACCGCGCAGTTCGTAGTCGGGCTGGTCCTCCTCGTACTGGTTCTGGACGCGCCCGAACAGCTTCGAGGCAAGAAGGTGCTTCCGGACCATGTCCGACACGACAT
Organism: Fibrobacterota bacterium; assembly: GCA_029557215.1. Classification (GTDB taxonomy): domain Bacteria; phylum Fibrobacterota; class Fibrobacteria; order UBA5070; family UBA5070; genus UBA5070. The sequence goes on along the minus strand of JAKPQQ010000064.1, from coordinate 53,709 downwards.
GATCCGTCCGAACCGCCCAACGGTCGCGGCGATGGTAGCGGATCTCGTGTGCCGACGTCCGGTAGACCAGCTCCGGCCGTTGGTAGGCCTCGCCCATCGGGAAGTTGCGGACCAGGATGGTGCCTTGCCACGGACCTTTCGCAAGCCGTTCCTTGGACGTCTCGGGAACGTAGTCGAGCACGTAGAAGCGGTACTCGTTGGACTGGGCGGAAAAGCACCCCGCAAGAAGCGTCGCCAGAACGCCGAGAATCGTCGCGGATCGGATGGTCATTCATCCCCCTTGTCGCCCGAGCGGAGCACCGCCGCGGGATTGTCACGGATGGTCTGGCTGAAGTCGGCGAGGTTGCGCATGGTCGATCGCAGGTCTTCCAGCGACCGGTAGATGTCGCTTTGCGACCGGCCCAGCATGAGGTCGGCCCGGCGCGCCACGTTCGCCATGGCGCCGGCGGCGGTGTCGATCCGGGCCATGGACTGCGCCGGCTTGCTCGCCCCCAGGGCGCTGTCGATGTTGTGCACCGCCTTGGTCACCTGGCGGGCGATGCTGGTCACCTGGCTGTCCAGGCGCGCGTCCTTCAGGTTCCCCGCCATGGTCGCGAAGTCCGCCGAAGTCCGCCGAAGGTCCGCCACGATGGAATCGATCTGCCCGCGGCGATCCCTGCTCGTGAGCGCGTCCAGGTTTTCCAGGACGCGCACGCTGGATCGCGCGATGGTGTCCATCGCGTTCAGGAGTCCCGTCGTGAGGCTGGGCCGGGTGGGCAGGATCGTGCCGGGTTCGGGTCTTCCGGTGGATGGCGTTCCGGGAGACAGTTCCAGGTACTTGAGCCCCGTGATCCCGAAGATCTCGAGCGTGGCCCAGGCGTCCTTGTACACGGGCGCCTTGGGGTCGACTTCGATGCCCACCAGGATCCGTTCGGGGTCCTCGGGGTCGAACTCCATGGAGACCACGCGCCCCACCTCGATGCCGCGCAGCTCCACCTTGCCTCCGGTGGACAGCCCCGACACCGATTCGCCCCTGACCTCGCACGACAGCGGAAGCACGTCCCGCGAAAGCCTCGAGCCCATGAGGAACACCACCGCGCCCACCACCAGGAGGGCTCCCGCGACCAGGAACAAGCCGGTCCATCTGAGTTGCGCCGGGGTCGGATTCAAGGTTCTGTCCGTGCGATCAAGGAAGGATCTCCCATCCGGAAGGAATCGATTTGCCGACGGAATCCGTCCGGCGCGCGAAGAAGTCCCCGATTCGTTGCGGTCCGTTTTCCAACGCGTCGGAAAGCGTCCCGTCCCACAGGACTTCGCCGTCATGAAGATAGAGGATCTTTTCCGCGAGGGCGCGGATCGATTCCAGTTCGTGCGTCACCAGCACGATCGCCAGCCCCAGCGAATCGCGGAGTTCCTGGAGGAGCTCGTCGAGTTCGCGGGACGTGAGCGGATCCAGACCGGCCGAAGGCTCGTCGCAGAAGATCACCTTGGGCTCGCGGATCAGGGCCCGCGCCAGGGCGGCCCGCTTGCGCATGCCGCCCGACAGTTCGCCCGGGTACATGGCCCACGCGTGCGACATCCGCACCTGCGACAGGCGCGCGCGCGCGGCTTCCTCGGCGGCGCCTTGGGGCGGCACGCCGTCCAGGACCAGCGGAAGCATGACGTTCTGGCCCACCGTGAGACTGGTGACCAGCGCCCCGCCCTGGAACAGGACTCCCAGATTCCGTCGCGCCCGGTCGGCCGAAGCCCCGCCCGCGACCAGATCTTCGCCCAGCACGCGGATCTCGCCGGACCAGGGCTTTTCCAGCCCGAGCGCGTTGCGCAGGAACGTGGACTTGCCGCTTCCCGATCCGCCCAGCACCACGCGGATCTCGCCCGGCGCGACTTCCACCGAGACGTTCTTCAGGATCTCGCGCGAGCCGTAGCCGGCTCGCAGGTTCCGCACCGAAAGGACGGGTTCCGTCATAGGTAGAGCACCAGGGCGAAGATGCAGTCGGCGATGATCGTCCAGAAGATCCCCGAGACCACCGTGCGCGTGGTGGCGCGTCCCACCGCGTCGGAACCTCCGCGGGTGAACAGGCCTATGCGGCACGCCAGGAACGCGATGATCGCCGCGAAGACCATGCTCTTGACGATGGTGATCCCGATGTCCTTGGGTTCGATCGCTTCGGACAGGATCCGGAAATAGGTGTCCGAAGCCAGGCCAAGCTGGAACACCGACACGAACAGTCCCGCCAGGACCCCGCAGACGCTCGCGAACAGCGCCAGGAACGGCAGCGAAAGGCACAGTGCCAACAGTCGCGGCGCCACCAGAAACACGGATTCCCGAGCCCCCATGGTCTGCAAGGCGTCGACCTCCTCCTGGACCTTCATGGACGCGAGTTCGGCGGCGATCGCGCTCCCCGACCGCCCGGCCAGGATCACCGCGGTCAGCAAAGGCCCGACCTCGCGAACGAACGACACCCCCATGAGCGTGGCCAAGTGGATCGATGCGCCGTACTGCTCCAGTTGCTGGCCCATGAGCAGCGCCAGGGTGAGCCCGATCAATCCGGTCAGCAGGAGCACGACAGGAAGCGCCGTGGTCCCCAGGTCGTGCAACTGCCGCCACACGGCCCCCGGCCAGGTCCGCTCCTTGCGACGCAGCAGATCGACAAGCCCCGCGAACATCTCCACGGCGAACGCGAATCCATCCATCGCGTTGCGCAGGGCACCCCAAGCCGACTGGCCGACCCGCTCGACGAACGGCTCCGCGGCGGCAACCTCCCCGCGCTCCTCCGCCTCGCCCGGATCCAGGGCCGCGAGCCTCGCCATCAGGAGGTCGGACGGCGCCCGCAACGCGAGCCTTTTCCCATGGACCGCCGAATTCCGACGCGCCAGATGAAGCGCTCCCGCGGCGAGCACGTCCACGTCCTCCACGAGCCGACCCGCGAGCACGAGGTCCTCGCGCGCTGCGCGCTGGGCGAGATCCCGACCCGCTCCAAGAGCCCAGGCCCGGTCCAGTCGCGAGGGTAGGTCGATTTCCGTCACGCCAACAGTCTAGCTTTCCGATCCGCCCGCGCCCTGCCCCGGCATCGAACTTTCGGAAGGAATCCTACTTCCCCTTCTTCTCCGATGCTTCCTTGGCGCGCTGCATGGCTTCTTCGATCACGCGCTTGGCGTCGACCACGGCGGAATCGGCTCCCCAGGCCAGGATGTCCTTGAAGCCGCCCTTGAACTCTTCGCGGGTGACAGAGACCATGGAGCCTCGAGGGCTGTTCACCACCTGCGACAGGAACCAGACCGAATCTTCCTGGAGCGCGAAGACGATCAGGGTCGGGGCCTTGGTGCCGGGTTCGGCTTCCACCAGGCCGAAGTCCTGGAGGTTGTTGCGCAAGGCCGCGTCGAGCTTGCCCAGGTTGGTGGGAGTGCAGGTCTCGCATTTGGATTCGATGCGGATTCTCAGTGGCTTGGCGGCGAGCGCCGCCTGGGCCATCGCGAGGATCGAGGATAGGATCAGGAAGGTTTTCATCCGAGTCTCTTCCGGCGTGCAGGGTGTTGTGCTTGGGAACGGATCTTGATCCAATCTAGCAACCGCCTCGGATCTGGACTGTGACGGAGGTCACGAATTCCTTCTGCGAGACGGAGCGGGGCGATCGGGGTTTCAAGAGTGGAACGGTTGCGTGGGGAACGTCCAAAGACCGGACGGAGAGTCCGGCATGGCCTCAGTTGATCATGACCATCGCGCCCTTGATCGTGTTGATCGCGGAAGATTCCACGTTGGTCATGGTGCCGGTCATCTTGTTCGCCACGCCGGCCTTGGATTCCACGTTGACGGAACCTTCCAGCTTGAGGTTCATGCCCGCCTTCAGACCCGCGTCCATCCCCGCCTGGATCGCGACCTTCTGGTCGGCCTTGGCGTTGACGTTCATGGCCTGGAGCTTGAAATCCTGCGACGCCTTCATGTCGATCTTGCCGCTGGCCTGCAGACCGAAGTCCTTGCATTTCATCTTGATGGCGCCCTTGGCTTCCATCTCCAGGTCGCCGTCGGTGACCACCGAGATCTTGCCCGAAGCGTCGATCTGGATGGTGTGCTTGCCCTTGCTGTCGGCGATGGTGATCAGGTCGCCGTCGTCGTCGAGCTTGAGGACATGGCCCTTGGACGTCTGCAACTGGACGAACTTCTTGTCGTCGTCCATCTTCAGCACGTGCCCCGACTTGGTCGACAGGGTGATGATCCCCTTCTCGTCCTCGATGGTCAGGAAATGCTTCTTGTCGCCGGTGGACAGCTCCAGCGACATGTTCTTGTCGTCCAGATGCAGCCGGTTCTTCTTGGTGGTTTCCACCAGAAGCCCCACCTTGTCCGGATCGTCGTCGAGCAGGATCTTGTGCTTGCCCGTCGAGACCATCTCGATCTTGGTCTTCTTCTCCAGGTCGTCCAGCACGACGATGTTGCCGCTGGCCGATTTGAGGGTGCTCTGCGACTTGTTCTGGCTGGTGACCGGCGTCTTGGTGGCCGGATTGGGGACCGCACCCAGCGCGATGGGCTTGTCGATGTCGCCGTCTTCGAAGGCCAGCACCAGATCGCATCCCTTGTGGATGGGCAGATGCAGACCGTAGTCCGGTCCTGCGTAGGGCTGCGACAATCGGATGGGGGGCGTCGCCTGGCCCGGCCCAGACGAACTCTGGTCGAACGGCAGACGCGCGCGGTAGCGGCCCGCTTCGTCCAGATGCGCGTAGGCTCCGTCGGGCCCGTCGGACTTGGCCACGATGACGCCAGCCACGTGCGGACGAGGCGTCTTCTGGGCGGGACGGAACGCCAACGCCGCGGGCTGGGCGACGATCGTGTTCTTGTAGTGGGAATCCGTTCCGTTGCCCAGCAGCGAGCCTTCCTGCGAGCCTTCGTGGTGGACTTCCACCAGCAGGTAGTCGCCTCCGAATCCGTACCCGAACTGCTGCGAGATCTGGAACTTGGTTCCGCTTCGCAGCATGGGGTTGTGGGTCGTGGCCATCACGCGGTCGCGCGACATCTTTTCGCTTTCCAGCATGCGCCGGGAATCGTTGCTGGCGTCGGCCGCCGACCCCACCGCGACGTCGTGGCGGGTCCACGATCCCGTGCCCATCGCCGAAGCGTCGCCGCGCGGAATGGTTCCGGGAGTCTCGTAGTTGTAGCCGGAAGTCGCGATCCTGCCCTTGTGCATCGCGTTGGAACGGCGCAGCGAATACAACGCCTCGAAGGTGGTCTCCACCAGGCCCGATCCGGGCCGGTATTCCATCGGCTTGTCCTGGGCGCTCTGCGGAAAGGCCGAATTGTCGTCGCCGAACACGATCACGGAATCGTCGCCATCCACCTGCTCGAAGTAGAAGATCCCGTCCTTTTCCGCCGTGCGGGAAAGGAACGCGAAGTCCGACTCGTTGTACTGGACGTGCATGTCCATGGGGCCGTAGGTGCCCTTGAGCGCGAACTTGTAGGACTTCGCGTCCAGCCCGGCTCCCTTGAGCACCTCCTCGACGATCTCCTTGGAGGATTTCTTCTGGAACACCCGGCAGTCGCCGCCGAACTCCAGCAGCGCGATGCGCCCGCGCATCAGGATCTCGTAGCGCGACATGTCGTCGCCGAACGGTTCCTCGTGGACCTCGCACACGACGCCGTGGAGCTGGTGCTCGCCGTTGAGGTGGATCTTGAGCACGGCTTCCTTGCCCACGATGTCGTCGTGTTCCAGGCCTCGCTCGGGCGAGACCACCAGGAGCCTGCACCAGCTCGGGCCGGAAATCGACTCGCGTCCTTCGAACCGCAACACGGCGAACGTGTTTTCGCCGAGTCCCGTCACGGAAAACGAGTAGAGCGAGGTGTCGGACGCGCCGGCCATCAGACCACCTCCTCGGCGGTCGCCGCGGAATCGAGCGTGACAGGATCCGTCCCGTCGTCCAGACGGAAGAACAGGGCGCCGTCGTCGCCGACGCCGACCACGATCCGGCTTCCCTGGGTGCCTTCGGCGACCCGCTGCAGGAGCAGGTTCGAGATGCCCGGAAGGATGTCGCGTTCCATGAGCGAATCGAGCAGGCGCGCGCCGCTCTGCACCAGGTTGCACTGGTCGACCACGTGGTCCAGCAGCTCGTCGGAGCAGGCCAGCATCACGCCGTGCTGTTCCTTGAGGCGGCGGGCCACCTTGTCGAGCTTCATGCCCACGATGTGGCGCAGCGAATCGTGGCCCAGCGGCAGGAACGGCACCACCTTGCAGCGGGCCAGCAACGCCGGTTTGAAGTGGTCGGTCAGCTCGGGCAGGATCGCTTCGGTGTATTCGCCGTAGCTGAACATGTTCTCCTGGTCCATGGCCATCTTGGTGATGGTGTCCAGGCCCAGGTTGGAAGTCATGATGATGACCGTGTTCCGGAAGTTGATGTCGCGGCCTTCGCCGTCGCGCAGCGAACCCTGGTCGAAGACCTGGTAGAACATGTTGAGCACGTCCTTGTGCGCCTTCTCCATCTCGTCGAGGATCACCACCGTGTACGGGTTCTTGCGCACGCCTTCGGTGAGGGTGCCGCCGTCGCCGTAGCCCACGTAGCCGGCGCTCGCGCCCTTGAGCGCCGTCACCGAGATCGCGTCCTGGTATTCCGACATGGACAGCGTCACCACGGAACGTTCGCCGCCGTAGAGAAGGTCGGCGATCGCCTTGGCGATTTCCGTCTTGCCCACGCCCGAAGGCCCGGTGATGAGGAACACGCCCTTCGGCGTTTCTGGCCGGGTGAGTCCCATGCGGCTGGAGCGTATGCTCTGGGCCAGTTCCTTGATGCCCCACGACTGCCCGATCACGCGGGAGTTGAGGGTGTTCTCCAGTTCCAGGAGCATCTTGGCTTCGTCGCGCATCATGTTGCCGGCGGGGATTCCGGTCCATTCCTCGATCACCTGCGCCAGAACCTGTCGCGTCACGTAGGGGTGCACCAGCGGGTGCTCGCCCTGCATGGCTTCCAGTTCGCTCCACCACGTCTCGAGCGATTCCACCGGAGTGCCTTCGGGAGCGTCCAGGATCTCGCGGACCTTGGCGAGCTCGGATGTCCAGCGCGATTCCAGCTGGACCACCTTTTCGCGGATGGCGACCAGGCGTTCGTTGAGCACGATCTTGCGGACCGGGTCCACCGCGCCGGGACGGAGCGATCCGTCGCGGTCCAGCGAGACGATTTCCGACTCGATGTCGCGGATTTCCTGGTCGAACCGGACCAGTTCCGCGGGGCGGGTGGACAATCCCATCTTCACGCGGGCGGCGGCGGTGTCCAACAGGTCCACGGCCTTGTCCGGAAGCTGGCGCCCGGCCACGTAGCGGTGCGACAGGTCGCAGGCGGCTTCCACCGCCTCGTGCGAAATGCGCACCCTGTGGAACTCCTCGTAGCGGCCGCGAAGGCCGCGCAGCATGACCGCGGCGGTGGCGGGATCGGGCTCGGGGATCACCACGGTCTGGAAGCGCCGCGCGATGGCGGGGTCCTTTTCCAGATGCTTGCGGAACTCGCTGTGGGTGGTGGCTCCGATGCACTTCATCTCGCCGCGGGCGAGTTCGGGCTTGAGCAGGTTGGCCGCGTCGCCCTTGCCGGCTTCGCCGCCGGCGCCGATCATGGTGTGGGCTTCGTCGATGAACAGGATCACCGGAGGCGACGACTCCTTGACCTCCTTGATCAGACCCTTGAGGCGGTTCTCGAATTCGCCGCGCACTCCCGCTCCGGCCGACAGCAGCCCCAGGTCCAGCGACAGCAGGCGCACGCCCTTGAGCGCGTCGGGGACTTCGCCCTGGACGATCTTGAGCGCCAATCCTTCGACGACCGCGGTCTTGCCCACGCCGGCCTCGCCGATGAACATGGGGTTGTTCTTGCGCCGACGCGAAAGGATGTCGATGGCTTGACGGATTTCGTCGTCGCGCCCGAACACGGGGTCGATCTTGCCCTTCCTGGCCTGCTCGGTGAAGTCGATGCAGAACTTGTCCAGCGCCGATCCTTCGCCCTCCTTGGCGGGGGCGCCGGAGGCCTTGGCCGCCTGCGAGGCCATGGCGGTCTCCACCGACTTTGGCAGGATCTTGTCCTGCTCGGCGCGGATGCGGTCGGCGCGCAGCGTGCGGAAGTAGTCCTGCAGCGAAGGCGAGAACAGGTGCGGCTGCTCCATGGCGGCCAGAAGCACCGCCGCGGAACGGACGCTGTCCTGCCCGAGGTTCAGGCTGGATTCGGTCCAGGCGCGCTCGAGCATCTCGATGAGCGCGGGCGAAAAGACCGGACGCGACGAATTGCCCGTCTTGCAGTCGCGCAGCTCGTCCTGCAACAGCGAGCGGAGCATGGAACGCTCGGCTTGCAGGAATTCGAGGATCGTGGCGACGTCGCCCTTTTCGTCTTCCACCAGCTGGGCCAGGAAGTGCGCAGGCGTGACTTCGTAGTGGGTGCGGTGCACGCAGGAACCCACCGCGCCTTCCAGAAAGCGCGTGCAGGCGGGATTCAAGCGTGCGAGGAGTTTGCGGAGATCCTTGGCGATCATGATGCCACCTATTGGGAGCGAGGGATTGTTCTCAGGAAAGATCAGAGCGGAATGGGAGGGGCCCCGTCGACGGGCTCGCGTTCCTGGGTGGTGCCCAGGATCAAGGTCGTTCCGATCCCCAGCCCCAGGATCCCGAAGGACTTCCAGGCCGCCGATGGGATCGTGATGGAGCTGCCTTCGCTCGCCCCGTCGAACACCTTGAACAGACCGGTCGTCAAGGCCCGGCCCACACGTCCGTCGGACCAGACGCTGACTTCCCGCACTTTCTGTCCGTTCTCGCCGCGGTAGCGGGCGAAGGTGATCTTGAGCTGGTCGCCGGTCTTTTCCACCGAGGGCACCAGGATTTCCTTGGTGCCGAGCTTCTGCGCGATGCGCTGGTAGCAGGCCGCGTCGCAGCGAGTGGCCACCAGGATGTTCTGGTCGAACACCCTCTTGCGAGTTTCTTCCGTCGACAGCATGTCGGCGGCGGGGATGCCCGAGGCGATCTCCTGGGATCGCTCCCAGAGCTGGCGCAGCACGGCCTTGTCCAGGATGCCCTTGGCCTGGAAATCGAGAAGGGCGACGCCGGTGGGCTCGGCCGCCTTGGCGGTGGTCCATCCGAGCAGGAGAAGAAGGAATCCGATGGTTCTCACGCGAGTGTCTCCGGAATGATCGTTGAATCGGACATCAGTTGGTCGCGACGTAGTCGTTGAGGAATTGCCTGGCGAGATCGTCGACTTCCTGAAGAAGGTCTTCTTCCCGGAATTCGCCCATGCGGTAGGCGTCCCAGGTCGTGGCGTCGACGGATCGGTTGGTGGAAGCGAGGTAGGCGGCCTGGTCCAACCGCAGGTCCATGTGGACCACGAAGAATCCATCGTTGGACTGGATGGAATTCACGACCAGCTTGAGGGTGATGGAGGCCTCCGGATAGACCGTGACGCCCCGCGCACCGAGACGATTTTCGATGTGGGCCTTGAACGTTTCCTGGTGCTGTTCGAGTCCGCCGGTGCAGACCACCTTGACGGCGATTCCGTACGGACGCAGGGAGTACATGGATTCCCGGCCGTAGAATACGCCGGCACCGTGCACCAAGCCGCCGAGCAGAAGCGCCGCGGCCAAAAAAAACCGGAAAGGGAGTGTGGGGCATCTCATCGGAACTTGACAAGCTAGCTACGTTTGTGGTTGTGGTCACGTACCCTCGTCACACTCCAGGCCAGGTCGGCGCCCCCCGTCGACCGAATTTGTCGCCCCTCGTCCGCCCCTTCCTTCCGGTCGCGGCGCTGGTCGGCACGGCGGCCTTCGTCGGTTGCGGGCCCAAATACGTCCAGCTCGGCGAAAACCGCCCCGCCTACACCCGCGAATCCGGGCGCAACCTGGGCGCCCGCATGGTCACCGACCACACCGTGGACATCACCCCCCTCAAGCAGGTCGCCGACAGCTACCTGGGCGTTCCCTACGTCTGGGGAGGCACCAGCACCACGGGCATCGATTGTTCGGGCTTCACGCAGGCGGTCTGGAAAAGGACCTTCGGGTTCGACCTGCCCCGCGTGGCCAAGCAGCAGAGCGCCCTGGGGTATCCCGTGTTCAAATCGGGACTGCAACCCGGCGACATGGTCTTTTTCGGGCTGTCGTCGGATTCCGTGGCGATCGACCATGTGGGCATCTACATGGGCAACAACAAATTCATCAACGCGACCGTGTCGGGCGGAGTCAAGTACTCGAGCCTGGACGAAACCTTCTGGCTCAACAAGTACCAGTTCGCCCGCCGGTTCCCGAACCTGAAACTGATGCTGGATTCCGCCAAGCGGATCGGGGTCGGAACCGGCCTGCAGGCAGGCAAGGCGATCGAAACCAACACGCCCGACAGCTACTACACCGGAGGCCTCCAGGAGAACACCGCTCCGGCCTACACCCCGAGCGCCAATCCCCGAGCGCCTTGACCTGCGGAGATCGCCCTAGGTTTCCGACCCCCAATGAAAAAGGGAGCGCAAAGCGCTCCCTTTTTCATTGGGGGTCGAGCCGACGTTTCAGCGCGACGAGGGCTGGAGCCGCTGCAAAGCGGCGTTGATCTCGGAAAGGGAGCGCTGGATGTCCTGCAATTGCCGTTCGACACCGTCCATCCGGCGTTCCAGATCCCGGGACGACGCAGCTTGAGTCGAATTCTGCCGTGGCGTCGTGGCCGTCTGCGAAGCCGGAGGCGTGACCTGGGCGGCTGGCAACCCGGCCGCAGGCACCGCCACGGGAGCGGTCCCGGCCTTGATGATCGGCTTGATCGTGGCACCCAGCTTGTACCGCGCGCAGATGGCCGCCAACGGACTGACCGCTTCCGCCGAGGGGACCGTGCGGAGCCGATCGATCTGGGCGTTCACGGCGTCGAGCAGGCTCGAGAACTTCTTGTTCACCAGGATGACGTAGTTGTCTTCCGTCAGGCTGACATCCAACAGGCGGAACGCCTGATTGCGCGTCGCCGCGGTCTGCAGCATGGCGCGATCGTGGACCACCGCTTCGACATCCCCCTTCTGCAACATGTTCAATGCCTCTGTGGAGGAACGAACGATCTCGAGCTTGGCGCGCGGCAGGAACGATTCGATCAGCTTGTCGGCGTTGGTCTCGGGTGCCGCGGCGACGTAGCGATCGTTCAGGTCGGTCAGGGTGAAGATGTTCTGGTTGGATTTCATGACCATGATCCCCAATCCGGTGCGGAAGTAGGGATGGGATGTCAGGAATCGTTCCTTGACTTCGGACGACGCCTTCACCGTCCCGATGACCAGATCGATCTTGTCGGCCAACAACTTTTCTTCGCCGTCGCGCTGGCTGGTCAGGGTCACGACCCGGAACCCGCCCTTGCAGCCCATGCCTTCGGCGATGGCCGCGACCAGATCGTATTCCAGTCCCTTGCGGTCGGAGGTCTCGTTGTACCCGAACGGCTGGTTCCCGACACGGATCCCCACCGTCAGGGCGTCGTTTTTCACCTTTTCCAGCGGTCGGCCAAACGCCGACCCGGCACACAAGGCGATCGCGAACAGACCGACCCACATCTTTCCCATCACTTGACCTCCGTCACGAGCCGCATCCCGATATACTTGGCTCCGGCCGGCGAGGCCACGTCGACCCAGCGCCCCTTGTCCAGGCAGCGCTCGCGCGGCAAGGAAAAGAATCCGCCCGCGATGTAGGCGACCGATCCGACCTTGCGGTCGTTTTCCACCCATTCGGCCACGTTGCCGACGACGTTGTAGAGCCCGGAGCCCTGGTGGCGGGAGCCGACCAGTTCGGGGGTTTCCAGGCCGCAGGCGAGCATGTTCCCGTTGAGGGTCGCGCTCTCGATTTCCTTGCGCCATTCGGTGACCGTGGGCAGACGCTTCCCGACCCATGCTGCATAGGCGCGCGCGTCGTCGATGGAAATCTTGACGACCGGATATCCGCCGTACTTGGAGTCGGTGAAGTAGCCGGGCATCCCCGTGAATTCGGGATCGGCCGGGTATTCGCGACCGGTCTTGTCGCAGAAATCCTTGTACTCGGCGTTGGAAACTTCCTTGCTGTCGAACAGGATGTTGGATGGCGAGGATCCGGGAACGCCTTCGGCCTGGAGCGGGTAGGCCGACAACGCCGCGGTCTTCTTGGTGGTGGTCGCCTTGGCCTTGGACTGGAGGCTGAAATCGAACGCCGCGGAGACATGCGCTCCCCAGCTGGTTTCTTCGTTGGAGGCCACCAGGGTCAGCGGCACCCCCAGCTCCAGCGAGAAGTTGCGCCCGGCGTACCAGATGAACCCCGGCGTGAGGGTGAGCTGGAAATTGTCCTTGCCCAGGGCCGAGTCGTTTTTCGTCTTGGTGTCGGCGAAGGTGTACTGGAATCCCGCCTGCGCCAACGGCATGAATCGATCGGCCAGCAGAAACCCGCCGCGCGCCTTGGCGAACAGCTGGTCGCCGCGTTCGACATCGTCTTGCGACAGGCTTGCCATCCGGATGGCCATGCCCAGGTTGGCGGCCACGTCGACCATCTGCCATTTCTGGTTGGTCAAGGCGGTGACGATCAACGCGTCGGCTCCGGCACCCAGATTCTGCGTGCGGTTGCTGCCGAACCTCCAGGTCAGGTCCAACCCGCTGTTGAACGGCGCGTAGATCCACTTGAGACCGAATCCGGGATCGCTGAGGCTGAAGCCTTCCACCGACTCCGACTTGATCTTGGGGTCGGCCTTGGAGGCGACAGGAAGGGTGAAATGCGCTTCCCACCCGCCGGGAAAGCCCAACCGCAGATCCAGGGGGATGGCGATGCTGTTGGGGACGCTGTCCGAGGCGTAGGTGGAAGGCGGCGCGACGGCCGACTTGTCGGTCTGCTTTTCCGATTCGAACCCGATGTAGCGGCGGAATTCGAATCCGACCTGGACCCCCACCTTCCAGGGCGCCAGGCACAGGGCTTCCATCCCGTAGGCCTTGGTGCGGTACTCGAAGACGTGGTCCAGGGACGCGGCCTGGCCGGCGACGATCTCGACGTCGTAGACCGCCGACTTGTAGGCGGGATCGTTCGGGCGCAGCAACACCGTGTGGGTGCCCGGGATCATGCTCTCGTTGGTGAACGGGGTGCGCTGCCGTTCGGGCTCCTTGGCGTTGTCCAGGACCACCACCGCGCTGTCGGGGACGGTGGTCACGACCAGCGAGCCGCGATCCTGGGCGAAGGCTGCGGCAACGAGCACGAGCGGCGCGCCCATCCAACGGGGCGCGGAAACGATGGAACGACGAATTTTGTTCGTATGGAGCATCAGGGGTCCTTGAGGTCCAATTCTGTGGGACCTGAATATACCTACTCTGGGAAAGTGTTCCGCGTACGGCCGTCACACCCGGTCGCCCGGCCTGGCAGGATTTGGCCAAAGTGCTTCTATTTCTAGCTTCGAATCCACTTCCTCCCTTTGGCACGCGCAAGGCGCCCCTCCTCCCATATCACAGGATCGACCGCACGATGACCGGAAAAGTCGCTTGGAAAGAAGGACTCGCGCTCCTCCCTCAGCACTTCCAACGAGCAGACGAATCTGCACGGGAAGACTTCGCCCACGGTTTCGGGGCCACGCCGTCGCGTTCGTTCGGGTTCACCCGCCTGCGGCTGGACGATTCGCAACTGGCCGGATTCAACACGCTGGAGATCAAATCCTGCGCAGGATTCTTCCAGGGCGGCGTCCGGTTCGACTCCGAGATCGGTTCGGGTCCGTCGCTGCGGCGCGAGCTGCCCTCCGATTTTTCCGAATCCAACCAGAAGGCGACCGCCTACCTCGCGATGCCCGCCCCTTCCGAAGGCAAGGCCAACCTGGGCGAGGACGGAGCCGCGTTCCGGGAATTCCGATCCGATCTGCACGACGCGGCAACGGGCCGTTCCGTGCGACCGGTGGGCCTCATGGCGCCCAACTTGTCCATCCGGCTGTCCACCGACAACAACGACGGGTTCATCCTGCTTCCGGTGTGCCAGCTCGTGCGCGGACGGCAGGGCGCCCCGACGGCGGCCGAGGACTTCCACCCCACCGTGCTGGACATCCACGCCGCCCCCAGGCTCGTGGACAACCTGCGCACCCTGGCCAACCACATGCGCAACCGGTGCCTGGAACTGGAACGCCAGAACCCGACCATCGACCCTCAGGGCATGAGGCAATGGTTGGAGGTCGTGCATCTGCGCTCGAGCCTTCCCGGCGTCGACTACTTCGTGCAGAACCGGGAGATCCACCCCGAGCGCGTGTTCGTCCATCTGCTGCAGCTGGCAGGCGGCCTGTCGTACACCCGCGGCGTCGACGCGCCGGCGGCGGCCTACGACCACAACGCGATGTCGGCGTCCCTGGGCGCCCTGGTCGCCCGCCTGTTCCAGATCCTGTCGTCCGAGATCCAGACCGACAACCTGGTCCTGCCCATGACCCGCCAGCAACCGCTCCTGTTCGTGGCCAAGCCCGAACCGGAGGCCCTGAAGTCCGGCAGGCGGTTCCACATCGCGGTGCGCAGTTCGGTCCCGGTGGAGAAGCTGGTCCAGCTGGTGGCCCACAAGGCCAAGGTCGCCTCCATGTCGCGGCTGCAGCCCATCATCATGAGCGCGCTTCCGGGCATCGAGGTCCGCATGGCGCCGCCGCCGGCGTTCTTCCGCGCCACCGGCCAGATCTGCTTCGAACTCGTGCCCAGCGGCCCGCTCTGGCAGACCCTCCTGGAAGAAGGCGTCCTCGGCGTCTACACGCCGGTCGACCTCGACATCACCTCCATCGAACTCCTGATTGAAGGGGGATAACCCGTGCAATCGCTGACCAATCTCGCGCGTCCCCTGTTCCGGAGGGGCATCGCCTTGTCCACGAACTGCCCCGCATCGCCCGAGGATCTCAAGCGCGAACTGCTCAAAGGACTGTCGGATTTCGACGAACGCGCGCGCCGCGAAGGCCACTCCAACGCGTCGGTGGAGGAATCCCGCTACGCGCTCTGCGCCTGGCTCGACGAGATGGCGTTCTCCCGCACGCCGTTCTCCATCGAATGGCTGGGCCATTCCCTGGCGGTCGCCCAGTTCCAGGACCAGGCCGCGGGCACGAACTTCTTCTCGCGCATGACGCGGCTCCACCAGCGCGCCGACCTGTCCTCCTGCCTGGACATCTTCGCCCGCTGCATCCTGCTCGGGTTCAAGGGCCAGTACCAGCTGGACGATCCCGGCAAGCTCCAGGGACTGGTGATCGACATCTACCGCAAGAAGCCCGACGGAAATTGGAAGCTCCCGCCGTGGTTCCCGTCGCTGCGCAAGGAACCGGCCAAGCGCGCCAAGGAACGGACCGGGCGGTTCCTGGTCTGGATCGCGGTGGGCATGCTGACCCTGGCCGCGCTCCTGTACCTGCTCATGGCCTGGCTTTCCCAGAACATCTGACCCGAGGCGAACATGCGCACCCTGAAATCATTCTGGTTCTGGTTCCTGGTCGTCTGGATCGTGGTCGGCGTCGCCGCCACCTGGATCCTGGCCGTCAAGCTTCCCGCATGGCCCTGGTGGTGCACGCTGATCGCCGTCGCCTGGTTCGCGATCGGCGCGTTCGTCGCGCTCTTTTTGCGCCAGCGCCAGCTCATCCGCACGCTTTCCAAGGGATCCGAATCCCGATCCACCGACCAGTTCGAGGAGGTCTGGAAGAGCGGCTTCGCATCCGACGTGCGCAAACTGTCGGAAAGCTCGTCCACCAAGGGCGTGCAGATCGGAGTCAAGTCCGACGACCTCGCGCAGAAGCGGATCTTCTGGGTCGTACCGTCGGAATTCGACAGCGCCAAGGCGCTCCTGGAAGCCTCCGGCGCGCGGGACGTGACCGAATCCCGGCGACACGAACTGTCGGGCGAGTTCCAGAACCTGGGCAACTGGCTCGTGTTCCGCGACATGGTGTTCGTGCTCCTGCGGGAGCTGCCCGACGCCCGCGTCGCCTCGACGGTGTCGCGCGCCTCCTTCCTGATCGAATACTTCCAGCAGCGCGGCAAGATGCGCCCGGTGGACGGGGCGCTCGTCCTGGCTCCGATCGGACGGGGGCTCGCCACCTCCCAGATCCACGCCACGGTTTCGTTCCTGGCCGAAACGTCGCTGGTGGAGTTCCCCGTCTACGTGGGCCTGACCGGCGCCGAGCAGATCCCCGGCGGCGCGTCGTTCTTCAAGGTCGCCTCCGAAGTCCCGGGCGTCGCGCTTTCCTGGACCAAGCAGGAAAACCTTCCCGCCGCCTTCGACAAGGCCTGGACCGAACTGGAATCCGACCTCGACGCCAAGGAGGACGGCCTTCTCGCGATGGCCTGGGAGCGCGGCGAAGAGCCGGCATCCAGCTTCCAGTTCCTGGAATCGCTCCGCGGTCTCAAAGACGCGGTCAAGTCCACTTCGCTCGCCTGCTCCAGCCAGTTCGTGGGCCGCACCGTGCCGTTCCTGCGCGGCGCCTACCTGGTCCCGTCCGGCAAGCCCTCGACGAAATCCGACTCGCCTTCCGCTCCTGCCGCGGACCCGGCCGCGATGCTGTTCGGTTCGGCCGTCTTCGAGGATTCCTTCTCGGGAAGCTCTTCGCCGTTCGGCGCTCCGGCTCCGGCTCCGGCGCCCTCCGACACGGGCCGCGACCCGACCCTGGAATCGTTCTTCGAGCTGCTCCAGAAGGACCCTCCGCTGGCACGGCTCGCCTCGCACAAGCAGGTCAAATCGTCGGTGCTCGCGCTCTCCGTGTTCGTCGGCGCGATCCTGATCTCCCTGTTCCTGATGTGGTCGGCGCTCCACGGCTGGGTCGTGGGAGCCTCGCTGGAAGACGGCTGGAAGGCCCGTTTGCAGCGCGCGAAGTCCACACCCTGGACCGATGCGGAAAGCATGCGCTCGGCGATGGCCGTTCTGAGCGACATGATCCAGCTCTCCGACGAGATCGACAATCGCCGTCCATGGCTTCTGGCTCCCGGATTCTACCGCGACGGGATGCTTCCCAAGGTCGAAGCCCAGATCGACAGCATGGCCAGCGCGATCAACCAGTTGTCGTTCCAGAACCAGGAGTACAAGCTCAAGACCCTGCTCTTCCAGTCGTACGACTCCAGCTCCGACACCAAGGACATCTACGGGGCGCTCAAGATCTACCTGCTGACCACCCGCGAAGGCTGGGCGGAAGGTTCCGACAAGGAAGGCGAAAAAGGGCTTTCCGAGGCGATGCTCCGTTCGTGGGGCGACTACCTGGGCTACGGCCAGGCCTTGCCGGCGTTCGAGCGCGAACTGCTGCCCAAGCTCACCGAGCGGATTTCGGAGAAGATCTCCGATGGCGACAGTTCCTGGCTGGCACCGCAGGATCGCATGCTCGTGGAAAACGCCCGGCGCGGACTGCGCAACGCCAAGAACCAGTCGGGCACCTACGCCCGTCTGCTCGCCGCCGCCGACACCCTGCCCAAGTTCGACTGGGACTCGCTGGGCATCCCGCAGAAGGAAGTGACCTGCAAACCCATGGTGATCGGGGGCGCGTTCACCCGACGCGGCTGGATCGAAGCCATCTCCCCCACCCTGAATTCGATGGACGACGGCGAAACCGACTGGGTGGTGGGCAAATCCGACGAACCCGAAGCCGTGGGGCAGGCCTCGTCGGAGGAGGTCCTCAAGGAGCTCCGCCGCCGCTACGTGGAGGAATTCGTGGCCACCTGGCGGGGACTGCTCGACAGTTCCTCGTGCCAGCTTCCCGCAGAAAACCAGAGGATCGGATCGGCGCTGCACGCGCTTTCCGCGCCCTACACCCGCAACAACCCCAAAGGGATCCAGGCGTTCTTCGCGAGGTTCCTGGAAGAGACCGACCTGACTCCGCCGCCGGACACATCCAAGCCGATCCTCACCGGAAAACTCGCCAAGACGGTCAAGAAGGTCGAAAAGATCGGCGCCATGGCCGATCGCGTGTCGTCGGCCATCCTGCCCCAGGACCAGCCAGTGCATGTCCAGGTGGCCACCCAGCTCGCGGCCATCCGGACCCTTTCCAAGGAAGTGGGCAAGGGGACTCTGGACGCCTACACCAAGGATCTCGCGCAACTCGGCTCGATGTTCAGCCAGTGGACCGGCGGCGAAGGCGCCTTCGCGTTCGCCAAGGGCGTGGCCGGACAGGACCCCCGCAATCCTCTGGTCCACGCCTGGAACGAAGCCGCCTCGCGCAAGGAAGCCCTGCCGGCCGAACTGCGCCCGTGGTTCGACGCCTTCACGATCGGGATGCTGCGCCAGATCGCCGGCCGGGCGCTCCCGCAGGCATCCGGGCAGGCCAACGTCGCCTACCGCGAGAAGGTCTGGCAGCCCTGGCAGAATCTGACCAAGGGCGCCTACCCGTTCGACCCCTACGCGGAGAACGAGGCCTCGATCAACGACATCGACGCGTTCCTGAACCCCCGCACGGGCACCTTCGCGCTGTTCCTGAAGGAGATGGAAGGCCTGGTGACGGTCCAGGGAGACGACATCAGGACCTCCGGCGCCAACGGCATGGGCGTGTCCATCGATCCGCAGGCCGTGGAGCAGCTGCGCAAGCTGATCCGGATGTCCAACTACTTCTACGGCAAGGGCGGAACCGCCTGGAAAGGCGTCGGGACCAGCGTCACGCTGCGCGGCGACGCGAAGGCCCGGATCACCTTCCGCATCGGGACCCAATCTGTGGATCTGGCGCAGGGCGGCGAAAAGCGCCTGGCGTTCCGCTGGCCCAAGACCGGCCAGGCCGGCCTGACCCTCACGGTGTCGACCATCAACCAGACCTTCGAGGAACGCAAGGAAGGCGACTGGGCCCTGCTTCGCTTCATGGAATCCAAGGGCGCCGGCACCACCGAAGGCACCTGGAGCTTCAACGACCGCAGCTACATCGTGGACGTGCCGATTTCCGTCCGCCTGGACCAGCCGGGCGGACCGTTCTCCGACCGCGAGTTCTTCCACGTGTCGCTCGTCCCCGATCCATTCCGCTGAGCCCCCGAGGAACCATGAGCGACAATCCCGCCATCGAAGAGATCCTGCCCTCCCTGGCCGAACTGGTCGCCCCCGTCGCGGGCGGCAGTCCCGTCGGAGAGGACCCCAAGTACTCCGTCGAGTTCGAGTTCGTGAAGGCGGAGATCGCCAAGACGACAGAACGCGACTGGGAGAAGATCCACGAGGCCGCGCACAAGGTGCTGACCGCGCAGGCCAAGGACATCACCCTGTTCTGCTACGGGATGCTGGCCGCGACCATGGCCAAGGGCTGGAGCGAAGGCGCCGCCATGGCCCGGGCGATGGCCGACCTCTGCAAGGAGCACTGGGACGCGATCCACCCGCAGCGCGAACGGGCCCGGCAGAATTCGGTCAAGTGGCTCACCGAAGAGCGCACCCTGGGCACCTTCGCCCAGAAGACCCCGAGCTCGTCGGACTACGAGGCGCTGGCGGCCTTCGCCGCGGCGCTCAACGACATCAAGAACATCCTCAACGAGAAGTACTCCGACAATCCACCGTCGATCAAGCCGCTGATCCAGTTCGTGGAGGAGAAGGCCAAGGAGAACAAGCCCGCGGCGGCGGCGCCTCCCCCCCCGCCTCCGCCGCCGCCCGGCGCGTCGCAGACGGAATCCGACTCCGGAGCTTCCCAGATCGCCGCGCCCGCGATCGGGGACGGCGCGTCCAAGACCGACCTGATGAACGCGTTGCGCAAGATCGCGCTGTCGGTCGCGGCAGCCGAGCCCGACAACCCGATGGGCTACAAGCTCCTGCGCATCAGCCGCTGGCAGGAAGTATCGGTCGCCCCCAAGAACGACAAGGGGGTTTCGGTGTTCAATCCGCCGAACCCGCAGCGCGCGGCGTTCCTGGACAGCCAGTTCCAGCAGAAGTCGTGGGCCACGATCCTGGAGAAGAGCGAACCGGCCTTCACCGAACCCGGGTTCCATTTCTGGTTCGACCTGCAGTTCTGGGCCGTGCAGGCATTGCAGGGCAAGGGCCTGGAGGCCTGCGCGGAAGCGATCCGACAGGAATTGCGCGGACTGCTCAAGCGCGTTCCGCAGCTGGCCGAGATGAAATTCAGCGACGGCAGCCCGTTCGCGAACGGACAGACCCGCGCCTGGATGGAGGAGATCCTCCAGCAGGGTTCGGGAGGCGGTTCGCGCCAGTCCGCCGCCGCGCGCGAAGACACCCTGGACGCCGACCTCTCCGCGGCCAAGGAACTCGCCTCGTCGGGAAGCGTCGCCGACGCCATCGACATCCTGCAGGCGGGCCTGATCTACGGCGACCGGCGGTCGCGCACGATCCGGCAACTGGAAATCGCCCGCCTGGCGCTGCAGCACGGCAAGATCCGCGCGGCGCTGGCGGTGTCGACGGAAATCGCCGAGCGTTCCGAATGCATGTCGCTTTCCGCCTGGGAACCCCAGTTGGCGCGATCCATCTCCGAAATCCACATCAAGGCGCTCACCGCCGCGATCGAAGGAAACATCGGAGATGTGACGGCGCTCACACAAAAACGCGAAATCGTGGCTTTGAAGGCCGGTTCTGAAGATCCGGCCTTGATTTCCCGATTCGATTTCTGATCTTCTCAAATACAACTCCCACCCACCAACCCCCAAGCGAGGCCTCTCCATGGCAGGCAGCAGCTTCCAGAACGAAATACCTCCCGCACGCGTCAACATCCAGTTGAGCGTCGACAAGGGCAACGCGGCGAAGAAGACCGAGCTGCCTCTCAAGATGCTGGTCCTCGGCGATTTCACGCAGCGCAAGGACGACACCCGCATCGCCGACCGCGAGAAGATCAACATCAACAAGACGAACTTCGACCAGGTCATGGAATCGCTCGACCTGGGCGTCAAGACCGTCGTGCCGAACAAGATCGCCAACGACGGCACCGACATGCAGGTCGACCTCAAGATCAAGAACATGAAGTCCTTCGATCCGTCGGAAATCGTCAAGCAGGTGCCCGAGCTGTCCAAGCTGATGGCCGCCCGCAACCTGATCCGCGACCTCGGATCCAACCTGTTGGACAACCGCGAGTTCCGCAAGCGGATGGAAGGCATCCTCAAGGACAAGTCGGCGATCGACTCCATCCTCGCCGAACTCGACAAGAACGCTCCCGAGAAGAAGGAGGGCTGAGCCAGCCATGTCGACGGAAAACAGCCTCCAGTACATCTACGAGACCATGAACCTCGACCTCCCCAAGCAGGAGGTCGACCTGATGACTTATTCGGACGCCGGCAAGCTCTTCGAGCACGAGGCTTCGGAGCGCATCGGAGCCGCCCTGCGCGTGTTCCTCAAGAGCGTCGTCGAAAGCTCCAGCACGATCGACAAGATCGACCGCGCGGCCATCGAAGCGCAGGTCGCGTTCATCGACAAGATCATCAGCGCCCAGCTCGACGAGATCATCCACTCCGAGCCGTTCCAGAAGCTGGAAGCCCAGTGGAAGCAGCTCAAGTTCCTGGTCGACCGCACGAACTTCAAGAAGAACGTGAAGATCGAGATCCTCAACTGCACCAAGCAGGATCTCCAGGAGGATTTCGAGGACTCTCCCGAAATCATCCAGTCCAGCCTGTACAAGCACGTCTACGTGGACGAATACGACACTCCAGGCGGCGAACCCTACGGCGCGATGATCTCCAGCTACGAGTTCGACTCCGGATCGGCCGATGTCGGCCTTCTCACGGACCTCTCGCACGTTTCGGCATCCGCCCACTGCCCGTTCATCGGTTCCGTCGGCGCCAAGTTCTTCAGCAAGAACAGCGTCCACGAGCTTCCCAAGATCGACGACCTCGAGAACTACCTCGATCGCGCCGAATACATCAAGTGGCGCGGCTTCCGCGACTCGGAAGACAGCCGCTACGTGGGCCTGGTCCTTCCCAGGTTCCTGCTGCGCGTGCCCTACGATCCGCAGGACAATCCGGTCTCCGATTTCAACTACAAGGAATCGGTCACCGGCGACGAGCACGAGAAGTACCTCTGGGGCAACGCCTCGTTCTCGTTCGCGGCCAACATGGTCCGTTCCTTCGTGGACAACGGCTGGTGCGTCCAGATCCGCGGCCCCGAATCGGGCGGCAAGGTGGAAGACCTGCCCATCCACAACTTCGATGTGGGCAAGGGCACCCAGATGAAGATCCCCACCGAGATCCTCATCCCCGAAACCCGCGAATTCGAATTCGCCAACCAGGGCTTCATTCCGCTTTCCTACTACAAGAACCGCGACTACGCGTGCTTCTTCTCGGCCAACTCCGCGCGTCGTCCGGAGGAGTTCGACAACCCCACGATCACGGCCAACGAGCGCATCAACGCCCGATTGCCGTACATCTTCCTGACCGCCCGCCTTGCCCACTACCTCAAGGTCCTGCAGCGCGAGAACATCGGCGCCACCAAGAGCGCCGCCATCCTCGAGCAGGAATTGAACAACTGGATCAAGGGCCTGGTCACCGAGATGAAGGATCCCGGACCCGAGCTGGCCGCGACCCATCCGCTCAGCTACGGACAGGTGACTGTGACCGAGAACGTGGACAACCCCGGATTCTTCCGCGTCGCCCTCTCCGTGATCCCCCACTTCCAAGTCGAAGGAATCGACGTCAGTCTTTCCCTCGTCTCCAAGATGCCGCAAGGCAAGTAACCCCAACCCCCAACCCCACCCAACAAAAGGAAAAGCAACATGGCAATTCCCGCCTACATGGAAATCGATGGAATCCCCGGTTCCGTGAACGTCGCCGGTCGCGAAGGCACCGTCGAGGTTCTGGAATTCAACCATCGGGTTTATCTGCCCACCGATCGTGACGACGGCACCATCACCGGTACCCGCAAGCACGACGCCCTGATCATCCACAAGGCCTTCGACAAGTCGTCGGCCCTGCTGTACCAGCGCGTCTGCACCGGCACCTCGATCCCCAAGATCACGATCAAGTGGTACGAGATCACCGATCAAGGCGAAGAGAAGCCCTACTACCAGCACGTCTTGACCAAGTGCAAGATCGCCTCGGTTCGCTCCTACATGCACAACGTGAAGGACCGCGCCAAGGAACAGTACGTGCACCAGGAAGAAGTGACCATCCGCTACGAGAAGATCTCCTGGACCTTCCTGGATGGCAACCTCCTCCACCAGGACGAGTGGAACAGCCGCTGATCATTTTCCTCATCCCGAGGGAAACCAGGGCCGGGCGGATTCCGCCCGGCCTTTTTTGCGACCAGGACCCCATCGCAGATGATGGATTGGAATTCTCCGCGAGGTAGGCAACTTTAGACCATGCAGTCCGAAGGACTTCTAGAAAAGATCACCGGCGTATTCCAGGACGGCACCCCGGTGCGTTCCGTTCCGGTGGCCACGCGTCGCCAGCAGAGCGTCGTGGAACACATCCAGCGCCTGCTTGAAACCCGAAAGGGCATGCTCATCCACATGCCGGATTTCGGCATGCCCGACATCGGCGACCTGTTCCGAAGGCTTCCCGGCAGCGCCACCGAAATCCAGACGGAAATGGAATCGCTGATCCGCAAGTACGAACCCCGCATGGAAAACGTGAAGGTGCACTACCTGGAGTTCGAGCCGGCCCAGGCCCGCATCCGTTTTCGCATCACCGGCTCGCTCAAGGGAGCGGGTCGCGTGCAGTTGGAATCGTCGTTCTTCCCCAACGGGCGCGGCGAAGTCCGCCACACCGGACGATAACCGAACATGTCCGACCTCAAACGCTACTACGACGAAGAGATGCGCTACCTGCTGGGCGCGGGACGCGAATTCGCGCGCGAGCACCCGGATGCCGGCAACGCCCTTTCCATCGCCGAAACCGAAGACCGCGATCCGCTCGTGGAACGGCTCTTCGAGAACTTCGCGTTCCTCACCGCGCGCGTGCGCCAGACATTGGACACCCAGGACGACGCCATGGCCGGGCAGCTCCTGGACCAGGCCGCGCCGGGCTTGGACCACCCGCTCCCCGCCGTTTCGGTGGTGGAGTTCGTCCCAAGTCCCGACACGTCGGAAACCGGCGCCGTGGTCCAACGCGGCGCGGAAATCCGCAGCCCCCACCTGTCCGGCCTCAAGCGTCCCGTCCGGTTCCGGACCACCCGCGACTGCCGGCTGCAGCCGCTGCGGATCGACGATTTCCGTCTTTCCATGGGGGCCGACGGGCAGTCGAGCCTGGACCTTTCGATTTCGGCCATCGATTCGGCGGGCTTGGCGCGCTGGCCCGAAAGACTGGACATCTTCCTGGGGGGCGAGCAGGCGACCGCCTGGACGCTCCGCCACTGGCTCTTGCGCAAGACGCGGCGGATCGAGCACGACGGCGCCCGTTCCGCCGAGCTGCGGATCGTCCCCACGGAAGAATCGCACGGCTATTCGGCCGACGGCTCGGAATCGTCGCGCCCCATGCAGGACCTGCGCGACTTCTTCTGCGCCGACGACAGATTCCGGTTCGTATCGCTCGTCGGGCTGTCGGAGGCCGTCGCCGCGGGCTCCAGGTCCGCGAGGATCCGCATCCAGTTCGACCAGACGCTCCCGCGCACCCTGGAGCAAGGGATCGACCCATCCCTGCCCCGACTCAACTGCGTACCCGCCACCAACTGCTTCCCCGAAGCCTGCCAACCGCACCTGCTGGACCCGTCGCGCACCGAATACCCTTTGTTGGCCGCCGACGGGAACGAACTCGAGGTCCTGGAGACCGACATGTTCCAAGGCGCGAGCCAATCCGATCCGACCAAGGTCCATGTCTACCAGAGGTTTTCCGGCTGGCGCCACAGCTCCCGCAAGGCCCCGGAAAACGGCTGGTACCGGATCGTCCGGCGCCCCAACCGGTCCGGAGGCATGAAGACGGCGATCGTGGTGGGGCATCCCGACCCCGACTTCGCGTTCGCCGACGAATACCTGGGCGGCGTGATCTGGTGCTGCGACGGCGACCAACCCGTGGAGATCCTGCGCCCGGGCGACCTCCGCGAACCCGCCGAGGGAGTTCCCAGCGGCCTTGCGGTTCGCAGCCTGACACGTCCCAGCCAAGTCTACCGCCCGCCCGGAACGCACGACTTCCGCTGGAAGCTTCTCGCGCATTTCCAGCGATCCTTCCGGGATCTTTGCCGCCTCAAGCCTCTCCAGGAAACCCTGCGGATCCTGCTGTGGGATCCACGCGAGTTCAAGAAACCCTGCATCGAGAAAATGTCGTCGGTGGAGGTGTCCACCCGCTACGAACTCGTCGACGCCACGCCTTGCCCGATCGCCAAGGTGACCGTGACGATTTCCGACGACTCGATCGCCCCCGACGCCTGGGACAGGATCGGGGCCTTGGACGCGTTCGCCGCCCTGCTGTTCCGGTTGCTGGACGGACGCCGTCCGACCGGAACGCGCACCACCCTCGCCCTGCGCATCCAGCCTCTGGGGATCGTCCTCGCCCACGGGGAGGTCGCGGCATGAGCACCGCCCCATCCATCCGATTCCGCCAGGAGCCCAGGGAATTCTCGTTCCCGCAGTGGATCCGAATCTGGCTGCGCGAGCGGCTGAAGGCCGAAGGCGGATCCCACGACCTGTTGTCGCTTCTGGACGACGGGTTGGACATCCGCCATTCGGGATCCATCGGCTTCGCCCCGCAGGACATCGCCGATCTCGGGACGTCCCACGCCGGGCGCGAAGAACTGCGCGTCCATTTCATGGGCTTGCAGGGAGCGTCGTCGCCGCTGCCGTCGTACCTGATCGACCCGTTGCAGAAATCCGACGACCACTGGGCGCCGCTGCGATCGTTCTACCGCATCTTCGAGAACCGCACCTACCGCCTGTTCGCGTTGGCCATCCTGCTGCGATCGCCATGGATCCGGTGCGAATTCATGCAGGCCGACCCGCTGGAAACCCACCTGCGCCAATGGGCGGGCTGCCAGGAACTCAGGGACGAACGCGCCGCGTCGCGCCGCCTGGGCGGCTTCTCGCAACTGGTTCCCAAAGGGCGTTCGCGCGAAGGCCTGAAGCGGTTCCTGTCGCAGCAGCTGGATTCCTCGTCGGTTTCCGTCGACGATTCCGCTCCCGCCTGGATCGAGAATCCCGCACCGGCGATCCTGGGCGAATTCACCCTCAACGGCGGCGTGGCGCTGGGAGAACGCATGCCCATGGGCGGCGAACACCTGGATGTCCACCTGGGCCCCCTCCCGTGGGACACCTACCGCGTGTGGATCCGGGACCCGCAGGCCGCTCGCGATCTGGTCGGAATCCTGGTGGACGATTTCCTTCCGCGCCCGCTGGATTGGGAAGGCGAAGTCGTGCTCGACCCCACCACGGTCCCCGCCAAGGCCGGACGCCACCTGGGCGACGCCGACACCGAAGCCCAAGCCTCGTTGGGGACATCCGCCTGGCTGGGCGAGCTGGACCTGGAACCGGCGCGCCTGATCCTGGCCTGAGCAGCCCGCGAACGGATCAGCCCCAGACGTCGCCCAGGACCGCGTTGTCGATCAGGCGAGTGGTGCCGTAGCGTGCGGCGACCACCAGGATCGCAGGCTTGGATAGAGCCGGTCCGCGATCGAGCACGGCCAGGGTGTCGGGGTCGAGCAAGGTGAAGTAATCCACCGAGTCGGGGGCCTGGGCGGCCAGTTCCGATTCGCCGGCCGACAAGATCCGCCCCGGGTCCCGTTCGCCGGATTCCCAGACCGCCACCGAAGCCCAAAGCGCGCGCGACAATACCAGAGCCCGCTTGCGATCGGATTCTGAGAGGTACCGGTTGCGGGAACTCATGGCCAGACCGTCGCTTTCGCGCACCGTGGGCGCGACCACCAGGCGCAGCCCGAAATCCAGGTCGCGGACCATGCGCCGGATCAAGAGCGCCTGCTGGGCGTCCTTCTGGCCGAACACCGCGAAGTCGGGCTCCACGCAATGGAAGAGCTTGGTCACGACGCTGGTGACGCCGTCGAAATGCCCGGGACGAATTTCGCCTTCCAGGACGGAATTCCATTGCGGAACGACCACCTCCGTCCGGTAGCCTTTGGGGTAGAACTCTTCGCCCGGAGCGAACACTGCCTTGACTCCCGCCTTGGCGGCGGTCTCGAGGTCCGATTCCCAGGTCCTGGGGTACTTGGAAAAGTCCTCGTTGGGACCGAACTGGGTGGGATTGACGTAGATGGAGATGGCGACGTCGTCGGAGACCTGCGATGCCCGGACCAGGAGCGAGGCGTGGCCCTCGTGCAAGGCGCCCATGGTGGGAACGAACCCGACGGTGCGGCCGGCGGTCTTGCGGGAACGGCTCCAGGAACGGATTTCGGATGCGGTGCGGAAGATGTCCATGGTGAGGCGCAGGATAGAATTCGACGAAGGAATCGGCCATGCTTTCCGTTGCGTCGGGACCCGCGCCTGTTGTACGATCAAGCCCGCCATGAGCATGCCTGCATTGGATATCCGGGAGATCCCCGTCCTGCTCCACCTGGGATCCGCCGCCGCGGTGGAAGCCCGATTCTTCCTGCACCAGCACGGCCGAAAAGGGAGGGAAGGATTGCTGGAGCGCCTGAACGGCCCCGAGGAATTCCTGCCGGTGCGGACGGGCGACGGCGTCCGCTTGGTCGCGCGCGCTTCGATCGCCTGGATGGAATCCACCGATCCCGAGCGCGAGTCGGAAACCGACGACGAGCCCGATCTGTTGGCGACACCGATCGGGCTGGGAGTGAACCTGAGGACCGGACACCGGATCGAAGGCGCGATCCAGGTGCTGCTTCCCGACAACCGCAACCGGCTCCTGGATTTCCTGAACCTGAAGGAGCGGTTCTTCCCGATCGCCCTGGAGGGCCGCACCGCGGTGGTG
Source organism: Fibrobacterota bacterium (assembly GCA_029557215.1). Lineage (GTDB taxonomy): Bacteria > Fibrobacterota > Fibrobacteria > UBA5070 > UBA5070 > UBA5070. The sequence goes on along the minus strand of JAKPQQ010000064.1, from coordinate 26,097 downwards.
AACAAGGACTGGATCGAATCGGTCGAACCTCTCTCGGAACACATCTGATGGCCACGCTCGACAGCTATCTGCAAGCCCAGGTTTCGCACGGCGCGAGCCAATTCATTTTGCAGGCGGGCCGCGAGATCGTGTTCGTGTTCGAAGGGACCGAACGCCCCATGACGGCCGAGAAGGTGGACGCCCAGACCGTGGTCGCGCTTCTCCTGGAGATCGCCCCGCCCAAGGCGCAAGGCCTGATCCGCAACAATTCGTCGTTCGAGTTCCGCTACTCGTGCGGGGACATGCCGTTCGTGTGCCAGGGCATCCCCACGCCCGGCGGCACCAAGGCGATCTTCGTCCAGACCGACACGTTCTTCGTTCCCGACGACCCGGCTTCGATCTTCGAGCATCCCGTTTCCGAACCCGGGATCCACAGGCTGTTCCGCATCATGGTGGAACGCAAGGCGTCGGACCTGCACCTGTGCACGGGCGAGCCTCCCATGCTGCGCGACTCGGGCGAGATGGTGCGCATCCCCGACGAATCCGTGCTCACCGACGACACCCTGCGCAACATGCTCTTCGAGATCGCCCCGGCCAAGAACCGCGAGGAGTTCCTGGAGGTCGGCGACACCGACTTCGCCCACGAGATCCCCGGGCTCGCGCGCTTTCGCGCCAACTACTTCAGGGACCGAAACGGTTGCGGAGCCGTGTCCAGGCAGATTCCGACCAAGATCCTCTCGGTGGAAGACCTAGGCCTTCCCGACGAGGTGCGCCAGCTGTGCTACCTGTCCAAGGGACTCGTTCTCGTGACCGGCCCCACCGGATCGGGGAAATCCACCACACTGGCGGCGTTGATCGACCTGGTGAACAGCGTGCGCAAGGACCACGTCATCACGATCGAGGACCCGATCGAGTTCGTGCACGCCAACAAGCAGTGTCTGATCAACCAGCGCGAAGTGAAGATCCACACGAAGTCGTTTTCCAGCGCGCTGCGAGCCGCGCTGCGCGAGGATCCCGACATCGTGCTGGTGGGCGAGATGCGCGACCTGGAAACGATCTCCATCGCGATCGAGACCGCCGAGACGGGGCACCTCGTGTTCGGCACGCTGCACACGTCCACCGCGCCATCCACCGTGGACCGCCTCATCGACGTCTTCCCGGCCGATCGCCAGGACCAGATCCGTGTCATGCTCTCCGAATCGCTCAAGGGCGTGATCGCCCAGAACCTCTGCCGCAAGATCGGCGGAGGACGCGCCGCGGCCTACGAGATCCTGATCGGGACGCCTTCGATTTCCGCCCTGATCCGGGAAGGCAAGACGTTCCAGATTCCGTCGATGATGCAGACCGGCAAGAAGTACGGCATGTGCACCCTCAACGACAACCTGATCGACCTCGTGCGCCGCAGGATCGTGGAACCCAAGGAAGCCTACGTGAAGGCCGTGGACAAGCAGGGGCTCGTGGGACTGTTCAAGAACCAAGGGGTGGACATCTCGTTCCTGGCCGAGGTCGGCGGAGGATCCTGAACCTTACCCCTGGCCGCTGCCGGAGCTCGCGCTGCGGTTCAGGAACGCCTGCAGACGGCTTCGCGATTCGTTCCAGGTCGCCAGGAAGGCCTGCATCAGGGCGATGCCTTCGTCGCTGGCGCCCGCTCCCGCGACCCATTTTTCCAGATCCCTCGCGCAACCGGCCAGCATCGCGCAACCGAGGTTCGCCCCGGAGCCTTCGATCTTGTGGAGCAATTCCAACTGGACCGACACCTGGCCATCCGTCAAGGCGCGCCTCAAGGACTCGACCCGGGCCGGGGTTTCTTCCAGGAACACCTGGATCGCCTCGCGAGCCACCTCCGGGTCGTTCATCACCCGTTCCAGGAGCGCCTTCTCGTCGAAGATCGAGCCCCCCACCACGCTGGGGTCGGAATCGTGCATCCGGATCGGCGCAGGAGGATTGAAGTGCGGAATCCAGCGCCGGACCTTGCCCCGCAGATCGCGCAGGCTGAGCGGCTTGGTGAGGTAGTCGTCCATGCCGGCGTCGATGCAGCGTTCCCGGTCGCCCTTGAGGGCGTGGGCGGTCATCGCCACCACGGGGACCGTGGGATCCAGCACGCCGTCTTCGCCCGCGCGCAAGAGCCGGGTGGCCTCGAATCCGTCGAGCTCGGGCATCTGGCAATCCATGAAGACCATGTCGTAGCGGTTCTTGGCCAGCAGCTCCAGCCCGTGGCGGCCGTTGTGGGCGATGTCCACCGACACGCCCATGCCTTCCAGGCCGCGACGCGCGACGATCTGGTTGACCGCGTTGTCTTCCACCACCAGCACGCGGTGGCTCCCGGACGGCGGCGATTCCAGGGTGGATTCGACTTCCATGCCCGAAGCGATCGCGCCGGTGACGAATTCCGACACCGACTCGGGAACCGACAGGGCGTCCATCGGCTGGGTCCCGACGGGAAGCCCCAGCCGCACCCGGACGCGGAACGTGGAGCCCTTGCCGACCACGCTTTCCACCGTGACGTCGCCGCCCATCATCCTGGCCAGCTTGCGGGAGATCGCAAGCCCCAGCCCGGTGCCTCCGAACCGGCGCGTGGTCGAGCCGTCGGCCTGGGTGAACGGTTCGAACAAGGCACCGATCCGATCGGCCGGAATCCCCACCCCCGAATCGATCACGGCGATCTCCAGATCCCAACCGGCCTCGACCTCCACCGCGCGGGCCTCCACCCTCACGGAGCCCCGCTCGGTGAACTTGATCGCGTTGCCCACGATGTTCATGAGGATCTGGCGCAAGCGGGCAGGGTCTCCGCGCACCAGACGCGGCAGCGCGTTGTCGATCCAGAACGCGAACATGACGCCCTTGTCGCCACCCTTGACGGAAAGCAGTTCCCCGATCTTGCGCACGAGTTCCGCCGGATCGAAGTCGATCTCCTCCAGGTCCATCCGACCCGCCTCGATCTTGGAAATGTCCAGGATGTCGTTCAGAAGCCCCAGCAAGGTGAGCCCGCTGGCCTTGACCAGTCGCAGGTAGCGTCTCTGGTCCGGCGAAAGGGGGGTGTCCAGGACGATTTCCGTCACCCCCAGGATTCCGTTGAGGGGCGTGCGGATCTCGTGGCTCATGTTGGCCAGGAACTCCGACTTGGCCGCCGACGCCTGCTTGGCCTCCCGGGCATGCGCCTCGGAAGCGTCGATCGCCTGGAGGAGGTTGTGGTGGGCGTCGTACAGCAGCTGCTCGGCCTGCCTGCGCCCGGTCACATCGACGACGGTGACGACCGCGGCGACGGGCGAATCGCATCCTGGCAGACGGACCGGGCTCGCGCTGGCGTCGACGCTGCGCAAGGATCCGTCGTCCAGGCGGATCGTCAAGGCGATCGCTCCGAAACGCCGCCCCTGCCGCAAAGCCTCGAAGACGAAGCTCCCGCATTCTTCCGAACCCTCGCAGGCGAATCCGAGCTGTTCCAGTTTCCTGCCGCGAACGGACTCGAGATCGGTCGCTTGGAAAAGGTCCAACGCCGCCTGGTTGGCGTCCGACACCACTCCGGACCGGTCCACGAGAAGGACGCCCTTGTCCACCGCGTGCATGGCTCCCCTGTAGATCGCTCCCGATTTCCAGGCGTCGCCCGTTTCGCCGACCGCTCCCCCAGCGCGCGCCACTCGAAGCCTGGCCAGCGCGACGGCGAAAACCACCGCCAGGAGCGCGGCGATCGCGAGGACTGACGCAAGGAAACCGATCGACATGGGAGGAATTGTCCCATCGGTCCGTCCTTCGCGCCACTGGTGGCGTCGCAGGAATTAGACTTGCTGACCCGAAACTCGGAGGTAGGCGATGGGCACGATGGCTCCCCTGGTGGGGGTGGTGATGGGATCCCGCAGCGACTGGGAGACCATGAAGCAGGCGACGGCGATCCTCAAACAGATGGGGATCCCCTACGAGGCCAAGGTCGTGTCGGCGCACCGAACACCCGACCTGCTGGCGGAATACGCCAAGACCGCCCGGTCCCGCGGCCTGAGGCTGATCATCGCCGGCGCCGGCGGCGCCGCCCACCTGCCCGGAATGCTCGCCGCGTTCGGCCCGGTCCCCGTGCTGGGGGTGCCCGTGCAGAGCAAGGCGCTGTCGGGGGTGGATTCGTTGCATTCGATCGTGCAGATGCCCAAGGGGATCCCCGTGGCCACCTTCGCGATCGGGCCCGCCGGTGCCGCCAACGCGGCGCTGTTCGCCGCCGCCGTCCTGGCGTCGGAAGACCCCGCTGTGCGCCAGGCGCTGGACGAATTCCGGACCAACCAGACGAAATCCGTCCTGGAAGACGCCCCGTTGGAGGAAGACGCATGAGCGTGCTCAAGCCCGGTTCGACCCTCGGGATCCTGGGCGGCGGACAACTCGGCCGGTACATGGCCATGGCAGCCCAGTCGCGCGGCTACCGCGTGGCCGTGCTGGATCCGCAGGAAGACGCGCCCGCCCACCAGGTGGCCAACACCACGATCGTGGCCGCCTACGACGACCCCGCCGCCCTGCTCAGGCTCGCCGAAAGCTGCGACGCCGTGACCTTCGAGTTCGAGAACGTCCCCGCCACCTCGCTGGAACCCTTCGCGGCGCGGGGGATTCCCATGCGTCCGGGCGCCAAGGCGCTGGCCTCGTGCCAGGACCGCATCCTGGAAAAGACGCTGGTGAACGCCTGCGGGATCGCCACCGCTCCGTGGAAGCCCGTGCACTCCGCAAGGGAGGCTTCCGACACCCTGGCCGAGTTGGGTGGCGACGGCATCCTGAAGACCGCGCGTTCGGGCTACGACGGCAAGGGGCAGGCGCGGGTGCGATCGGCGGCGGAAGCCGAAGCCGCGTTCGCGAAGTTCGGTTCGGTGCCGTGCGTCATGGAAGGACTGGTCCCGTTCCTGATGGAATGTTCCGTCCTGGCCGCGCGCGACGTGCACGGCAGGTGCGAGACCTACCCCGTCTGCGAGAACACCCACGCCGACCACATCCTGGATGTCACGATCTGTCCGGCCCGCGTGTCGGAGGCTTCGGCCCGCGCGATGCGCGCCCGCACCGCCCGCATCGCCGAGGAGCTGGAATACGTGGGCCACCTGGCGGTGGAGTTCTTCGTGCTGCCCGACGGCGAAGTGCTGGTCAACGAGATCGCGCCCCGCCCGCACAATTCCGGCCACCTGACCATCGACACGGCGCTCAACAGCCAGTTCGAACAGCACGTGCGCTGCGCCATGGGCTGGCCCGTGGTCCCCTACGAATCCATCCACACCGCTTCCGCCATGGCGAACCTGCTGGGCGACCTGTGGGAAGGCGGCGAACCGCAGTGGGAAAAACTGGCCGACTTCCCCGAGGTGCGACTGCACCTGTACGGCAAGGCCAGCGCCCGACCCGGCCGCAAGATGGGACACCTCACGTCGTGGGCGCAAACCCCGACCGAAGCGGAACGGCTGGTGCGCGAAGCCCGCGCGGCCCTGGTGGCGAGGTAGCGGCTAGACGCTCGCGAGGCGCTCCCAGGCCTTGCGGTAGCGTTCCAGGCGCCCGATGTCCGCCGAACTCACCTGGGTGAGGCGGCGGATGTCCAGGTTGTTCTGGAGATCGGAACGCTTGACCTTCACGGCCAGACCGTTCTTGGCCACGCGCTCGATGCTGTCTTCGTAGGATTCGCCTTCGCGGCGCGTGAGGGCGTCCACGGCGTCCACCACCAACGGCGGGAACCCCTGGTCCTTGAGGTCGCGCAAGGTGAGCGTTGAGTCTTCCACCACGTCGTGCAACGCGGCCACGGTCGCGGCCATGAGATCGTCGGAGCAGCCACCGGCCACCTGCAGCACGTGCAGCAAGTAGGGACGTCCGGCGCGATCCACATGCCCCGCGTGGGCATGCACGGCCAAGCGCAAGGCCTTGTCGAAAAGGTGTTCGCTCGTGGCTTCGGACAGCTGGATGCGTCGGGTATCTGGTTGCACGGATGGGGAATGTAGCCCTTGTGAGCCGAACCTTCGCAATTTTCCGTACTCCACCGTTTTGGTCCCTCCGGAAATGGTTTTTGGGAACCGCCAGGCGTTTGCCACTTGACATTTGCGAAAAGGTCCGGTATGTTATTCCTATCAATCATATCTGATTGATCAGCTTCACACTTGAGGTGCTCCATGCCGATCTACGAAGACAACAGCCTGGCCATCGGCCACACCCCACTCGTGCGCCTGAACCGCGTGGTCGCCCCCAACAGCGCCCGCGTCCTGGCCAAGATCGAAGGACGGAATCCAGCCTATTCCGTCAAGTGCCGCGTGGGTGCCAACCTGGTGTGGGACGCGGAAAAGCGCGGAGCGCTCAAGCCCGGCATGGAGATCGTGGAGCCCACCTCGGGCAACACCGGCATCGCGCTGGCCTTCGTGGCGGCGTCGCGCGGCTACCCCATCACCATCGTGATGCCCGAAACCATGAGCGTCGAGCGTCGCAAGGTCCTCAAGGCCCTGGGGGCGCGCATCGTCCTGACCGAAGGCGCCAAGGGGATGAAAGGCGCCATCGAAAAGGCCGAGGAGATCGCGGCTTCCGACAAGGCCCGGTACTTCATTCCGCAGCAGTTCGAGAACCCGGCCAACCCCGAGATCCACGAACGGACCACCGGGCCCGAGATCTGGAACGACACCGACGGCGACGTGGACATCCTGGTGTCGGGAGTGGGCACCGGTGGGACGATCACCGGCATTTCCAGGTACTTCAAGCGGACCAAAGGCAAGCAGATTTTGTCCGTGGCCGTGGAACCCGCCGAAAGCCCGGTCATCTCCCAGCATCTGGCAGGGCAACCCATCAAGCCGGGCCCCCACAAGATCCAAGGGATCGGAGCCGGATTCATCCCCAAGACGCTGGACGTCTCGGTGATCGACCGCGTGGAGACCGCGACGTCCGCCGAAGCGATCGAATTCTCGCGCCGCCTGACCGCGGAAGAAGGGATCCTCTCCGGGATTTCCTGCGGAGCGGCGGCGTTCGTCGCGGCCAAGCTCGCGGCGCTCCCCGAAAACGCGGGCAAGACCATCGTGGTGATCCTTCCCGACGCCGGCGAGCGCTACCTGAGCGGCCCCCTGTTCGAAGGCGCGTTCGAAGGCATCGAGACCGCAGGAGCCGGCTCGATCCTGTAGGCGCCTCCGCGGATTCCAGGATTCTGCCATTTCCCTCTTCGGCCCAGTCCGCCGAAGGGGGCTTTTTGCGATGTCCCGATATTCCCCGATGGGTCCGATTTATGGGATGATGGATGAAACCCATCGAAACCACCGGAGCCGGGACTGGCGTTGTCCTGCCAAGCATCCGCCTGCGGCGAAACCGGGACATCCCATCCATGGAACTCGACAAGACGATCTCGCGACTGCCAAGCGCCTCGCGAAAAAGGGGGGCCTGGGGCTTGTTGGCTGTCGGAGCCTTGCTCTCCGCACTGGCGGCCTGGAGCGTCAAATCGGACATCGAAGATGCCGCGCGGCGCGAATTCGATTTCGCCAGCGACGAAATCAGACTCAACATCACCGCGAGGCTGGCCGCGAACGCCCAGATCCTGTACGGCGGAGCCGCGCTGTTCAACACCCTCGATTCGGTGACCAGATCCGATTGGAAGACGTTCTCCCGAAGCCTGCCGATCGACCGGTTCGTTCCCGGCACCCAAGGGTTCGGATTCACCCTCCTGGTTCCGGAGGACCAGCTCGAGCGGCACCTCCGGGCGATTCGACGCGAAGGATTCCCGGATTACGCGATCCACCCCGCGGGAAAGCGGGATCCGTATTCGGCGATCGTGTTCCTGGAGCCGTTCGTCGGGCGCAACCTTCGCGCCTTCGGCTACGACATGTATTCCGAACCGGTACGACGGGAGGCGATGGAACGCGCCCGCGACAGCAACCTTCCGGCGCTCTCGGGAAAGGTCACGCTGGTGCAGGAGACGTCGAACGACGTCCAAGCCGGCACCCTGATGTACATGCCGGTCTACCGCCGCGGGCTCCCAACGGAAACCGTCGAGCAACGGAGGGCCGCCATCCTGGGATGGATCTACAGCCCCTACCGCATGACGGATCTCATGCGCGGCACCCTCCGGGGATGGGATGTCAAACGCGAAAACCACCCGATCGCGCTGCGTATCCACGACGGAGATTCGCTCTCTCCCGAATCGCTCCTGTACGACAGCCGGAACACCTCCGAAGGGAGGTTCGCCTCGGAACCCCACCGGAGCCGCCGCCTCTCGCTCGACGTCGCCGGCCGTCGCTGGACGCTGGTCGTGATGCAACTGGGAAAGCCGGACGCCTGGAACGAATTCAAGAGCGCATGGATCGTGCTCCTGGGAGGCACGATCATCAGCGCGCTCCTGTTCGGACTCGCTCGGTCGCTGGCCAACACCGGCGCGATGGCGCGACAGATGGCCCAACGACTGACCCGGGAGATGAGGGAATTGACCGATCGGCTGTCGCTGGCCACCCGGGCCGGCGGCGTGGGGATCTGGGACTACGACGTGGTCCAGGGCACGTTGCACTGGGACGACCAGATGCATCTCCTCTACGGAACCGATCCATCCCGGTTCGAGAACGTCTACGAAGCATGGCGCTCCGGCGTCCACCCGGACGACCGCGAGCGCAGCGACGCCGAGATCCGGATGGCGCTGCGCGGCGAGAAAGAGTTCGACACCGAGTTCCGCGTGACACGGCCCGACGGCGAGATCCGCCACGTCCGCGCACTCGCCCTGGTGCAACGGGACGCGGCCGGAAAGGCGCTGCACCTCATCGGGACCAACTGGGACATCACCGAACAAAAAGTTTCCGAGGAGGCCCTTCGGGAGAAGGAGACGCGGATCAGCCAGCTGCTCCAGACCACCGACCAGGGCATCTACGGCATCGACACGGAGGGTCGCTGCACGTTCATCAACCAGTCCGGACTGCGGATGCTGGGATTCGAGCTCGACGAATGCCTGGGAATGGACATGCACGACCTGGTGCACCACAGCCACCCCGACGGCTCCCGATATCCTGTCGAAAACTGTCCGATCTTCCGCGCCAAGCTGACCGGACACGGATCGCGCGTGGACACGGAATCCTTCTGGCGCAAGGACGGAACGAGCTTCCCCGCGGACTACTCGTCGTATCCGATCTTCGAAGGGGAAACCATCAGGGGGGCGGTGGTCACGTTCTCCGACATCACCGGGCGCAAGCAGGCGGAACAGGCGCTGCTGGCGGCGAACGCGGAGCTCCAGGAAGCCACGGTCCGGGCCAACGCCCTGGCCTTGCAGGCGGAGAAGGCGAACGTCGCCAAAAGCGAATTCCTGGCGACCATGAGCCACGAGATCCGCACGCCCATGAACGGCGTGATGGGCCTGACCGGCCTGCTCCTGGACACGGAACTCACCGACGAGCAGCGCCGCCTCGCGGAGATCATCCGCCAGAGCGGCGAATCGCTCCTTGCGATCATCAACGACATCCTGGATTTTTCCAAGATCGAGGCGGGCAGGCTCGAACTGGAATCCCTGGACTTCGACCTGCGCTCGCTCCTGGAGGACGTCGCCGACAACCTGTTCCCGCGCATCCGCGAAAAGGGGCTGGAATTCGTCCGCGACATCTCGCCGGACCTTCCCCGGTCCGTGCGCGGCGACCCGGGGCGGTTGCGTCAGATCCTGACCAATCTTCTGGGCAACGCGATCAAGTTCACCGAGCGCGGCAGGATCGCCCTGATCGCCGAACCCGAGACGGAATCCGGCGAGGGGACCATGGCGAGGTTCCGGGTGCAGGACACGGGGATCGGGATCCCGGCCGACAAGCGGAAGAACCTGTTCCAGAAGTTCATGCAGGTCGACTCGTCGAACGCGCGCCAGTACGGCGGCACCGGACTGGGCCTTGCCATCTCCAAGCAGTTGACCGAGCTGATGGGCGGACGCATCGGCATCCTCAGCAAGGAAGGCGAAGGCTCCGAGTTCTGGTTCACCGTGCGATTCACCGAGGCGTCCGGCGCCGGAAACTCGACGAGCGGCGCTTCGCCCGGGCCCTTCCCGTCCAAGGCGGTCCGGGAAGGACTCCGCGGCTCGCGTCCCGGAATCAGGCGCATCCTCCTCGCCGAAGACAACACGACCAACCAGATGGTGGCTCTGGGGATCCTCGGAAAGATGGGACTGCGGGCGGATGCCGTGGCCGACGGCCGCGAAGCGCTGGTGGCCTTGGAACAGTTCCCGTACGATCTCGTGCTGATGGATCTGCAGATGCCGGAGATGGACGGGCTCGAAGCCACGCGCCGCATCCGCGATCCGCGGTCGGGCGTCCGGGACCACGACATTCCCATCGTCGCGATGACCGCCAACGCCATGCAAGGCGACCGCGAGCGATGCCTGGAAGCGGGAATGAACGACTACGTCTCCAAGCCGATCTCGCCGGGAAAACTGGCGGAAGCTCTGGACAGATGGCTCCCGCGATCGCCACGACCGGCAGAGGTTTCCGCGCCGATTTCCGGGGAGGACGGCTGCGGGACCGCTCCCGAGGCGGAGGCGCTGGACTGGACCGCCTTCGTCGCGAGGGTGATGGGCGACCAGGAACTGGCATGGAAGATCGCCGACGCCTTCCGGAAGGAATGCCCGGGAATCGCATCCCGGCTCCGATCGAGCATCGAGGCGGGAGACGCGAACAGCGCCCGGCAGGAGGCCCACTCGATCAAGGGAGCCTCCGCCAACATCGGGGCCGACGCGCTTGGCGGCATCGCGCGCAGGTTGGAGGAGGATGCCATCTCGGGCGACCTGGACGCCTTGCGGTCCGATCTCCCGAGACTGGATGCAGAACTGGAGCGCGTGCTCGAGGCCCTCGAAAATAGGCGGCCCTGAGGCCGCCGCCCGCTCAGTCCTCCACGCACCTCACGCTGAACCCGTACTTCTCGAAATTGTAGGAACGCGACATCACCGACAGGACGTAGCGGCGGTCGGGACCCCAGGTGTAGAACCCGTCGAAATCCGTCATGGACCAGAAGTAGGCGAACCTCCCCATCAGGCCGAATTCGACCCCGTAGGTGCGGGTCTGCGAGTTCTGGGTGAGCATCAGGGTCAACGCTTCGGCCGATTCGCCGGTGCCTTTGCTGCGGATCCCGGCCGGCAGCGCCCGGAACCCGAGGGTGTCGCTGGCGACCCACGCCGGTTCGACGTGTTCCACTTTCCGCACGTACCGCGGCGGGATGGGCTTGATCCATCTGGACAGCGTCGCCTTCATGCCCACCTTGGTCGTGTCGCCGATCTCCCAGTCCTTGGCGGAAATCAGCTTGGCCATGAGCCGCGTGGAATCCAGGCGCCCCAGGATCGTGGCCCATTCGAATCCGGTGGGAAGATGCCAGCCCTCGGGACAGGCCGTCGAGGCGGCCTTCCACTGGTACAACCGCCCGTACTTGGCGCAGTTGGCCGAACGCCGCTCGTAGCACCATGAACTGTCGGCGGCGAAGTTGAGGTTCTGGGCCAGCCATCGCTGCGGACCGATCATGATGGTCCGGTAGACCTGGCCGTCGCGCGCATCGACGAAGGTATCGTACTCGACCGCCACGTTCCAGCCCAGCGAATCGGTCACCACCGCCGGGGGCGCGGGCAAAGCGTCTTCCACGACCGGAACCTGGGCGGCACAGGCCGCCAACGCGATCGAGGCGGCCAAGAACTCAACGGAAACCCGAACGAATCGCCACACAGGACATTACCCCTCTTTGCCATCGGAAGCCCAAACATACCCCATCGACCTTGGATAGGTCGCGTTCCGCGTCCGCGAGGATCAAACTTTCCCGAACATCGGGAGGCATGCCCGGGAACCGCTAACGACGCGGCGCCCCCTCCATGGCGGAATCCTCGGCCGCCAAGGCCAGGGGAGTGCGCCCCGGATGCCGTTCTCCATATAGACGCCACCCCTCGTGCAAAACCAGGAGGAACAAGGCCAGCGCCATGAAGTTCCCGGCCATCCGCGAGACCCGAAGACGGATCGAACCGGCCCACAGCCAAGCCGCGGCGACGAGCGGAATCCCGAGATGCAGGACGATTCGGCAGTAGTTGTTCGCGAGGAGATCGACGCCCTCCAGGAATCCCGACGCCGCCAGGAGCGCGAACACCTCGACGGGAAGCGACAGCGCGAAGAACGCGTTCACCAGGTTCGATTCCCGGCCCTTGCGGAAACGGGCGAACCGCGGATCGTCGTGCTGGATCATCGATGCCTCCGGGTGGATCTGGAATTGGATGGGCAGGACGCGCCCGCCGCATGCATGGGCGGACAAGACGAGATCCTACCATTCCGATTCCCACCAAGCGCACCCGGAAGGATCCATCGCCAGCACTCGGGATTGCCGACAGGATCCGTCAAGAACAAAAAACGCCTCCCGGCGATTCCGGAGAGGCGTTTTCTTCTCGTTCGTTTTGGAGCGGAACGGGCCTTACTGGAACCGATCGCCCACGGTGCGGCAGCCCCAGCGGCGGACTTCGGGGAGCGACACGAAGAAATTGTCCACAGCCAGATCCAAGGCCTGCGGGACCATCGTTTCCAGCGAGTCGGTGGCCTCGGTGCGCGCCTGTGCGGGCGAGCGCCACACGCGCTTGGCGGCCTTGGCGTCGATGATGGAGATGTCCAGGGCGACGTCGGAATACGACAGCTTGGACTTCACGCCTTCGCCGGCCTTGGCCACGTCGCCGCGGCGGACGTTGACCCGGTTCAGGACCACGATGTAGTCGGTGTTGGTGGTGCGGGTGTAGCTGCGCAGCACGGCCGCATCGCCCACGTTCCAACCGTCGGTGGCGTGCGCCAGGCCCATGCGGGGGTCCCAGGTGACGCGCTTGGGGATGTACTGGCTCCCGCAGCCGTCGCCCCAGGTGTAGAGGGCGTTGCCCACCATCTGGCGGATGGCGACTTCGGGCGCGCTCGAGCGCGGCATGGCAGACACCTTCTGCACCCGCTCGGACAGATCCTTGATGATCACGTCGGCTGAATCCGACACGAACACCACCCGCATCCCGCGGAATCCGATGGTATTGAAGGATTCGGCAGGCGACCGGGAGCAACCGGTGGCCAGGGCCGAAATGGCGGCAAAAGCAAGCAGAGTGGACGGAATTCGACGCATGGGTGCGACACTCCCTTTCTGGGTTCAGCCCTCAGTATACCACCTGAAACCGGTTTGCAGGGGATCGTTCTCCGCTTTCCGAACAGGTATCTTTCCGTCCGTGAAAATCGTTTCCTGGAACGTCAACGGTCTGCGTGCCTGCGCCAAGACCCATTTTCGAGACTGGTTCGCCCGGTCGGACGCCGATGTCGTGCTGATCCAGGAGCTGCGGGCCGAGCCCGAGCAGCTCGATCCCGACCTGGTCTCCACCCTGGGATACAGCTCCGTTTTCTTTCCCGCCAACTCCAAAAAAGGGTACTCCGGAGTCGCCGCCTGGGTGCGCGACTCGCTGGGCCCGTACGAAGCGCAAAAGGGCATGGGGTGGGACGTGGCCGATCGGGAGGGGCGAGTCCTGGTCCTGACGATCGGGAACCTCAAGATCTTCGGGTCGTACGTGTTCAACGGCGGCAAATCCGACGACGCGTTCCGGGACAAGCTGGAATTCTACGACAGGGTCCGTCGGATCCATTCGGACTGGGCTTCCCAGGGCTTCGATGTCGCCTTTCTGGGCGACTACAACATCTGCCACCAGGCCATCGACATCGCCGACCCGGTGGGCAACAAGGACAGCGTCGGATTCCGTCCGGTGGAGCGCGAAAAGCTGGGATCGTATTTCGATGCCGGGTTCGCCGACTGCTTCCGCAGGTTCCATCCGGGCGTCCCCGCGCAATACACCTGGTGGTCCAACCGGCCCGGGGTGCGCGCCAAGAACCACGGCTGGCGGATCGACTACGCCGCGGTGTCGGAAAACCTCTGGCCCCGCGTCAAGCGATGCTGGCACGAACCACAACAAATGGGGTCCGACCACTGCCCCATCGGACTGGAGCTGAAATGAGAATCCTCCCCGTTTCCCTGATCGCCCTCGCCTTGGCCGGATGCTCCGGCGTGTCGCAGGTGGCGAAAACCGATTTCGTCATGGCCCCGTGGACGCTTCCCACCACCGACGGAGGCACGATCTCCTCCGAATCGCTCAAGGGCCGCGCCGGTGCGTTGGTCTGGCTGGATCCCACTTGCGCCGACGTCCAGGACGCCTCGGCCTGGGAAGGCGCGCTGCGCATGTTCGAATCCCGTTGGATGGAGGATTCCAACAAGGTCTGGATCGTGTACGTGGCCTCGCGCAAGACCACCGACCCATCGTACATGGACGGCCCGATGTGGCGCGGCTGGCTCAAGGAACAGAAACTGCGCGGACAGGTGGTGCTGGACACCAACGGAATCCTCGCCAAGCAGTGGGGCGTCAAGCGGGTTCCCAACGCCTCGGTCGTCGACGCCTCGGGGAACGTCCGCTGGAGCGGCGCCGCGGAATACGCCGACGACGTCTTCGGCGAGCCGGATCTTTCCGTCGCGCTGGATTCGGTGGTCCACGGGAAACCGGTCCCCGCCCCCAAGGAATCCCCCGTCCGCGGCTGCAAACTCGCGTCCTGAGCATCACCCGAACCGGAAATGGTTGGGCGGTATCGGAACCCGGTCCCGACATTCGATGCTCGTTGGCGGCAAGCGGTGGAACAAAGCATCTTTGTCCCCGATTCAACGAAGGATGGACGACCGATGGCCAAGAAGATCCAGAACAAGAGCATTCCCGACCTCGAGCTGCGCCTGGGGCCCGCCGGCCTGGAATACGAGGCCGCGGGGGTGATCCATCTGTTCTCGTGGCCGGAGGTCCTGCGCCGCCTGGGGTCGGCCGATTGCGATCTCACCTTGCACCTGGACTGGGGCGAGGGCTACCGCATCGATTCGATCGACTGGATGGAATTGATGACCTACGAGGACGAGGTCGGCGAATTCGCCCACGGCACCGAACTGGACGGCAAGAAGGCGGGCTCGTCCAAGTGCATCGCCGAATTCGAGGACGAACTGATCCGTCTGTACTACGAAGGAACCGGCGACGACGAAGCCGGAATCCTGACCTTGCACCACGCCAAGGGCTCGCGGCTTTCCATCCACGGGGCCGATTTCCGTCCCTTCGGCGCCAAGACCGAAATCCAGGCGAAGGCGTTCTGGTTCTCGGGATCGGTCGCGTACTGAGAAAACCCGTCCGCGCGGACTTACCTTTCCCGCGCATATGGACCAGGATCTCTTCGAACAACTCGCCCAGCGCATCGACGCGCTGGTCGCCGACCGCAACCGCCTGAAGGCAGAAGTCGAACGACTCCAGGCCGAAGGCGGCGCCAAGAACCAGGAACTCGAGCTGGAACTGGAGCAGGCTCGCGCCGAGGCGGATGCCGCTCGCGCCGACCTCCAGGCCGCCCGCGCCGAAGTCCAGGAACGCGAAGCCCGCATCCAGGCCGCCACCGGCCGGGTGCAATCGCTCATCGAGCGTCTCCAGTCCGAGTGAGCGGCGCGACCGAGCTTCGCCTGGACCACGCCCGTCGCGTCGCCATCGGCGGCGAGACCTTCAGCGTGCGTTCGGACGCCTCGCCCGAGACCATCGAGAAGGTCGCCCACTACGTGGACGACAAGATCCAGCAGGCCCGCGCCGCGCTGGGCGAAACCGACCGTTTCCGCATCGCCGTGCTCGCCTCGCTGCAGGTGGCCGGCGACCTGATGGAAACCCGACAAGAACTGGAAGCCGCGCGCGAGGAGCTGGAAACCCTGCGCGGCAAGATATCGTCGCTCGCCGAGCGGCTACCGGAGGTTTGAGATGATCCGACTGGAAGGGAAATCCGTCGCCGAAGCGATTCGCGCAGGGCTCGCGCCCCGCGTGCAGGCTCTCAAGGCCCGCGGCATCACGCCGTGCCTCTCCGTCACGCTGGTGGGCGAAGATCCATCGAGCCAGATCTACGTGAACTCCAAGGACAAGGCTGCCAAGGAGCTGGGCATCGAAGCCCGCACCTTCCGCCTGCCGGCCGCCACCACCCAGGCCGACCTGGAAGCCCATATCCGGAAATTGTCCGCCGATCCTTCCGTTCATGGCATCCTGGTGCAGTCGCCTCTGCCCAAAGGGTTGGACGAGGCGAAGGTGGTGGATTGCATCGACCCCGCCAAGGACGTGGACGGGTTCCACCCCACCAACGTCGGTCTGCTTTCGCTGGACCGCCCCGGGCACCGTCCCTGCACACCGTGGGGCGTGATCCAGCTCCTGAAGCACTACGACCTGCCCACCGCCGGCAAGCGCGCCGTGGTGATCGGCCGCTCCGACATCGTGGGCCGCCCCATGGCCTCGCTCCTTTTGCACAAGGGCGCGTTCGGCGACGCCACGGTCACGGTGGCGCATTCGCGCACCCCCGATCTCCCGGCCGTGGTGCGCGAAGCCGACATCGTGGTCGCGGCGATCGGCAAAGCCGAATTCGTCAAGGCATCGTGGCTCAAGCCCGGGGCCGTGGTGATCGACGTGGGCATCAACCGTGTCGAAGACGCTTCTTCGCCCAAGGGCTATCGCGTGGTGGGCGACGTGGAGTACGAAGCCGCGACCCAGGTCGCGTCGGCCGTGACTCCGGTCCCCGGCGGCGTGGGCCTGATGACCATCGCTCTGCTCCTGTCCAACACCGTCGACGCCGCGGAGCGCCTTTCCTGAGCGACGCGCTTTCCGTCACCGAGCTGACCCGCGCCATCAAGGGGACGCTCGAAGAAGGCTTCGACGCCGTGCTGGTGGAAGGCGAACTGTCGTCTTCCAAGCTGCACTCCAGCGGACACTTCTACTTCTCGCTCAAGGACGAGGGCGCTGTGGTGTCCAGCGTCATGTGGCGCAACGCCGCATCGCGCCTGCCCAAGATTCCGCGCGACGGCGACCGGGTGGTGGTCAGCGGCCGCATCACGGTCTACGAACCGCGCGGATCGTACCAGCTCGTGGCCAGCATGATGAAGCCCGCGGGCCAGGGCGATCTGCAGGCGAGGCTGGAAGAGCTGCGCCGAAAACTGACCGCCGAAGGCCTGTTCGACGCGGAGAGAAAACGCGATCTGCCAGCCTATCCGTTCAAGGTGGCCGTGGTGACCAGCCCCACCGGCGCCGTGCTCCACGACATCTGGCACGTGTTGTCGCGCCGAGCGCCGCACCTGGAACTCATGCTGGTGCCCGCGCCCGTGCAGGGCGCCGAGGCCATTCCCGGCCTGGTGGCGGCGTTGGGCCGCATCGCCCTGCTGGAAGGCTCGCAAGATGCCTCCGACGTGGTGATCGTGGCGCGTGGCGGCGGATCGCTGGAAGACCTTTGGGCCTTCAACGAAGAGGCCGTGGTCCGGGCGGTGGCGGCCTGTCCGTTCCCCATCATCTCCGCGGTGGGCCACGAAACCGACACCACTTTGTGCGATTTCGCGGCCGATGTGCGCGCGCCCACGCCTTCGGCTGCGGCCGAGCTGGTCAGCGAAGAGCGCGAAGTCCTGCTGGCCATGCTGTCGGACCACCTGGACCGTTCCGGCGACGCGCTCCTGCGCATGGTGGAACGCCGCCGCGAGCGCCTGGAATGGATGGCCAAGCGTCCGTGCCTGTTGCGCCCCGAACAACCGATCGAACGCGCCAACCAGACGATCGACCTGCTGTCGGACCGCATGGAACGCGCCCAGGCACGCGTGACCGAACGAGCCCAGGCGCGGCTGGTGAACATCGCCGGTCGCCTGGAGGCGTTGTCGCCGCTCAAGGTGCTCTCGCGCGGCTACGCGGCCATCTCGACGGAATCCGGCAAGGTGGTGGTCAATGCCTCGGATCTCGCCGCCGGAGACAAGGTCAAGATCGCTTTCGCCGACGCCACCAGGACCGCGACGATCGAAGCCTGACCGGAGCGGCGCTCAGGCCTTCGCGACCAACGCGACCGCTTGGGACGCGATGCCTTCGCCGCGACCGGGAAACCCCAGCTTTTCGGTGGTGGTGCCCTGGATTCCCACTTGGTCGACCTCGATCTTGAGGGCACCTGCGATGTTGGCGCGCATGGCCTCCACATGCGGACGGATTTTGGGACGCTCGCAAATCACCGTGCCCTGCACGTTCCCGATCTCGTAGCCTGCCTCGCGGACGATCTCGCCCACGCGCTCCAGCAACTTGAGCGAATCGGCGCCTTTCCAGCGCTCGTCGGTATCCGGGAAATGCATCCCGATGTCGCCGGAACCGATGGCCCCCAGCAGCGCGTCGGAAATGGCGTGCAGGAGGACATCGGCGTCGGAATGCCCCAGAAGCCCCTTCTCATGGGGAATATCCACCCCGCCGATGATGCACTTGCGGCCAAGGACCAGCTTGTGGACGTCGAAGCCCTGGCCGACCCGGTAGGGGATGTTCATGACGGAATCTTTCCTGCGGTCCAACGAGCCCAATCGAGGTCGTCGGCGGTGGTGATCTTGTGGAGGCGCTGGGCGCCCTTGACCAGGCGGACCTTGTGCCCGAACGCCTCGGCCAGACCGGCCTCGTCGGTGGGCGACAGATCTTGGCGCATGGGAAGACGGTCGTAGCAGTCGATCAGGACTTCGCGCCGGAACGCCTGCGGGGTCTGGGTGAGCCACACGCGGCGACGATCGAGGGTGGATTCCACCAGCGGAGCCACCGATGTGGAGGCATCGGGCAAGCTCGCGGCCCATTTGATCGTGTCGGGACAGGGCAACGCCAAGGTGGCCGCACCGTCGGATTCGGCGGCGGAAAGGATTGCGTCGATATCGGAAGGCTCCACGAACGGACGCGCGACATCGTGGATGGCCACCACCCTGCAATGCGCGGGCAAGGTGACCACGCCGTTGCGGACCGATTCCCAGCGTTCGGCGCCACCCACCGCCAACCGCAAACGCCCCGCCGCCAGGTGAGGTTCGAACCCGGTCCGAGCAAGCGCCGCCTCCTGGGGTTCGAGTTCGCCGGGCGAAACGACCAGGACCACCGCGGCCACGCGCTCATGGGCCAAGAACGCGGACAGCGCCCAGTGGAAGACCGGTTTGGATCCAAGATCCAGGAATTGCTTGGGGCGATCGGAGCCGACCCGGGTCCCGGATCCGGCGCAAGGCAGCACCACACCAGCATCGCGACGAGAGGAAAATGGCATAGCAGGAAAGGTGCAAAACCACGCGCCAGGGACACGGAGGGGCGAAGCGCCGTGGCGGTTGTCGTTCGTAGGGGCGATGGCATGCCTCGCCCCGAACAATGGCGACCAACCGGCACGGCCGAGGCGGATAGCCGCAGCCCGCAGCGGCCCGGCCATATCCCTGGTGGGGATGTATGGCCATGCGCCCCCACCAGGGATATGGAGGCGCCCAAACGATGTCGTGACAGAAAACGAAAACGACCACCCGGGCGGGGTGGTCGTCGACATTCAACCGACCAATTTTAACCGACGTAGGGGCGATTCATGAATCGCCCCGAACGGGTTAAAACTTGACAGGCGTCTTCTTGCCCAGCAGCATATGCCGCACCTTCATGGGCAGGCCATAGCAGCGGATGAAGCCCATCGCGTCCTTCTGGTCGTAGGTGGGCACGTCCGAGAAGCCGCCCAGATCGGGATCGTAGAGGCTCCAGGGCGAGTCCATGCCGGCCAGGATGATGTTGCCCTTGTAGAGCTTGAGCTTGACGGATCCCGACACGACCTTCTGGGTCTCGTTCACGAAGGCGTCGAGCGCCTGGCGCAGCGGAGCGAACCAGCGTCCGTCGTAGACGATGTCGGCGTAGACGTCGGCCACGCGGCGCTTTTCGCGCAGGGTGTCGCGATCCAGCACCAGCTGTTCCAACCACTCGTGGGCGGCGTACAGGATGGCGCCTCCCGGAGTCTCGTAGACGCCGCGGCTCTTCATGCCGACCAGACGGTTTTCGACCATGTCGACCAGGCCCACGCCGTGCTTGGCGCCGACCTTGTTCAAAGCCTCCAGCAGCGCGACCGCGTCCATGCGCTTGCCGTTGACACCCACCGGCGTGCCCTTCTCGAAGTCGACCGTGACGTATTCCGCCTTGGCCGGAGCCTTTTCGGGAGGAACGGTCCAGCGAAGCATCTCGAAGCCGTGCTCCTGCTCGGGGTGCTCGAGCTTGCCGCCCTCGTGCGAGACATGCCAGAGATTGGCGTCTTCCGAATAGATCTTCTTCTTGGTGACGGTGAGCTCGATGCCCTTGGCTTCGGCGTAGTCGATCGCCTCTTCGCGCGAGGTGATCTTCCAGTTCGGGTCCTTCCAGGGGGCCACGATGGCCAGCTGCGGAGCCATCGCCTGGAACGTGAGCTCGAAGCGGACCTGGTCGTTGCCCTTGCCGGTGGCGCCGTGGGCGACCGCGTCGCAGCCTTCGGCCAGCGCGGTGAGCACCTGGTGCTTGGCGATCACGGGGCGCGCGAACGAAGTGCCCAGCAGGTAGACCGATTCGTACTTGGCGCCAGCGCGCAGCGTGGGCCACACGTAGTCTTCCAGGAATTCCTTGCGGAGGTCGGCCACGATGCACTTGACAGCGCCTGTCGCCTTGGCCTTGCGCATGAGGGGGGCGGTTTCCACCTTGCCCTGGCCCACATCGGCGGCGAACGCCACGACTTCGCAGCCGTAGGTCTCCTTGAGCCAGGTGATCATGATGGACGTATCCAGGCCGCCCGAGTAGGCGAGGCAGACCTTCTTGAGGCGCTTGCCGTTGAACAGCTTGAATCCATCCTGGGATTCGGGCGCGACGGCCTTCTTGGCGACCGGCTTGGTCGCCGCCTTCTTGGCGGGCTTCTTGGCGGCAGGCTTCTTGAGCATCGGCATCGTCCTGTTGAAATGTGTGGATCGGAAGAGACCGGAAAAGATAGGTCAGAAGAATCAGGGCCCCGCCGCGATCGGTGACTTCGATGGCAACGGGATTCAACATTTCCTCGCGGATCGGCAAGCCCGATTCGGTGAACCCGGCCGATATTCCAGTGGTTCGAACTCCACCCATTTCAGAACGGAAACGACACATGGGTCCGCACCCTTCCTTCGCGGCGATTCTTCCGATCTGGTGCGCCGCGATCGGACTCGCGGCCGATCCGCTGCTTCCCGACACCGACGCGCCACCCGCCCGCGCCGGCATGAAGCTTTTCTGGAACGACGAGTTCGCCATCGACGGCCGGCCCGATCCCAAATTCTGGTCGAGCGAAAGCGGCTTCGCGCGCAACGAGGAGCTGCAGTGGTACCAATCGCGGAACGCCGCCTGCAAGAACGGCGCTCTGCGGATCGAGGG
This sequence comes from Fibrobacterota bacterium, assembly GCA_029557215.1. Classification (GTDB taxonomy): domain Bacteria; phylum Fibrobacterota; class Fibrobacteria; order UBA5070; family UBA5070; genus UBA5070. The sequence continues at coordinate 4,967 of JAKPQQ010000064.1, read as the reverse complement.
GCGCAAGGAGCGGGTGAGGAACCCCAACTATTCCGCCGGCAGCTCCAGCTGGAAGACCAACCGCCAATACGCCGAATACACGTCGTCCAGCATCACGACGTCGGGACGCAAGACCTGGCAGTTCGGCCGTGTGGAGGTCCGCGCCCGGCTGGATGCCCAGATGGGATCCTGGCCCGCCATCTGGACCTTGGGGACCCGAGGCGAATGGCCAACCAACGGCGAAGTGGACATCATGGAATTCTATCCATCGGGGACCACTCCCCTGTTCCACGCGAACCTGGCCTGGGGTACCGCGACACGTTGGAACGCCGCATGGAATTCCAAGACCAGAACCCTTTCCAGCTTCACGTCCAAGGACCCCGACTGGGTGAAGAAATTCCACGTGTGGACCATGGACTGGACCAAGGATTCGATCGTGCTGTCCTTGGACAACACGATCATGAACGCGGCGTCGCTGGCCAACACCCGGAACAACGACGGCACGAACCCGTTCAAGGACCGCCCCCAGTACATCCTGCTGAACCTCGCGATCGGATCCAACGGCGGAAGCCCCGCCAACGCGAAGTTCCCGATGGTCTACGAGGTCGACTACGTGCGGGTGTACCAGACGGGATCGTCCTCGATCGCGGAAAGGTTGGCGGCGAAGGATTGGAGAATCGCGGCGATCCCGGGAACACCAGGACAATTCCTGCTGACGCAATCCGTGGATCCCGACGCGCGCTGGGAGATCCGGAGCGCGACGGGACGCCTGGTCCTGGAACGACGCGCGGAAGACGGAATCCGCATCGACCTGGGCCGGGAACCGTCGGGGGTCTACATCGCCCGGCTTCGCACCCGCGCGGGAGACGCGGTCTCGAAGCTGCTGCGCTGAAGCCATGCCGGAGGGGAGAGCCCAGGCCGCCGCTCAGGGGAGTCGCGACGACCTGGACTCGATGCACGAAGATCGGGGTACGTCAAACCTACGGTGCCGAACTCGGGCTGTCAGGAAATGCGTGATGGCGGTCACAAACGCCCAGCCATGCGTTCCTGGTGGCCCCGTCGCGAGCAGGAGCCCCCCGACGCAACGCGGGATGCGAGCGACACCTCACCCCCGAAATGACGCTCAGTCCAGGTTCAGCTCCAATCTCGCTTCTTCGGACATGCGTTCCCTGGTCCACACGGGCTCCCACACCAGCTCCACGTAGGCGCCCGACGCCTCGGGGATGGAGTTGAGCTTGTCCTGCACCTCGGCGACGATCGAGTCGGCCACCGGGCACGCGGGCGCGGTGAGGGTCATCTTGATGTTGACGATGGAGAACGGCGCGATCTCGATCTCGATGATGAGTCCCAGATCGTAGATGTTCACCGGGATCTCCGGATCCTTCACGGTCCGGAGCGTCTCGATCACCTTCTCGCGAAGGAGCGCGTCTTCGGGCGACTCAGCCATGATGGGCCTCCTGGCTCGCGTAGGCGGCGGCGTAGAGTTTCATCTGCTTGACCATGCTCACCAGTCCGTTGGAACGCGTGGGCGACAGGTGCTCGCGCAACCCGATCCTTTCCAGGAACTCCAGCGGCGCATCGGCGATCTCCTTGGCGGGCGCTCCGCTGAGCACGCGCACCATGAGGGCCACCAGGCCTTTGGTGATGGCCGCGTCGGAATCCGCCTTGAACACCACCACCCCGTTTTCGATGCCGGGCTGCAACCACACCTGCGACTGGCATCCCTTGACCTTGTAGTCGTCGGTGCGGAAGGCCTCGTCGATGCCAGTCAATTTTTGACCCATTTCGATGATGTGCTGGTACTTGTCCAGCCACTCGTCGAACATCGAGAATTCCTCGACGATCTCGTCTTCGCGCTCCTGGATCACGGACATGCGTCAGCCTCCCAGGACCTTCTGGACGCGGCGGACGCCGGCGGCCAAGGCCTCGATTTCGGATTCGGTGGTGAAGATGGCGAACGAGGCGCGGATGGTGCCCGTCACGCCGTAGCGCTCCATGGCGGGCTGCGCGCAATGGTGGCCGGTGCGCACCGCGATGCCCATCTGGTCCAGGAACATCCCGGCGTCGTAGTGGTGGATCCCTTCCATGACGAACGACACGACCCCGGCCTTGTCTGGATGAGTGCCCAGGATCCGCAACCCCGGGATCCCGGACAATTCCCGGTGGGCGAAGGCGACAAGCTCCGCCTCGCGGGCGTGGATCCTGTCCATCCCGATCTCTTCCAGGAAGTCGAGCGCCGCGGCGAACCCCGCCGCACCCGTGAAGTTGGGGGTTCCCGCCTCGAAGCGCCACGGCACCTCGTGGAACGTGGTTCCGGAAAACGACACCTTGTCGATCATGTCGCCGCCGCCCATCCACGGAGGGAGTCGCTCCAGGACCTCGTAGCGGCCGTACAGCACGCCTGTGCCCGTCGGGCCGTGCATCTTGTGGCCGGAAAAGGCCAGGAAATCGCAGTCCAGGTCCTGGACGTCCACCGGCATGTGCGGCACCGACTGGGCACCGTCGACCAACGTGGCGATGCCGCGCGATCTGGCCGCGGCCACCATCTCCTTGACGGGATGGATGGTACCCAACGCATTGGAAACATGCTGGACGGCCAGCAGCTTGACGGGCCCCTTGGCGCCATCGAGCAATTTTTGGAACGCATCCTGATCGAGGCTGCCGTCGTCGAGGGCGGGAATGGGCACGACGATCGAACCATTCTCGGAACCGACGATCTGCCACGGGACGATGTTCGCGTGGTGCTCCAGTTCCGACACCAGCACCACGTCGCCGGAGCGCAGATTCCGGCGCCCCCAGGCATGCGCCACCAGGTTGATCGATTCGGTCGCGCCCTTGGTGAGCACGATCTCTTCGCGGCGGCGGGCGTTCAGGAACTTCGCCAGGCGGTCGCGCGAGCCTTCGTGGACGTCGGTGGCTTCCTGCGACAGCTTGTGGACGCCGCGATGGACGTTGGCGTGCCTGGTGCGATCGAACTCGGACACGGCCTGGATGACGGATTCCGGCATCTGGCTGGTGGCGGCGTTGTCCAGGTACACCAGGGGCTTGCCGTGCACGGTCCGCGACAGGATCGGGAACCGCGACCGGATCGAAGCGATCTCGCCGGCGTCGAAGACCGGCATCATTCGCCTCCCAGCAGGGAGTCGACGCGATCGCGGAGATCGCCTTCCGGAAGGGGCAGGACCATTTCGCCGGCGAAGGCGCGCACGAGCAGGGCGCGAGCGCCGGATTCCGACAAACCTCGCATGCGCAGGAACCGGAGCGCCTTTTCGTCGAGCCTGCCGGTGGCCGAACCGTGCGAGCACTTGACATCGTCGGCCAGGATCTCCAGTTGCGGACGGGAATTGACGCTGGCCTCGCGCGACAGCAGGAGGTTCCTGTTGGACTGGCGGGCGGCGGTGCGCTGGGCGTCGCGGTCCACGTAGACGGCGCCGTGGAAGTTGGCCTGCGACCTGTCGTCGGCCAGCATCTTGAACGACTGGTCGGATTGGCAGTCGGGCGAAGCGTGGCGCAGCTTGACCGATAGATCGGCCTTCTCCGTGCCGCGCGTCTTGACCAGCCCGTGCAGCAGGGCGAACGCGTCAGGAGCATCCAGCGAAACCTGGTAGTCGTCGCGGGCCAATGCCCCCCCGAAGGCGAACGAACGCGACTCCAGGCGAGCGCGGGACTCCAGGCTCGCGAGCAAGGCGCCGTAGTGGTGCCCGCCCGCCCCATGCGACCGCAGACGCACATGCGACAGGTTCGCGCCGGGAGCCAGGCGGACTTCCGTCACCGAATGCGCCGCGATGGTGGTCGATTCCGGCGACACGTGGGTTTCCACGATCGACGCCGACGCGCCTTCGCCCAGCAGGACCAGATGGCGCAGCCAGGACGTCCCCGATCCGACTTCCAGGATCTGGACGGTTCCGGACGTTTTCTGGTCGGCTCCGACCCGCACGAAGGTCCCGTCGGTCCATCGCTCGCGATCCATCGCCAGGAAGATGCCGTCTTCGGCGTCGGAGCGCCCCAGACGGGCGAACAGGTCGCCGGGATGCAGATCCAACGCGACCGCCATGGGCTCGACCACGATTCCGGAGGATTCGGGAGCGGTCCGCGAAAGTTCCGGCGAGAAGACCCCGCCCACGAACACGAGCACCTGCCAGGCGTCGGGCAACGCGTTGGTCGCGACGATCCGTCGGATCTCGTCCGGATCGGCGATCGCGGTGGAAGGCAGCAGATCCTTCGGGGCCGTGTAGAGCCAATCTTCGCGGGCCTGGGTTCCGAGCTGCGTGCCGGAAACCACGGCGGCCTCCTGGCGCATTCTCTGCAACCACTCGGGGGCGGCGACGGGGCTCGTCACTGGGCACCCGCCGTGAGCCACTCGTAGCCCTTCTCTTCGAGTTCGAGCGCCAGCTCTTTGCCGCCGGAATGGATGATGCTGCCCTTGTACAGGACGTGGACGAAATCGGGTTGGATGTAGTCGAGCAGGCGCTGGTAGTGGGTGACCACCACGAATCCGCGTTCGGGGGAGCGCAAGGTGTTCACGCCTTCGGCGCAATCCCGCAAGGCGTCGATGTCCAGGCCGGAATCCGTCTCGTCCAGCAAGGCCAGTTCCGGTTCCAGCAACAGCATCTGCAGGACTTCGTTGCGCTTCTTCTGGCCACCGGAAAACCCGTCGTTGAGCGAACGCGAGATCAAGGCGGGATCCATATGGACAAGCTTCATCTTTTCCCGCACGAGCTTCAGGAAGGCGCCGCCATCCAATTCGGGCATGCCCTTGTGCTTGCGATGCTCGTTCAATGCCGTGCGCAGGAAGTAGTTGTTGGCCAGGCCCGGGATCTCGACCGGATACTGGAACGCCACGAACATCCCTTCGCGGGAACGGATCTCGGGCTCCATTTCCAGGAGATTCCGGCCTTTGTAGGCGATTTCACCGGCCGTGATCGTGTAGCCGGGATGCCCCGCCAGGACTTGCGACAACGTGCTCTTTCCCGAACCGTTGGGCCCCA